>NZ_JAQKGP010000001.1:0-392134 GCF_027956525.1 Agrobacterium sp. ST15.13.013
TGGAACAGAGAACGCTGCAAACAATCGACAATCCGTTCGGCACGAGATTGTCACCTATGTCTTAGGTACAAACTGTTACCTATGTCTCCGGTCTGGACAAGGAAAATTTGGTGTCCACGAGAAACGCCAATCCTGTTTTGATATGTCGAATTAGTGAATAAAATCAATTATTTCTGTCGGGCTGTCAACGGCAAAATTGTAGCAGTCCGTCATTTTTCTTGTAGCATTCCTCACCGCTCTAACAGGCTCTTTGTCAAGGCTCTGCGCAGCACCAAAATCCAGAAATCCGTAATTTTCTAAATACTCCTGAATTCAAAAACAGGAGATTTACTAATGGATTTAAACAATTACTTTGATGGACTTAACAGCAAGAAGCACGGTTTCAGCAAGTCTGAAGATTTTGAGAAATATTCCCTTTATCGTTGCTACATCAATATCCTTGCTCGTTGCCGCCATGAAAACCACCCGCGCTATCCCGATTATGGCGGTAGAGGCATTCTTTGCCATTTCGAGAGCTTTGAAGCCTTCGCCCGTGAAGTGGGTCTTCGCCCATCAGCCGATTTTTCCATTGATCGTATCGACAACAATAAGGGCTATGAACCCGGCAATGTTCGTTGGGCAACCGATGCTGAACAGTCTCGCAATCGCCGTCCCTACAAGAAGCGGACAAAGTCAGCGCTAAGAAAGCCTACCCTTCACTAAGCGGAAAAAGCCGGGGTGTCGTGTTCGTCTACATAATGGATGAACAACAAAACATCCCCAAAAGCTCTTCAGATTATCCGTAATGCTGAAGGCTGCAAACTCAAAGCCTATCTCTGCCCCGCAAATATTCCGACCATCGGATACGGACATACCAAGACAGTCACATTGGCTGATGTGAAGCGCGGCAAGACAATCACCCAAACCGAAGCTGATAGGCTTCTTGCCCTTGATCTGGCTGGATTCGAGAAAGGCGTGGCAAAGCTGGTCAAAGTCCCATTGACCGACAACCAGTTCGGCGCGCTCGTATCGTTCGCGTTCAATCTCGGGCTTGGCGCGCTATCAAGCTCAACTCTTCTGAAGAAGATCAACGGCAAAGCGCCGATTACAGAAATCGGGAAGTCTTGGCTGCAATGGGACAAGGCAAGGGTGAAAGGCGTTCTCACACCCTTGCGTGGGTTGACCATCCGAAGGCAGGCAGAATTCGACCTGTTCAGAGCGGGCTAAATCTTACCGTTCTTTTTGATCACTTCGGCAGCGTTGAATGCGCCCTTTGCTCCAGCTTCATTTGCATGGAACATGACGACCGTCACGCCGATTTGTGCTGTCGGCGCGTACATCGGCGTGCTGAAGGTGTTTGCACTGTACGTGCCGTAAGCGGTGTTGCCGTAGACGTTCGCAGAAGCATTGCCATAGGTGTTTGTATTCATTCCGACGAAACGAGAACCCTGCGCGGTGGCGACCTGATCAAGCCTGAAGTGGGTGTATCCACGTTTCACTGTGGCTTCAGCCGCTTTTTTCATGGTGATGGCACCGGCTGCGCTCGTGAAAATCAAACCACTCGCATTGGTGTCCAGTCGCACCGCGTTAGGTGCAAGTGGCATTTCGCTGGTGGTGGCACAGCTTGAGAGCATCGCGCAAAGCACGACGCCAGCAATAAACATGTTCTTCATAGTTCCCCCGAGAAATAGACAACAGCATTTGTATGCATTTTCAAGGGGAAGGCAATTGAATCGAATATCCGACCACAACTTTAGTTGGATTTTTAGTTAAGTGACGAGTCCGGCAACAGTGCCCTTGTTGTTCATTTGAACGATAGCGGTGCGATACGCGGTTCCGGGTGCACCACCGGCTTGACCGCCTGCACCACCGCCATTGTTACCGCCGCCGCCAGCTTGACCGTTTTCACCATAACCACCCCATCCAGCACCAGAGCCACCGTAGCCGCCCCATCCAGCGTTTGTGCCGGGCGCACCACCGCCGTTTCTGCCGGTTGCTCCACCATCGGAGCCTTGACCGCGACCACCTGTTCCGCCAGCACCACCATTTGTCCATCTACCTTCCCAACGCCGACGCGAAAGTTCGTATCTTGAGATGTTGAAAATTGGCGAGTCACGATAGTTGCCACGGTAATACCTCCAACCGTCATTGCCGTCGAACTCCGTGGCACCACCATTACCAACCCCGCCCTTGTCCGCACCGCCCCAAATCGCACCTGCGACATTTGACGTGTAGTTTGCTCGCCAGACGTAGTTAGCGCCGTCATATGCCGGACCCTCGAAGTATTCTTGTGTCCAGTACCCGCCGCCACCGTCACCTCCGCGACCACCGCCCCCGCCGCCAGCAAGGATTGAGCCAAAATTATCGACCAGCATCTTCTTAGACCAAGCGACACCGCTATCGGGATAGATGGCATGTCCACCACGCCCACCATTGTACCAACCGCCGCGCCCTTGGATCGAGCCGTAATTTTCAAGCGTAAGTGTTCCGCCCCAAGTCGCAGTTGCTTGCCCACCATTCTGGGCAGCCAATGCCCACTCGGCAGTCGATCCAGTAACGACGACACCGGAACTGATAATCACTCTCTTACGTGCGCTGGACTGCCATTGGGCAGTCGTGAACAAGTTACCCAAGATTAGGTCAGTTCGGTTGCTTGTGATTGTGACGACAATTTCACTTGAGAATACGTGTTTTAAAATACCGGAACCCGGCAGCTTCGCGTACAACTCTGTGGAGGGTTGCCAAACGCCATTAATTTTCCTGTACGCATCCACGACTTTACGGGGAGCGCTTGCCACCTGAACGTAAGTTTCGCCCATTATTCGTACCTGAAATAGATGTCGCCTTCCGATCCAAAATTGGATGCAGGTACAGCGGTCCCATAATAAAAATTTTTGCTGGCGGAATTACCTAGAGCACCCGGCTGAACTGCAGTATCCGCTTTTGCTCCTTGGGCAGTAGTTGCTTTGCCATCGAGAGCAGCTTGGGTTGCGGTGGAAATTGGAAGAGCAGAAGGCGCATATCCGGCGAGCGTAGTCGCGTTACCGTTGATGTTGATCGGCAACGTGTCACCGAAGTCAGTGTTGTCTGCCTGCATAAGAAGGCGATTACTGGCACTCATACCGAGCGAAATTTTCGCGCTTCCTTGATTGGGACCAGTGCCTTGCTGAACAGGGGTAAAGGCGACACTGAGCAGTTCAAAAGCCGTGCCATTGTAGACGACCTCAACCATCCGACCGGTGACGATAGCCCCGGCAATTAATGGCGAACCGTCAACTCTCGATACGATAGCCCGTGCACCAAGGGAATTGATGTTCAGAGTTGTCGCACCGGTATTTGTCGCGTGTGCCCAAAATCGGTAGATGATACCTTTCGAATAGGCGGCTAGTGGAGCCTCAAACGTCAGAACGTAAGCGTTAACTGCGCCAGTCGAAGTGTAAACGGGATTGGTCTGATTATAGAAGCGCTTCAGCGAACCGCGAATTGATCGAATGATTGGCGCTAATTGGGAAGGACTGTATCCGCCTTGGACGCCGTTCGGAGAAGGCTGACTGTTGTCCGCGTCAAGCTCTTTCCAATCGGAAGAAATTAGGTCTGTCATGAGCTTTTCGCCCTCTTATTATTATTGATTTTATTTAGGTTATTGGTCGTCTTCGTAGCCAAGATCACGGAAGTAGTCGGCAATGGCAGTTGCCACCGCCTGATCAGAAGTACGTTTGCGGATTTCCACGAGCTTCTTCATGTGCCCCTGCATTCCGCCCTTTTGCATCTCTGCCTTGGGAATATCGGCAAGCCACGCGACTGTTTCCGGGTTCTTGAAAAGTGCCATGCGACTATTGGTGAAGAGCTTGTTTGCTCCTGCTTTTGCAGCACCTTTTGCCGCTCCAATGGCAAGTGCGGACATCGGTTCAACACCCGCCGCCATACCGAGCGCGGAAGTCAGCACGTTGTTCTTGTCCAACGGATTGATGTTGTCGAGCATCTGTTTGTGCGTCTGACTATTTGAATGGTTCGCACCCCGGGCATATTGCTTCATGTTGTTGGAGATACGTGCAAGCCTGTCCAAATCCTGTCGGTATTGCTGGTTCTTCGTTCCCTTGAAAATGGCATCTTTGGCTTCTGGAGACATTCTCGACCACTTGTTCAGGAACATGGTGGAATTGAATTGCTCAACGCCTTCAACGTCCGTCGATTTGCCAAGCTGCTCGATGCTGCTGGAAACAACATCAGCCCATGCGTCCTTGCCACCTTCAGATTTTTCAACAGTCCTGCGAATTTGTGCGATGCGGTTTCCGCCCTTATTGGTCGTCTCGGTCGCGAATTGCCAAATCTTGTCGGTATCGGGAGCTTGGATAATTTTATCGGCAACACTGCCTTTCCCGAACCCTTTCACCGGGTCCATGTGGCGACGATACTGGTTGTTGGCTTTGCGCCATGCTTGCGCTGCATCTTCACCAGACGCCAGAGCCGTCTTTTCCATGTCGGCAGTCAATGCGCCGTACAAACTGTTGAGATGACCTGAAAGAACCTTGTCGTCTGTGTCTTTCGCCCGTTGACCAATGATCGTTCGAGTTTTCTGAAGCTGATCGAAAGTCATGCCGTTCTGTGCATCTTCCAGAATAGCCGTCGCATCATCAATCACGCTGTCAGTCTGAGAACCGATTGCACGCTTGTCGAAACTGCCCATAGCTTCACGATCCGCCTTCAGCTTCTTCAAAAAGGAAGACGTGTTGTCGATGACGGCGGGAGAGGTCACTTTCTCGCCAACGCGGTCATAGAGTTGATTGGAGCGTTGGAAGCCAGCCTGTTTTGCAGCCTTTGCCTGTTCCTTGAGAAGCTCCCCAAGTTCAGCCTGCGTTCTGGCAGTTCCTGTTCCCGATACAATCCGGTCGAATTCGCCGTCCATCGCCTGATGAGCATCATCAATGCGTTTCTGAATCTCGTCTCCGTTTCGAAGCGAAGAAAGAGCATGTTCAAATTTTGACGTGCGGGGATTACCGTTCACCATGCCGGGAAGTGGATTGTCAGCGCCAATGGCGTTTAGGTCTGCCAATCTCGCCTGAGCTTTGGCAACATCGTCAACTTCACCGACCAGCATCTTCTTGTAGGCGTTTTTACCTGCTTTCCAGCCAGCGCCAACCGCACGACCGGCACCTTCGCCAGCCGCACCGAGTGCAAATGTTTTTGCAGCATCGGCAGCTTGTTCAGAACCGGTTCGAGTGTCTTCGTTTCCGAACAACCAGTTCAAGCCGCGCTGGACACCTTCACGACCGGCAACAGAACCGCCACCAGCACCAGTTACCGCGCCACCAAAGGCACCAACGCCTGTTCCAATAACAGGAACGGCGCAACCAACTGCACCGCCGCCGAGACCGCCGAGAACACCACCAACAGCGCCGCCAACGGTTTCACCGATTTCCGGCGCGATAGACGCGAAGTCGCCAAGAGACGGAAACCAGCTTTCGCGATTGTAAAGACGCGTCCTGCCGTTCTCATCCGTAAAAATGAAGTTGTCGTCGCCATAAGGTTTTGCGTCGGGATATGTCTTCTGAAGCGCCTTCAGACGGTCTTCGGGCTTATCCAAAGCACCAACCGCCATACGGACATTCCAAGGTGCATCGCCCGCATCGTTAGAAAGGTCGCGAGGATCGGGACCAGCATATTCGAAAACGTTGGTGCCGCTGTCTTTCTCGATGATCTTGCGCTTCCAATCCGGAATGGCACCGCCATCGCGCTCAATAATTTTCTTCTTCCAATCGTCCATATGTTAAAGCGTGAAGCCTCCAAGCCCGGAGAGACCGCCCCGGCGTTTGCGCTGTTGTTCTGGCAACGAAGAAAGAACGGCTATTTCCACGGGACTGCCGCCCCCAATACGACCGCCTTGCGCCCTTGCTGTTGCCTGTATTTGGCTATTTAGCGCGGCGTCCTGTTCTGCGAGGGTCTTAGCGAAATCACCGATCTGGCTAAAGCCTTTGGTCACTTTATCGGTGTCCATGCCGAGAATGGTGTCACCAACCTGAACGTCAGAACCAGTCAGCTTATTGTAAGCATCGATCAGAACACCATTCCGGCTTTTCGGCTCTTCCGTCTTTTGAGCGGAAGCGACAACTTGTGTGCCGGGGATTTGTTTTGGCACTGATGCAGGATCGGCAGCAGCAATCACTTCCGAGACAATATCGGGCTTGGTTTGGGATGGAGCGCCATTGTAGGCGGTTTTCAGCCATTCCGGCGCATTGTCACCTTTACCACCAGCACCCCAAACCCCCGGCGAACCCATGCCGATATGCATGGAACCTGCCTGCATATAGCCGGGACCGGCACCAAAGCCGGTAATGCCGTTTGCTTTGCCTTCACTGACAATCTGCTGAAAGATCGGGCGATCCTGATCGTTCGCCCAATCCAGCTTCTTGCCGTCTTTATAGAAAAAGACATCTGCTGCGCCGCCATGATCATGCCGGGTGGAACCAACGCGACTTCCGCCTTCCTCGATTCCAGGCTGTCCACCTGAGAAGACTTCGGCTGTGACACCCATGTTTTCCAGATAGCCAAGCCGCTTCAGAAGTTCGTCAGAAAGCTCACGATTACGCGTGGCTCCCTGATTGGCATAACGGATGTAATTGACCATCAGCGCTTTCTCCGAACCATCTCGGGCGGATCATCACTGAAACGATAGGCACTACCAGCCGGAACAGCTTCATAACCTGCTTCACTATCAACCACGACTGCCTCAACAGCAGACCGCTTTTCAGGAACAGCAATGCCGCCCTTGAGAAATGCGCGTTGCTTCTCGTTTTCGGGCGTATCAGGATAGATGGCATCAACCCGAGAACTGTAGGTGGCGATCTTGTCTTTCGCGACCTTTTCCTGAATTTCGAGCAGGCGCAAAATGGAGCCTTCATCAAGGCTGATATTGCCGCCTGCCGCCTTCTCTGCAAATGCGCGGTCGCTATCGGAGATGTTGGCAGAACCAACGATGTCCTTGATCATCGCGCCGACCATTGGAGCTACGGCACTCTGGAAAGTTTCAGTATTCTGAATTTCCTTCGTGTCAGCCACGCCGAGCAATGCGCCGACCTTCTGGAGATAAAGCCGCTTATCAGCCATGGCACCGGTAATTGCACCCGACCGAATTGCATTCTGCGCTTCGAAGTTCGATTTCAGACCAGCGACTGCGGAAGTTGCGCCTTTACGTTCGTCAATGAATTCTTCGAAGATTTTGCCGTCTTTGGGAGCCGTATTGACGTTGATGTTCGTGTCGTTCTTTTTCGTAAATTCGTATTTTCGGAAATCAGGATTTTCGACGCCAAACCGATAATCCTTCTGATCGGCAGTAATTTCCGCATTCTGCCCAACAGCCGAACCAAGGCTTTCCGCCTTTTTCGTATCGAAGATGCTCTTTCCATAACCATCCGCAAGCCGATAAGAACCATCTTCCCCAAGGACCATTCCATTGTCTGCGGCATGCTGCTGCAATTTCTGGATTTGCCCTTGCGTCTCCCGAGCGCCAGCATCATCACCATTGGCAAGCTGCATTTGATGAAGGGCGAAAAGCGCCTCAATCGAATAGCCGTTCTCGGAAGGCGAGCTGTATTTTTCAACGAAGGTCGCAGCCCGATTCTGTGCATCCTGCACGCTCTGGAGCTTCACCTGATTGGCTCGATTGGTAATGCCTTTCGTCTGGCGATCAGCAATGCCATCCATGTTCGCGTTGTATGCGCCCACGCCATTGCCGAGACCCTGCCCAACAATAGACAGAAGGTTTGTCGGTTTCTCAGAAGGACCACCAGCCGCCATCATTGCAGCGCCACCCAACAAAAGGCTTTGGGCAAGCGACTGACGCTTATCGGCGTCTTCCGGCAGGAACTGCGAAAGGAAGTTTTCCTTCTTAGCCTCTTCAGGGCTGAGAACGGCTTTTAGATCGTTCTCGCCGTTGGTTTTCTTTTTGAAAAGGAAATCAAATGCACCAGCCATTGTTACGCTGCCTCCATGAGTTTGTTCACATCAACATGGAGCTTTCCGTCGATTTCGATTGCGGCGTCCGTCTTTCGATCAACTTCTTCCGCGATTGGTCCATACCAAAGCTGTTGATCAGGGTCGTTCTTGTAGGTGAATTCGTAGATTGCGAGGCGATCACCATTAGTCAGCGGCATGAAACCAACATGCTTATGCAGGACTTTTTCAGACGCTTGGCAAAGGGCAAACAAGCCAGCAAGCGACGACAAGCCGCCAAGGATTTGACCACCCGTATTCGAATAAACCGGCGTCTGCGAGGTCGTGCTGTTGTAGCCGCCGCCATTGAGCAGGTTGATGAAATTCGCTGCATTCATAATTGGCTGCTGTTGCTGCTGATCCCAAGAACCGATTTCAGCCGCCTTGAGAGCATCCAGACGAGAATCCTGACTTGCCCCGACATTCGCCAATTGTTGAGAAGGCAGGTACTGGTTCTGATACGTCTGACCAGCCATGTTGGCAGCATTGAGCTTTTGAGAAGCCAAACTGGAATCTGCCGCAACAGAAGCATTCGCCGCATTCAGCTTCTGATCGTTCAAGCCGAGCATGTTGGAAATGTTGTTCTGGTAGTTGTTGCTGAGCGTGTTCATACCGGAAAGCTGGTAGGAACGGTCATTCGCTTGCTGGTTTTGATTGTTGGCGATGTCCTGATTATAGAGCGAGCCATAGGCATTCGCTGCATTCATCTGGTTCGAGACATCCTGATTGTACTGGTTTCCGTACATGTCAGTCGCAACCTTCGCCATTTCATTGGCAGCAGCCGTTTCCGCATTATTACGCTGAGTGGCGTAAGCGCCGGAACCCATACGACCGATTGCAGCCGCCTGACTATCAATGCCGGGATTGGTGATGTTCTTCAGCTTATTGGCGATCTGGTCTTGCTGGTTCGAAACCATCTGAGAAAGATACGGATTGTTCCCGATATTAGCGCCCGAAGCAGTCTGTTGAAGGTACTGCATTGCCGGGTTGTTCGATGCCTGCCCAGTCGCAAACTGTCCATTGGCAATCTTGCTCGCCATGTCGTTCGTCGGATTGGGAGAAAAGCCAGCAGTATTCTGAAGCTGAGAATAGGTATTCTGTGCTTGCTGATTGCCATTGCTGTTCATCACGGAATTTACGGCATTCGTTGCATTGGTCAGCGTGGATGTATTGCCGTTTCGAGCGATATTTTCCGCCTGAGCCAGAGCGTCTTTCGTAGCCTGAGACTGATCAGCGATAAGCGAACCCTGATACGCTTGCGGTGCACCAGACTTATAGAGATTGTCAAGCGTCGAATACTGGTCAAGCAGATATCCTTTTGCGCCAGACCAAGGTTCAGTAGTCGAAGTGGTAGTGGTTGTCTTGGGAGTTGATGCCATTGGTTTAAAGCCTCTTTATGAATTCTTCTTCTTGTTTTTCGAAGCCATTTTTCAGGATTAGTTTATGCCATTCGGGACGGGGTGTTCCGACAAGTTTTGTGAATCCTTGATCTTTCAGGAACCGACAAAGCACGACTTGGCAATGCATTATTTCTTTCAGCGATTTGTTTTTTCCCCGGCTAAAAGCAGAACGTTGGCAATCCATTCTCCCTCATATTTACACAGTTCCAAAACACATGCAGAGCGATCAGCCGTGACAAGATGCCATTCGTTCTTGCGCAGCTTTTCGAGCATTTCAGCTTCATTAAATACTGCTGGTGTCCGCTCAAATGCAGATAAAAGCCAACCACGAACCCTAGTATATTCTTCTTCCGTGAAACCCATCTGCATCATACGTTGAACACCACATAATCAAATGTTCTAACGGTCGTCGCAGCGGCATGCGTGATTACAAAAGAGCCGCTATTGATCGCTGAAATGAACGTTGAATTGAGAGCATTCGCAGCAGCAATCGTTCTCGCCTGAAGGAAGATTTTACTCTGGCTGTTTATCTTCGGATTTGTGACCGTTGTTGACGTGGCTGAATTCGTCAGAGTCACAGAACCGGTATTATCAAACTGACTGGCAATTTGATTCAAAACACTCGTGATCTGTCGTGTATTCGTATGATCGTAGACTCTTTCCATTACGCTATTTAGCGTTTTCCCGCCGTCTGCCCGTCGATTTGAACAGCAAATGCAGTCTTCCAATCACCAGAGATATTGATACGGAACCGCTGGAAACGTGACTTTTCCCGGAAATAAGCGAAACCGGTTTCGGCATTTGTATCTTGGGGATTTGACCATTGGATTGGATCGGAAAGAAGCTTGCGAGTTCCTACCTGAACCCGAGCCGTTCCATTGCCTTCAAACAATGGTCTTGCTCTCGAAACAGATGCGATGTCAGCACCAGTCTGATTGGGAAGGACGTTTGCAAGCTGATATTCAGGTGTCTCAATGGATAGTTCGAGCGTTTGACCCGAGAACGAATAAACAGCGCCCCCATCGCTCATCGCCCAAAGCATGGACTTGCCGCCCGACCAAATAGGGTCATCAAAAGAAGCTGGAACATTATCCAACGTTCCATAGGCGTCCAACTGATCAATCGTCCACGGCAGGGAAATGGCATTGAAGATCATGTCCGCTGTCGCATCAGCGGTAGTCCACTCGCCCGTGACGTAATTGAATATCAGCATCATGTCTGGATGACCGTTCGGAGAATTAACCGAGCAGAATGACCAGTAAATCAGAGTTTCTCGGGGATCGGCAGCTACGGACATAAGATGCAGTTTGTCGGGATCGGCATTTTGCAGGAACCACTTATCAATCCGACCGGCTCCAATAGGTGTGAGGCTACCGCCATTGAGCATGTAGAACCCATCATCAGACAGGAAGAAATGTCGCCCTTCGACGGAAATCACGGATTCAGAAACAGAACAGCCTTTTCCAACCACACGGTCTGTGAAGCTGAAAACGTAAGGGGCACCTATGTATTGCATCTGAACAATGCCGCGCTGAAGCAATATCCAGCACTGATCATCGGTGACGATACCCATGATCGAACCAGAGCCATGAATATCTTGGAAATCTGCCTGAGTGGAGGGATTGAAAGCCCAATCGGAAGGTGACTCGATTCCGCTCCAGCGAACGCGGTAAGGAACAGCACCGTCCAGAGCGTCATAGGTATTCCCGAGAATGGTGAAACCTTTGGTCGTCGCAATATGTCTCCCTTTAACAAGGGTCGTCAAATTGGCGAACTGGATGTCCTGATTCATGTCGATGAATTGGGGTTCATCGCTGAAGTTGGTGAAGATTTGCAGGCTTCCGAATTCCACAGACTTCCAACGTTCTTTGCCCGTAGTCGTGTAGCCACCTGATCTGGAAATGTTCGTCCATTGACGGGTAGACGGCGAGAGCTTGTACAGCGCCGTGGCACAACCACCATAAACTTTGGCATCGCCTGATGCGTTTTGACCGATGGCTGTGCCGAGCGGGCGAGATGCCATCGCTGTGGACGAATACAAACTGGCTGCTTTCATCGGAAAGAAAGTGACACCACCCGCAAATGAGCCGCGCCCCGGCGTTCCATTATGCGCCTTCACCAACCCCGCGTTTCCAAGTGCTGGAAGGTCGGGCGTCCAAGACGCGAAGGGCTGGTCGATTACTGCCATGTAGGACCACCAAGCGTGATGGAGCCAGTCATGCGACCGCGCCTGTCATCTTCCGCAAGAACGCTGAGAGCTTCGTTCAAAGCAGCCTGTTCGGAAGCAATGCCTTCGGCATCCTTTTCCCAACGGTAGAATTCCCTGAGAACGGCTGAAATGTAGACGTTCTGGAAATTGTCGAAGAGCCAGTTCGAATTCGTCTCAGTCAACGGTGTGAAGGCTGCATAATAGGTAAGCTTGACGGTATCTTCGACTTGACCGGCAAAGATCAGTTTTCCGGCAATACGATAATAGCCGACCTCATCAGAAGTCAGCGTGGCACTGTTGATGGAAACCGGTCTGTATCGCTTCGCAATACCCGTAATGGAGCGAATTTCGATGAAGTCAGTAGGCAAATCGGCAATGTCGTCGCTGATCGAAAGGACAATCGTTTTTTCAGAACGATAGTGGCGAACAATCGGGCGAAGATGACTTTCAGCACGAAGGATGAAGCTGACAATAGGTGCATCATCGCGGATGGTGTAGCTTTTAATCAGGTCCATGAACTCATTGTAGGTCAAATCAGAGCCTCCAATTGTTCACGCGAAACTTTGCATAATCAGCGTCATTGAGACGGCGTTTCATCGCTTCAGGATCGTCGGTAATGCCTTCGCGTTTCCAATCGAAATACAATCCAATCGGAATGCCAGCGACTTTCACGACATCAGAATGTTTGCCAGTCTGATTGAAATCGGCAGCTTCTGAAGCGTTTGCATCGAGCATTGCCTGAATGTTTTTATAATCGGTTTTGACAATGATTTTGTCACCGTCTCGGATCAAAGTGACCGTATAATCGGGAGTATCTTCCCATACGATTGAGCCGGATTGGATCAAATCACCAGCTTGAAAATTGCCCATCAAGTATGCCTCTAAAATGTCTATTGACGTATTTAGCGGCGGCTTGAATTTGAGAGATTTTGCATAAAAAAGAGCCTCCGAAGAGGCTCTTAGTCGTTCCTTGAATTTATGATTATTTTGGCTGAATTTCAGCCTTTAGCCGTTCAAGTCAGCGATCTTGGCATTGCCCTTTTCATTGAGGCATTCCAGCGTCGTTTCGGTGACGAGCATATAGCGTTCACTATCACCAGTCTTGCCGAGTTCTTTCTTTTCGACGCCACGAAGAACAGCCGAATTCCAAAGAGCGGGATCGTAGGCGATGACAGTAGTCGTGGACATGAAACGATGCGGAAGGATCGTAACAGTACCAAAATCCGAAACATAGAGATCAACAGCCTGATTGACGGTCTTCTTGTCCGCGTTCTGCTGCTTGGTCGAACCACCGTTGAAGGTCGAAATCTTCGACTTCAGAACACCCGGCGCAATAACCGTGTTCGGATCACCGCCAGCTTCCCAAATCTTCTGGAGAGCGGAAATGAACAGTGCTTCAGTGAGCGGGCGAGCCGTACCAGCCGTAGGAGCGTTGACCACACCACCGGAAAAACCGGTCGATACGCCGTTCGCACCATGCAGAGCGTTGGTAGCGATAAATGCTTCAGCACCACCGAGCTTGCGAACGCCAACTGCAACAGAGCCGTTGCCCGAGACATAAGCAGCTTCTTGGTCTCGCTTCAGTTCTTTGCCTTTCTTGGCGATCTGGCGAGCAAGTTCATCCTTCGCGCCAGCCGTGTTGACGGCGTTCAGAGTGGAACTCAGGCGAATGTCCTTCTGGAAAATCTGCGTGACGTTCGAAATGCGAACAGGACCATTGAGGGTCGTATCGGTTGCATCGGCACCTTCAGCAATGGCGTTGTCCTTATTGGCAGCAGCAAGTTCGTCCTGAAGCCATTCGTGCTTGACAGCGGTTGCCTTGGTCTTGCCGATAGAGGAAATAAATGGAGTCTCTTCCGGCGAAATCATTGAAATGACGTTGCTCAAATCTTCGCGTACATGGGAGACATTAGTCGTGGTTAAAGTGGGCATTTTCTTACCTTCTTGTTCTTAGAGTAGATTTTTGATGAGGGCTGCGGCGTCCGCAACACTACGAGATTGGTTGAATTTTTCGAAAGATTGACGATCATAATCAGCAGCCGTCTTTCGCGAATTTTCCTTCGCGGAAATAACCGGCTTCTTCGCGATCTTTTCGACTACCTGCGGAATTGCCTTTTGTGCCTTTTCGGCTTGAACAACTCGGTACAGCAGATCGATTATTCGGAAGTCAGCGATGCTCTTGATTTCCTGCTCGTTAAAGCCGGTATCCAAAAGCAATCCAGTGATGTCACTGAAAACTTCATCAGCCTTATTTTTATCCTTCAGATCAGGGTACTTTTCAAAGAAGCGATTGCTCGATTCCTGAATTGCGATCTGGCGCTGCTCTTCCTCATATGCTGCTGCTTTCTGCTTCAGGGCAGTTTCAGCTTCATAGATTTGGCGAACGGCGTATTCACGCCGTTCCCATTGGGCTTTCTGGCGGACATACTCAGCCGGATCATTTTCTGAGAGCCAATCGAAATCGGGATATTCCATCTGACGAAACTCGATTGAAACTTGCTGTTTCAGGGCTTCAATCCCTGCCAGTGCTTCAGATCGAAGGGAATTAACGTCCCTTTGGTTTTCCTGATAGAACTTCCGTTGTTCGGCAATTTCTTGGGTCTTTTTCGTGTAGTCGGCTTGTCTCATATATGAGGACCGAATTTCGCTAAGGCTTACCTGATTGCCATCGATATCGAAAAATTGCTCTTCCGGCGTCTCTTCAGTTTCAGGAGCTTCAACAGCTTCATCCACTTCCGGTAATTCAACGTTCTCGTCTGGTTGCTCATCAAAAGAGTCCTCAGATACGTCGAGAGTTTGACTGATAAGATCAGCCGCTTCATTAATGTTTAATGCAGTTCCTTCCGGATTGTTGCTTTCAATTTCCATCTATTTAGTAATTCCTAAAATTATTTTGATTCGAATATTTAGTATTCTTCATCTTTCTGCGATTGCGCTTCGTACTTGGCGACTTCAACGTATTTATTGATCCTTTGATTGATCAATTTGAAGCCATGGCTAAGTTGGTGAACACTATCGAGTTCTTCCGCTTGCCCTAACTTCGTGTTCATGAACGCCTCGAAAATTTCGGCTTCAATGCACTTCATTAGGGCGCGAAAATCTTCATTTTCCTTCAAGCGAAGTGCCGCATTTGCTTTCTCAATATTGTTCATTCGGAACCTCAATCATCAACTGAGAAAGGTCATCTCTCGGTTCATTATTTTGCGTGTATTTCTTGTCGAGTTCGATGAGCTTCAGAAGGTAATTTTGCTCCTGCTGTTTGCTCTTCAATTCCATCTCTTCACGGAATTCGGATTGCTGCTGCTGAAGTTGAGCAACCAACTTCTGCATTTCGAAATTGCGATCAGCTTCGTCGGAATTCGCCTTCAACTGCGCCTTGACCTTTTCCATCTCAATCAGACCGGCATTCGGATCGACGGGAGGCTGTGGAGGTGGCGGCGGCGGAAGCGTGGAAGGATCGACAAAGAACAGGCTGCTGTTCTTGAAGCCTGCGGTCTCGGAAAGCTTGGCAAGGGTGTTGTAAATCGTCTGAGCGTTGACGATGGGAAGACCAGCCTGCATGGCGGACATTTGCTGTGCCAAGAGATTGGTCAAGGAAGCGGTAGACTGGTCACGGCTCATCACACCAAAGGCAACGGAGGTCGTCACGTCCAGTTCTGGCGTGAATTCGTCAATCGGCACGAAGTTGTTCGTGAGGCGGGCAATGAACGCCTGAGCCTCTTCCGGTTTCTGAAGAAGCTGGTCAATCACGATACGGATGAGGTAGGCATAACCAGTGTCCGCAAAATAGCGGCTGATCATCTCCACCAGAAGCTGACTGGAGTTATTGCGCTGGTTCACTGCGGTCGCCGTTGCGTTCTGAAGATCGCTTGCATTCAGCGAGACCATTTGCGGACCGACACCAGTCGTGAAGTCGAGACTATTCGACAAGTTGGCAATGACCGGCATGGCATCCCCGCCAGCGAAAGGCGGAATAGAATAGCTGATGCCTGCCTGTGGATCGTTTGAGCGAACGATGGAGCCGGGGTGAACGTTCAGAAGGTCGTCCAGATTGACGGCATCCGGGTTCACGATCTTCGTCGGATTTACGTGGCTGTGCAGATCGTCGATGATAGCGCGGTTCAGCCGAGTGATCAGGATATGATCATCGCCAATCTTGTCAGCGATACCCATGCTGAAAAGGGTGTCTGCCTGCGGGAATGGAACGAACGGAGCATATGGATAGAAACGCGTGGTCTCTTCACAATCGAGCAGGACAGGCTTTTCGATACCACCGGCAAGGGTGAAGCGATAGTGCCGCGCCTTCTTGTCGATCTTCATTTTGCAGTAGACGACAAAGACTTCGACATCATCGCCTGAAACGCCCTGATCGCCACCAAGGTCTTTCGAGCGTTCCAAGGCAATGCCATCATTCTTGCTCGATGCCAGCGCGATTTGCGACACCTTCTCGGCGTCATAACCCATTTCAAGAAGGGCAGCTTTCGACACGATCTTGCGATGCCCCTGAAGTTTGCTGCAAATCCCGCCGGTCTCGGGATCGATCTTCGCGTCTCGGGAAATGATGAAATCTTCGGGAGCGACTGAGAGGACGTTGAAAACTGGATTGCGGCGAACGGCTCTGATTTTCAGGTCTCGAACCGACATACCAACTTCGTTCAGGTAAGGCTTGGATGCTTCTTCAATGACAATCTGACCGGCTTCCTCCTGCTGATCGAATGCCAAAAGCTGCGCGTCTGGAATGCCCTTGATTGTGCGGGGAAGACCTTCAATGGTCTCGGTCGTGAATTCGGCTGTGATGATGCCTAAACCACAAATGAAACCGTTCTGGAGCCATGGCTGAAGAAACGAAAGATGGCTGTTCTTCGTCTTCAAAATCCAGTTCACAACGGACGTTTGCTGACGTGCAATCGCTTCGTCTTCTGGTCCAAATGGTAGGAATTCACAGACGTTTTCCGGGCTGTCGAAGATGCGGATCATGCTGGCAACGGACCAATCAACACGCTGCTGAACTTCAGGCGACACCCATTTCGAGCGACCTTTGATTTTGTCGTCGCCGGGAAGGTAGGCGCGCTTATAATATTTCAGCGCCGTTTCATGCTTGGTCGCGATATTTGAATTGCTGAAATTTACAGCGTCTTTCAGTTTTACCGCAATGCTGTTTTGAATAGCCTGTTCGTCCATTAATCCTTTCTCTTTTTAAGGCTATTTAGCTTCACTGATAGCTCTGGAGATTCGTGTATTCTATCGGCTTCGACCAAGAGTATTTGCTTTGAAAACGAGAAGGATTAACGCTGAAAGTGATAGCCAAGGCGTCGGCATAGTCGGGCGAACGACCGAGACGCTTTTTCAGTGCCTTCTTCTCTTCAAGTTTGATCTTGCCGGAGCCGTCATCATAAGTCGGCGTGACAAGCTCTTCGATAAGCCGCTGATGATTGGGAATGGAGACGTTCTCTGTCTGAAACCATTCGCGCATCTCAAACCAGATTTGGTCACGGACGCGATGATAGCGATCTGGATTGCGTGTCGGCGTTCCGGCGAAAATGCACGAATGCACGGGAAGACCGAAGTCCTTCAGGTTGCTGTAGACGCCGTGACCAAGACCGGTCGCATCAACGGCAATCATGGCTGGTCGAAGGTTCTTCGGCGTGGACTGATAGAGGTCTCTGACTTTGTACGCTAATTGCGTCGGATCAAGTCCTCGCCATTCCGCAAAGCCTAACAGCAAATTGTCATGGCGCATTGCCAGCACGGAACTGTCCTTACCAGCGCCAGCCGGATCAAGACCCCATATGACAGGAGCATTCGATGCAGGAACGACTTCTTTGTTGAGAACGGCGGTTTCGATCCATTCGCGGCTGATCAAACCGTCAATATCGGAAAGCGGGAACTCGCCAAGGACCATGACGCGATATTCGCGGCTGAGCGGCCCCCCGTAATTCTTTGCAAGTTGCTCGAATGTTTTGGGATCGAAATGCGGGCTATCCTTCATTTGCCCATGGACTTGGGTCCACTCGTCGCGAATGTCTGGATCGCAGTGAGTGCGCCAGAAGAAGCCGCTTGCCTTGGAAGGGTTCGAGACGAGACAGAGTTTTGCGTTCGGATCGGTGAGGATGTTCAGCAACGCGCCAGTGAAAACGGCGTCGTCAATACCGGACGCTTCATCCACTATGACGAAGTTGTTGTGGGCATGGATACCACGGGCATTATCGGGCTTGTCGCCGCTTGCCAGACGATATTCGGCAAAACAGGAACTCGGATTAACCGTGCGGCTGATGCGCGTTGCCTGAACGTCAAAGCTCTCTTTGAAGATGGGAGACATCTTTCCATGGAGTACCTGGAGTTCCTTCCAGATCGATCCGCGTAGCTGCGGTTCCGATGGTCCGAAGATGGAAACCTGAACCTGATCGTGGGTGATCAATGCCCACCAAGTCACGATGGCTTCCGCGTGCGTCTTGCCGAAACCGACACCACCGCGAAAGGTAATCGTGCGTTCGGTGCGGAAGGCTTCGCAAAATTCAATCTGTTTCGTGGTAAGGGTAGAGCCAAACACCTGAAACGCGAAAACGGCAATGTCTTCGCGGTAAATGTCTATAAGTGCTGCTAATTCGTGTAAATTTTCATCTTTATTCGCCATCCGATATTTAGCGGAATGGCGAACTCAATCAGATTTCCGGTTGAGGAAACGAAGCAGGAATTCCCGCAAATCCTCTTTCATTTTTGCGGGGTTCTTTGCGTAGTCCTTGGCGATAAGCAGCAATGCTTCCGCAAAATACATGCCGAGAAGACCAACGGCGAACGCGATGGAATTAGATGTCTGTGGATCGGCAATCGAGAACATGTACGCAATCAGGGGAGTGACGTAGGCGGCAATGATGCTGCCGATGAATCCACCGAACAGGTTCTGCCAAAGCGTTCCTGTCTTAGCCACGAAGCTTCGAACGACCGATCCGAAGAACCCTGCGATTATGTGGCTTGTCTGAAACCCGTTGCTTGCCAAGAACAGCGAAACGGCAGCAACTGCCGCAATTATCCAATCAATCATCGTCGTCGGTGTCTTCTTCCGGCGTGATGTCGATCATCTTTTCTTTGGCACCCGGCAGCTTCAGAGAATTGATTTCTGCAAGCATGCCCGCAATCGAATGGGAGTGGCTGACATTGACGTTCGTATCTGCCTTTGCCTTCGGAATGACGGCGCTCAAAAGCCATTCAGCAGCTTTGAAGCGAACGCCGTCGCTGGCGTTCTTATCGTTCATAAGCGCGATCATGTTTTCCAGCGCTTCAGGCGTGGCATCCATAATGCTGTTCCGAAGCTCTTCAGGAAATTTCTTGCGCCCACCAGAGCGATTGCCCTTCTGGAAACCGATCTTCTTTAATCGAGCTATGTTCTCTTCTGACTTGCTCCATTCACTCATTTACGGCTCTGCCTCCAAATGTTTTGAGAAAGGAAAGCGCGTCATCTTCGTACGTGAAATCGACTATGAAAAATCCTTCACCAACCGCTAAATTAAAGTCTTCTGAAATGAGTTCTCGAACCTTCGCGCCGAACTTGGAATCGATCCATTCGGCGTAAATGTTGTCCGCTTTTGCCTGTGTGATTTCGGCTTCATATCCGCGTGGAAGATGAAAAATGACTTGCATGCTTTGCTTTTCTCTGAGATTCGTTTTTCAGATATTTAGCGAAACATTGATCGGAGACCGAAATGACAACTTTCTTGGAATATTCGAAAAGCTATGAGGTTAAAGAGAACGAAGCCGTAAATGCTTTTTTGGCGGCACTTATTCGCCAAAAGAAGGCTTTCGAAACGGGCGAAACAAGCCGTCGCAGTTGGGTAAAAGAGGAAAATGGCAGCTTCTATATCAAGCTCGGAAAACTCGCAAAAACTTATCGCGTGACAAGTAGACCTGATGTCAGCGACTTCCTACATAGGGCGGCTCAGGGCGCGCAGAATGAAGCAGAAACCGATTTCAGAGCATTGATTGAAGAAGCCTATGGCTCGTCGGACGCAGCCGCAGAAAACAAGCCAAGGCGCGGTCGTAAGCCGAAGAACGCCTGATCAATTCGGCTGTTACGCGGTTGCTGTCTTCAGATGGACAGGGCTAAGACTTGCTCAAATGACTTGATGTCAAGGTTGGAGAAGCCGGTCTCTATAGCTTCTCCAACACCAGTTGGTCAGTTCAAGAAGGTCTTCATCGCGCGGTAATCACCATCGGAGATGTAATAGACATTTTCTTCACGCTGCTGACGACGCGCACTTGCTGATCTGACCAAAGCTAATTCGGTTACAACGCGAAACTGGGCAACAGATCGCCTGTCCTCCAGCTCTTCGTCTGCACCAAATTGCTCATGGCTTGCCGCGAATAGATAGTATGTTCCCCGGAATGAGCCTTCCGGGTCGGAGGTTGGAATCGCGATTCCCAACTGGAAGTACTTTCCTTCGATCCAGCATTCGGCAGGCACTACGTACATTGGCATGCACGCGCCTGTCTCAATTAGCGCCTTGTGCGTCCTCTCACCAAGGCGCCTGTTGAAGCTGAGGACGGTTTTCTCCGCTATATTTACGCGGAACCGACTTGATACATTTCTATAACCACTGCCCAGATCGTTGATATCGACCAACATTTCTCTTCCTTATAAAAAATCATTTTCTTTAAGTGGGCACTTGGCACTACGCCAAATCCCTAGATTAGGATGCCTCGGAAAAAGAATTCGTCAACAAAAAAGCTATCGCTGGAAAAAAATTCTGGATGACCTGATAAAAATAAGCAGGAAGCGCAGCAGGGGGTGTGGGGGTGCGAGTTACCCCCTGTTGTTTTTGTACGTCCGTTGACTTCTGCCGATCAAGCCGACTTCACGACAAGACCGTTGTCGTTCGCGCTGCTAATCGTGTTGCTGATCTTGAAGATATGATCAGCAACACGAACAGCATCTCTGTCTTGACCATGCCCAAACATGTGGCGATTTGCCGTTAAGATTTGGATGACTTCACCATAGGAACATCCAGACTTCTTCAGATCAACGCCAGCCTGATAGAAGTGCGTACTGCCTTTACCCAAGCCGGGAGCAATCGACCATTTTTGCAGGATGTCTTCGACAGTTTCTTTGTCTGCGATCTTGCCTGAAGAAACCGCATCTTCCTTGGAATTGCCGAAGTCAATCTGAACGCGGTTGAGATATCTTTCCGTGTCGAGGAACGACACTTTGTACGTCATCATGTCTGTCCACACAGTCCCGTCGATGAATAGATCACCTTTGAAATTCGATACGCACGGCATGCTAATTCGCTTGTTGATGCTCTTGAAACTTGGATCGATTTCGAATGCGTCACCAAACTTTTGAAAGATATCAGCACGGATGAGGGTGAATATCTTCTGGTAGTCATCGCCATTCACAGCCCGATCAAGCGGGATGAACAGATGGAAGCGCTGGTCCAGTGGCTGACTGCTGAAGCTATTGGCGATGACATGCGAGAGTTTGTTCTTCTTGAGGAATGCGCTTAGTTCGCTCGGGTCGCATTTGGCTTTGTCCACATCCATTTGAATGAGCTTCGTCGTCTGGATGTTGCTGACAAGCTTGTGATTGCTTGGATCGATGAAATAGCCTTCTCGCAATTGAGGGCAGGCAGATTTCGACTTCAACACAAGCTCTCTGGAATACCGCTGCATGATCATGACCAGATCATTCCAAGAGGCAGGAACGATAATCGGCTCTTCGCAATTAGTGCGGCTCCATTGGCGAATGAGGAAGTTTTCGTACTGGTATTGATTTTTCGCTTCGTTGCTTTCCATTTTGTTTTTCTTGTTCCTTTTTTGACTTCTTTCGTTGGCGGTCATGGCTTTTGGCTTTTCGCTCCGAAGCTCTTCTAAGCCGATGTCGAAGAACTCTGGTTCGCCTGCACATGCTTCCCCAAACATGTCGTGCAGCGCCATAGCAGACCGCTGATCAAGCACGATGATGGTGACGTGGCTGGAACTGGAATAATCGCGGTAGCTGGTTCTGGAGGCGAACTGGTATTGTGCGGCATAGGAAACTGCCATCTTCACGTCTTCGGATTGCATCTCGAAAAACTCACGTTTGAAATTGTAGACGTAAGTTGGCGGATTGATCGGAGTGAGATGGATGGCGACATTGTAGTGCTGGAAGCCGTTAATGCCCTTTGCAGAAGGGTCCAAGCGCTGCGACAAGCCGGTTTGATCGTGGAGCCACGTATAAGGCGTGGTTGCGTTGCCTTCCTCATCCTTGGCTTTCTTTACACAGTAGATGTGCGGCGTATTCGGGAAGGCTGCGTCGAAAGCCATGGCGACACGGTTTAGAAAATCCTGATAGCCAAGCCTCTTATAGTCCGCCCATGTGTCCAGTTCGTCGGATAGGTAAAGGATATGAACCAATCCTTTTTGATCTTCTGGCAGAGAACGAAGGAAGGGCTTCATTTCTTCATTTTCAACGAAATCGACTTTCTTGTGCCATGCAAAATAGGTCTCAGATTGTTCGAAACCAGCGCTCATAATGGTGACGGATTTGTAGTCCGACAGAACGGAAGGTTGCATCACCACTTGAAAGCGGAGCTTCATATCCTTGACCGTCTCAGGATCGTCCTTCAGCGCATCCTTGTAAGCTTTCAATGACGATCCACGAATAACTACCTCGTAGTCAGCGGATTTCATGGTTTGAGACAGTTCGAGAAGCTTTTGAGATGGAACGAAGGCTTCATCATCGTCAAATGTCGAAAGCAAATCGGCAATCGCTTTCGTATAGGTCATTTTATAATAGAGATGGCTATCGGAAATTATGTCATCGGGAAACAATGAAAGCAGGATGCTTTGAACGATCTGAAGGGAGGATTTCAACTTGATCGTCTTTTCAATCTTCGGTTCTTCATCGATATAAAGATCGTAATTTTCAGTACCGTTAATCTTCTTCATAGCGACGGAATGATCCACGATTATGATTTCGTGGTCGTCAGCTTTAATGGCATCTCGGAAGGCTTTCGTACAATTGGAATAGGAATTTTCGTCGTCATCCTTTCCGTCTTTGCCAGTGATAAGCTTTACGGAAAAACCGGCGTTCTTGAACATTGCTGCGATTTCGCGGCTTACGGCTTTTCGGGGAGTGGCAATCACGTTGCGGGAACCGGGCTTGATGACTTTCAGCAAGGAGTATGTCTTGCCGGAACCGGTTCTGGATGAGAGATATTTGAAAAGAAGTTTGGTCATAAAAATGGTCTCGTAAAATAGGCAATAAAAAAGGGGTTTCCCGAAGGCGGTCCGTCAAGACCTTCAAGGAAACCCCGATATTTTTTACGAGATTTTGAGTGCAGAGAAGATCAGCGGTCCTATTCGAATTGAAGACGATTAGGACTTGACGGACCTTCTCTAACTTCAGACTTATTTAGGGATTTTTGTTTCTGGCTTTTCCAGAGCACAGGGTCTCAATCGAATTATTTTTGATTATTTTCCGAAGAAGGAATGTCTCGATTAAGTCTGATCATATTAGCTTAAATTGATAGAAAAATCAATAGGAAAGATTGATTTCAATGGATACTTACACACTCTCGCTACGCGAGAATGAGCTTCGCTCATACGAACTGGATTTGAATAGGTGACTATATCTGCCAGTCGGCTATCCTGTTCATCAACAGGTTGAAAGAAGATATTGGTTGTTTTAGATTCTTAAAAAAAAGATGTCACGATTAGTATATAATAAAAAAATGCTATTATACAAAACGTGATACGTTTTTTTCAACCTGTACATAAACGAAGTAGCCGACTGATCAAATCATAGGACCATGAGCGAAGCGAATTCGAGCCGTAGGCGAGAGTTGTTAAGGTCAACTAATCAACCTTTTTCAAGCAGCTATTCAAACCCTTTCCGAAAATCAGTACCTTCTCAAATTTCCTTAAATCTAGCATTTCAAAACCCCTGCAAAATAAGGCTTTCCGGCTGCTTAATAAACGTCTTTTTTAGCGAAACGCATAATCTTACCCCCACCGGAAAATAAAAACGCTCTCAGTTTAAGGAAATCGACCAAAACCCTTGTTTCTCAGGGCTTGTAGCGTCCGATAGGGTATAGCTTTGCGTACATTAAAAATCGGGGTCTAATAGGTGTCCGTTAGGGTTGACTCCCGTCAACGTACATGCATTTAATCGGTCATTACCTTTTCGGACGCTTTGGAGCCACTATGACCACCTTCCTTTACGCTCGCGTATCAACCCTCGAACAAGACCTTTCACATCAGGAAACCCATGCGCGGGAAGCCGGTTTCAAAATCGATGAGGTGATTGCAGATCATGGCGTTTCAGGTGTCAGCACGAAGCTTTCCGAAAGACCTGAAGGAAGGCGACTGTTCGACAAGCTGCGCAAAGGTGATGTGCTTGTTGTTCGTTGGGTGGATCGTCTTGGCAGAAATTACGAGGATGTGACGGAGACTATTCGACACTTCATGAAAATGGGTGTGATCATCCGAACCGTCATCAACAAAATGACTTTCGACGGATCGACTAAAGACCCAATTGAGATGGCAGTCAGAGACGCCCTGATTGGATTCATGGCAGCAACCGCACAAGCACAGGCGGAAGCCACGAAAGCCGCTCAGAGAGCAGGTATTGAAGCGAAGAAGGGTGATCGCGAACTGTATCGGGGGAAGAAGCCAAGCTTCGACAGGAAAGGCTTCAGCGATGTCATTGACATGCTGGCTAACGATGCAGGCGCATCAGCCATTTCCAAGGTGACTGGACTTACACGACAGACCATTCTCCGCATTAAAGCAGACCCGGCAGCGGCTGAAACCGCATTGCAGAGATGGGGTATGTGATTGTTCTATAATAGTGGAATATCGCAGAAAAGTGGGGGCTGTCTTGGCGCGGGCGGAATTTGTGGTGACAGTAGCAGCTATCCACTCTAAATCAAAGATGCCTGCGGGCGCAGCATTTCATTAACATACATCCTGACGTAAGGGTCAATCACACTACGACTGATCTTGGCGTTCCTCCCAAGTACCTCTCTTTGTACTAAACTAGAGAAAAGTTGGAGGTCATTTTCATTAGTGAAATCGAAGACAGATGAACCTTTTACATCGTTGATGCAGTTTTCGATCAAGAGGTGCTGTGACTTCTCACCCATGTCGTAGCTGTGATGGCGAACCTCTTTTGTAACACGCAACGATAAATTGACCATTTCGGCTTTTAGGCTCTGAAGCTGCTCGACTATAAACTGTTCTGAACTAACCGTCTTTGTTTCAAGTCCAGCCAACTTGAACTTGCCGAAATGTCCGAGGAATGGCGAATAAGATTCGTCATCCGTTTTCCGTGCAATGCTTCCCGTTATCGCGGCAGCTACCTTTTTCTTAAAATCCCGCACATCGTCAAAACGCAAATCTGCTCGATAGTTGATATGCTCAATGGGCGACGTGTCGAAACTGTAGTCGGTCAGGTCGTCTTTTATCACGATGGTAGGCTTGTCAAATGCCAGCCTCAGCCCGAGTTCGAACATGACGTTGGCGTTCTTTCCGCTCACGTCACAGACGACAATAGGATCGTCGTATAGGTTCTGTACAATCCGTGCATGGATTACGCCAATGTCCTCACTTTCGCTAACGAGTCGAGGCGTGTAGCCAGCATCTTCAATAGCCTCATCGAGGACGATGCGTACTCGGTCCCAATGAGACTTTTCGTACTTTCCCATTGCGGCAATAGGCATGATGATGCCGCAGAAAGGACGGCTTACGTCTCTATTCGAACCTTCCGTCATTGGCTTTTGCGGTTTCGCGTTCATTCATATCCCCCATCTTGTATTCATCATCAATTGTCACTCACGCGCATAGAGGCGGAAAACTTTTCCGAGCGCTCCACAGCTAAAAAGAACTGATCATTTAGCCAGTTGGAAACCTTTTTTATTTCTGCTTCGACTTCATTGCTGCTGTATATTTCCACAAACCCTCCGTATTTGTCATAATTTTTGCTGACACCTGACCTTCTTAAATCTTGAAGGTGATAAATATTTTCGGAGATTTCATGAAACCAATCATCGATATCGCTTCCGAAGACAAACGTTGATTTCTGCATCAGTTCAACGAAATCAGTATAAGCTGGATCGCGATATTTTTGCTCGTCGTACTTTTTCCCAAACGCGATGAACTCTTCGTAGATTTTGTATCGCTCTTCGAACAGGCTTAGGCGGTAGGTCTTCTGAGCCGTCTTTTCCGCCAACTCGTGTTGTTGCTGAAGTAAGTCCGATTGCTCGTTTATCGTTCTCAACTGAGCATCAACAACTTCTTGATTCGCGGCGAATTGATCTCGCGTTTCAGTCAATTCCTGTCTTTGCGTAAGGACAGCCGCTACGAGCCAAATGAAAGCTAGCGGTGAGAATACGCCAGCAATGAAATCACCGACTTCGTTCAAGGAGTTATTCGTTGGGTAGATCAAAATTCGATCTAGCCCCAACCAACCGACAAAGATGAATACGTAGGCGATGGTTGCGATGCCTGCCACAAGAAGCCAGTTTACATTCTTCAAGTTCGGCATCTTCACTTCACCAAATTAAGCCGATGAATATCGAAGAATTTTTTACACGTCGCACCATACTGGAAATGAATTCCTTGATCAGCCTGCATACTCCACTGTCCCATATATAAATCGGTGATCTTGGATTTTAGAGAACCTTCGACTTCTTCAGGTATTCCGAGAGCGGTGGCATAGACATCAGGGGTACCAGTGATTTCGTGCGCGAATAGATCGGTCTTTTCGGGCTGCGAATTGAGCAAATCCATGTTTTGGGCAGCAAATCCAAATCCCATGAACACTATTTGCTCGGCTTCCCGGATGGCTTCGCGCATCTTCGCTACAATTTCCGGATCGCGAACGCTTTCTGACCACGTAATTAGGTTGCCAGCCATTGCTGGAAACGCGTCTGCGGTCCCGAAGGGAAAGAGTTCCAAATCTCCAAGCCATCCATACGGATGTATAATATTGATGTTGTTTACTATTTCTCTAGCCGCTTTTGGCGTCAGGTCTTCAAAGCTGCGGGCTAGAGCGTGTTCGAGATAGTGTTCGATGCATCGATCATAATTGAAACAGATGATTGTGATGTTTTGCCCAATGTTGTTCACTTCATCTGCCCGAACGCCATTTATCAACGCTTTAGTGAAGCTCCAAATCCAAGTCTCATCTAGGGATGGAGGATAGTCCACATAACCACGAGCCAATGTGGAGTTTTTCTCAGCCAATGATATGGCGTAAGCAATTTGGAGCTTTCCTACCTCGGATATAGTTAGATTGCCGGAATAGCGGTAGATGTATTCATCGATGCTATCAGCGCTATCTATCCCGACCTTGATTTGCTCACATGCTTTCAAACGAAGCAGGAACTGTTGTAGACTTTCCTCCGTCTCTCTCCCGAAGACCCTGTCGTAATGGCGAAAAATCGCCGTTGGTCCGTCTTTCAATTGACGCCACATATCAAGTTCAAAATGGCAATTATCTTTGATAGTTTTCAGCAACTGCCAGCCAACGGGGAGACCAAACTCGGCACTCGCTCCAGCGCCAATTACGAAAACGGTGTTGTCCTTGAACATTCTTGCGCAGCCCGATTTGCAACTTTACCCATCGCGAACTAAATCATGCGTTGAGTTTGGCTTGCAATACCATTTTTACGGGGAGGGTCTCGCTTTTCGAGATATGCCCAGATTACTGCCAAGGCAGTCAGGGCGATGACCGATGCAAGGACAACGGACAACACCCCTTGAGCAGAGACTTCCAGTCCCAGGAATTTTATGGTGATCTTGGGCATTGGTCGCACCTTTCCATTAAAAAACGAAATCGGTGCTGCTTGCTGCTTCGCATAATGAGAGGTGGGAGAGATTCGTCAATGGTATTGTTGCAACATTATCCCCGACACAACACCTAGTAATTCTTCTGGTGGAAAACGGGGATACGGATTGACGCTTATTTCCTGTAAGCCGCCAGCCCCATAGCAATTATCGCAAGAACGAAGATGAGGACCACCGATACGAGTCCAGATGCACTGGCTTCGAAGAACAGGAATTTGACCGATAGTTGCTGATCCATTGGAGGCGCACCTTTCCATTTAGAAAACAAAATGAAGCTGGTGCTGCTGTGCTGCGCACAATGCATTGTGAAAGGTTGTTGCGTCAACTCAAACCGTGCGCGAAGCTTGCCTCTGGACTCAAGCTTGGACCACCCCGCATCCACAGAATGGCTCCATTACAGTCATTTCGCGTTAAGTCGACTCTCGATTTCAGCCAGCTTTTCCAGATCGCGTTTTGTCAGCTTCAGCATCTGTTGCGTGAGGCTTCTGGCTTCTTTCAGAATGGCTTCGAGTTCAGCAAATCGTTGATAGTCCATGGTCGTCGTTCTCCTGTTTGATGACAGGAGTATTTAGATTTTTGACGTGTTTGCGCGACACTCGGCACATTATCCAGTCGTTGAAATATGCCGGGGTCAAAAGGACATCATGATCGAATTGGGCTTTCGCTTCGAAGTAACCGCATTCAGATGAGGAACGGCACAGATGGAGGATTTCGCGCCTGAAGCCTTCGGGACCGTTTGCGGCAACCAGTTCTTTCAGGGTCGCGTTGCTGCCGTAGTAGGTTTGCCAGTCGCTCTCTGTGATCTTCGAGCGCTTGCGGGATTTGCCTTTGAGTGGTGGAAGGGTGCGTTTTGACCTGAAGGCTTTACGACCGATGTATTTGCGACCGGTGGCAGTCTCGGTGATGAGATAGACGAAGCCGTAGAAGTTTGAGATGTCGGCGGAAGTGAATTCCTTTCCTTGATAGAGCCAAGCCATATAAAAATACCCGAATAAAGGGGTATTTATCGCGGCAACAAAAAAGGCTTCGGGAAGGAGAGAACCCGAAGCCTTTTAAGCGGAGAATAATCCATGCTGACTGAATTGCAGGATCGTCTCTATTTAGCTGTTTCTTGCGCTTGAGATTTGAGCGTCCGAATATAGGCGTCACCTTCATTGAGATAGCACTGAACCAACGCCGCTTCTTCTTCGTCAGTTAAAACCCGATTTCGGTTTGCCCATGCCCATATGCGTTTCACGCATATTACTACAATGAAGAAAACCGCCGTGGAGACGATCCATAGGAGTATCGCGCCGCCCAAGATCGTTGCAAGTATGACAGCTAATTCGGTCATAATCATCTCCGGTACGTATAGGCTTCGTTCAAAAAGGCTGCGCAATTATCGAGGTCAAGAAGTGCTTCAACACGAAGAGATGAGCTATTCTCGGTCAATAATTTCTCAAGTTTGGCAATCGCTTGGTGACAATAATCGAGGGCTTCTTTTCCCGAGCTTTGCAGGAGTTCATTATCAGACTGAGTAGAATCGCTGATAAGCTCTTCGACTGTGTTCTTATAGCGCTGAGCAACCTCCAAATCCGAAATACGGCTGTTCACAAGAGGCGCGGCAAAGTGATCCCATGAGAAGCCAAATCCTTTCAGAACACCCTGTAGTATTGCCAAAAGCCCATGCGCTTCATTGCACTTCTCAATAGCAAGACTTGGATCAGCGAGGACGCCTTCCAACGCGTCGTCAAATCTTTCCCCCACCTCTTTGAAGACGCTATTCACATGATCCCGAAGAAATTCGGCTTCCTCGTCTACTGGATCGGCGTCACCCACAAAAACCTCTAAACCGCTTGCAATGTTTTTCATTTCGTCGCGGTCAGCGGCGATTGCCTTCTCCATAAAGCTCTTCAAAGCTTCCGGATCGATTGTTGTCTGTAGCATTATTGTTCTCCCTTAGATGTGGATGATCAGATTGAGTTCGTCTTGAACCCGCTTCTTCGCCTTGGCATGTGCAATTGCCGCGTCGATGAAGCCTTTTTCTTTCGCGATACGGATCAGCCAATCATAGTGATCGAAGAATTCGTTTCGAAGTTTCTCGCTCGTTAAGAGCTTCTCAAATGTGAATTTAGCCACAAATATATCTTTCAAATAAGTAATCCAATTTCGTTTTGGATTCGGTTTTTATTGCGGGCATGAATGATGGCAGCATCGTAATAGCCCTTCTTTTTCAGTTCGGAGATCAGGCGGTCGTAGAGAAGAAAAAATTCCTGCCGAACGTTGTCGTGTTTGATTATATTTTCGAATGTAAATTCCTTCATTTTGCATATCCGTGTTGGGATATGACTCTGTTTCATATTGTATTTTTGGCTTCTGCCTTCACGGTCAAGTCATACTAAGTTTCAGTTTGGGTTGCTTGTTGTGGGACTGCTTTTTGAAGAGCGTCCAGTTTGTTTTCGAGGTCGTATCCAGCGCCGTACCTCATCGTCATGCCAGCGCTCGAATGCCCCATAATGCTGTTTTTGAGAGTATCGTTGCAGCCAGAGTTTCGCAGGCGATCTGCCATCAGATGGCGGTAACTGTAAAAGCTCTTGTCCGGGGTGACTGTGCGAATGAGCTTGTTCACCATCGCAGAGAAAGCTTCTGGTCCCGTATCGTGATTGTAGCGAGGGAATCCGTTCTTAAATTTCTTCAAGGCATTCACCGCCTCTGGAAGTAGCGGTATGTCTCTCACTCGGCTTTGAGCCTTGGCTTTTGCACGCAAAGCGTTGGGCTGGATCGAAATGTAAGGGATCGGCTCATCAATGTGGATGTCATCCGCCGTTAGAAAGGCAAGCTCTTTGCAGGTTGCGCCGGTCAATTCGCCAAGCAGCGCAATGCATTTCAGTTCGTTGTTCGCCTTGCTGCCTTGAATCTTCTCTCGAAGCTGCACCACTTCAGTTTCTGTAAAGGTGTCGCGTTTGCCATCTTGAGTTTTGAATTTAAGACCGTCGAACGGGTTTAGATGCGCCCGTTCTGGTGCAACCTCCTGCAATGCTTCTTTTACTACGACCTTCAGCCACATGAATTTCTTGTTCGCCGTGGCAGGGGTAATCTTGCCTTCCTTCTTTGTTGCCGCCTTGAACCGCTTCGACAGTTTGAGCTTGTAGTCGCGAGCAACCGTTGCGGAGATGTCGAGAACGTCCAAGTCACCGATTTCTTCGATGAAATTGCTGACGGCTTCCCGGTACTTCATCCATTTTTTATCGGACTCTCTTTTATTGCCCGAATGCAACTCATCGCTATGGAGGTTGATGTACCGTTCCAGCGCCTGTGAGAGTGTCATTGCCGGTTTTGTGGCAACGCCGCCAAGTGCGGCAATTTCGGCATGGTCTGGAGACTGGATGATGTTCATCATCTTTAGCTGCCCCGCCATCATGGAAATTGAATCGCGTATGTTCGCCAACTCAACTTCGAACGCTGGCTGGTAGTTGACCCCCAACCTATTCGAGACTTTCGAAAGCTCATCGAATGAAGGTCGTTCAATATCTGCGATATCGGACTCACTGAACAGATTGCGATAGTAAGTCATGAACGCGGCTGCTTTTACCGCCGCCTCATTCTCGGATCGGGTTTTCAGTGAGTGCCAGAACTCCCGCCTCTTGAATTTTCGTCGTTGGGAGACGGGAACGGCGATCCGGAAATAATATACGCCCTTACGGTTGAATATGTGTTTTACGTCGAGCCGCATTACCATGACCTCCCAATATGAATAAAAAACACCTCCTTCGACAGAACATCGGTGAATTGATTTGTTTTCAAAATATATTTGATTTCCGCACGGGCGAATAGAAGCGAATATGTGACGCCTCCGCGAATGCGGTTGAATATATTAATGGCATATTCAATGAATGCTGTCAATAGAAACGTGGGAGTTATTCTTGTTCTTCTAAAATAGTAACTTTCTGTTTTGGAAACATATTGGATTTTGCGCTCAATGATACTTCGATAGCGCAAGAGGCTCCGTATAGGATCAAGCAAACATATGAACGCACGCGATTTTGTAGCAACGCCGTCTGAAAAATGTAGCAAAAAGGGGCTTCTACCCCTTAATTTATTGATTTTTATAGAAAAAATGGTGTCCACGAGAGGATTCGAACCTCCGACCCCAGGATTCATACCGCTTCGGCTTTCGCCGCCGTCCCGCCGTTTGCCGGCAAGACGTTCGTGGTCTGGACTGTCCCTTCACCATGGGCCGTCAGGCCTTTAGGTGCTGCCCATCCAGTCTCTACACCTTCACCGGATTTCTCCGGAGCTTGGCTCGGGATTGGCATGCTGGAAGACCAGCGAAGCTTTCCCCGACTTTGAGCAGATCGATTGCGTCGTTTCCGGGCGCAACCCCCAATTTGTCTTAGGAATCCTGTGCTCTATCCTGCTGAGCTACGTGGACACTGAATTGCTCTTTAACCCGAGGCAGCCATTGGATCAACCGCGTTCTTCATCGCGGTCGATCTCTTCCTCGGCTTTCTTCGCGTTGACCGGCAATCAGCTCGTCAGGCGCTGTTCGGCCAGTTTCACCCAGTAGGAAATGCCATAAGCGATGGCGTCATCATTGAAATCATAACCGGGATTGTGAAGCCCGGCCGAATCGCCGTTGCCGATGAAGATGAAGCAGCCCGGCCTTTCCTTCAGCATAAAGGAGAAATCCTCTCCCGCCATGGAGGGATCGACATCGGGGTCGACATTCGGTTCGCCCGCCACATCGCGGGCCACACGAATGGCGTGGTCGGTCTCGGCGGCGTGGTTGAAGGTGACCGGACAATAACGCTCATAAACGACTTCCGCTTCCGCGCCGTTGGCAAGGGCGACACCTTCAGCCATCTGCTTGATGCGATCCTGCGCCAGATCGCGCACTGTTTCATCCAGGCTGCGCACCGTGCCGGCGATCAGCGCCTCGTTGGGAATGATGTTGTGGCTTGAGCCGGCCTGAAAGCGGGTGACGGAGACGACAACCGAACGGATGGGGTCGGCGTTGCGCGAGGCGATCATCTGCAGGTTGCCGACGATCTGCGCGCCGATGGTAATGGGGTCGATGGTGCGGTGCGGCTGCGCCGCATGGCCGCCACGGCCCTTGACGGTGATCGAGAATTTGTCGGGTGCCGCCATGATGCCGCCCTTGCGGATGGCGAAGGCGCCGAGCGGTATGCCCGGCATGTTGTGCATGCCATAGACCTCGTTGATGCCGAAACGCTCCATCAGGCCGTCCTCGACCATGGCAAGCGCGCCGGCGCCGCCTTCTTCCGCCGGCTGGAAGATGACGGCGATGGAGCCGGCGAAGTTACGGGTCTCGGTGAGATATTTGGCCGCGCCGAGCAGCATCGCCGTGTGGCCGTCATGGCCGCAAGCATGCATGGCGCCCGCGGTTTTGGAGGCCCAGGGCTTGCCGGTTTCCTCGAGGATGGGCAGCGCGTCCATATCCGCGCGAAAGCCGATGGTGCGATTGCCCGGAAGATTGCCCCTGATGATGCCGACGACACCCGTGCGTCCAAGACCGGTCACGATTTCGTCAACGCCGAAAGATTTCAGCTTCTGCGCAACGAAGGCTGCGGTGTTGTCGACATCATACAAAATCTCGGGATTTTCATGCAGGTGACGCCGCCATTCGCTGACTTCCTGCTGGAGTTCGGCGGCTCTGTTCAAAATTGGCATTCGTTCATTCCTGGGTTCATCGGTACGGCGTGCGGTAAAATCCTATCCTCCGTGCCGGATAGTGCGCCGCATAATTGACGTAATCAATGTACTTTGCCATTGCTAGGACATATATGGTGAATATTGCCATTCCCCGACCGAAGACGGGAATTCGAGGACAAGCCTTGCCACAGATTTTTAAATCGTCAAACGCCGCCCGACGGCTCTCCGCAGCTATTGCCATCGCGACCGCAGGCCTCGTCGCCGCGGCGCCCGTGGCCAATGCCAATCCGAAAATGGTTGTCGATGTTAAAACCGGCAAGGTGATTTCCCACCAGGAAGCCTTCCGCAAATGGTATCCCGCTTCGCTCACCAAGCTGATGACCGCCTATATCGCCTTTTCGCAGATGAAGGCCGGCAAGATCAGCCCGCAGACGGAAGTGGTGATGAGCAAGAAGGCCGCGGACCAGCCGGCCTCGAAAATGTATTTCAAGCCCGGCCAGAAGCTGACGATGGATAGCGCTTTGAAACTGCTGCTCATCAAATCCGCCAATGACATCGCCGTGGCGATTGCAGAGACCATCGGCGGCACCAGCGATAATTTCGTGGCGCAGATGAATGCGCAGGCCCAGCGGCTGGGCATGAGTTCCACCCGTTACATCAATGCCAATGGCCTGCCCGGCAAGGGACAATATACGACAGCCCGGGATCTGGCGCTGCTGGCGCTGATCATCAAGCGCGAGTTTCCGGAATATGCCCATTATTTCTCGCTGGAAGGCGTCAGCACCGGCAAGAAGAACTATGCCAATTTCAACATGCTGGTCGGCCGTTTCGATGGCGCGGACGGTATGAAGACCGGCTTTATCTGTGCCTCCGGCTTCAATCAGGTGTCGTCGGCCGTGCGCAATGGCCGCTCTGTCATCACGGTCGTGTTGGGTGCGGACAGCCTCGCCGGGCGCACCGACCAGTCGGCCGATCTGTTGCAGATGGGTCTGACGGCCCCTTCCGGCCAAGGCGTTTCGCTGGCCGCGCTGGCGCCCTATGGCGATACCGGTGATGTGAACGATATCAGCGCCGAGATCTGCAACCCGAAGGCCGCCAAGGTGCGCAGCGAAAGCCGCGACGAGGCCGGCCGCATGGTCATCCATTCCCCCTATGTTCAGGAAATGACCCGCCCGCCCGAATATTCCTTCGCCGGCCTCATTCCCGGCAGCGAGACGGTGGCGGTGAATGCCACCAAGGGAGCCGGTAAGGGCGAACTCGCGAACGTGCCGATTCCGATCCCGCGCCCGACATTCTGACGATCGGTGATTTCCTTAAGGGAGAGCCTCGCGGTTGCAATGCGGTTTGTGTATTCGCAGGTCGATGATGTTATGATATTACAGTGTCGCTCGCGGCTTGCAGGCGCGGGCGATTTCTTTTAGCTCCAAGCGGCTCCGGGTTTCGTGTCGTCCAGTGACCTGCCGGAGCGGCCATCAACACACAGGCAGGTCATGTCTCGCGATCGCATCCCGGTTTCCATCATCACCGGATTTCTCGGCGCCGGAAAATCGACGCTGCTCAACCGGCTCCTCAAGGATCCGGCGATGAGCGATGCGGCGATCATCATCAATGAATTCGGCGATGTCAGTATCGATCATATGCTGGTCGAAAGCGCTGGTGAGGGCATTATCGAACTGGCGGAAGGCTGCCTGTGCTGCACGGTGCGCGGCGAGCTGGTGGATACGCTGGCGGAACTGATGGACGGCATCCAGACAGGCAAGCTGAAGCCGGTAAAACGGGTGGTGATCGAGACGACGGGCCTTGCCGATCCTGCCCCCGTCATGCAGTCTGTGATGGGCAACCCGGTCATAGCGCAGAATTTCGTTCTGAACGGTGTGATTACGGTGGTGGACGCCGTGAATGGCCTTTCCACGCTCGACAATCACCAGGAGGCGGTGAAACAGGCCGCTGTGGCCGACCGTCTGGTGATGACCAAGCGCGCGCTTGCCGATGCCGCGACAATTTCCACGCTGACAGCCCGTCTACAAGCGCTCAATCCGCGTGCGATCATCGAGGATGGCGACAAAACCGATTGGAGCGCTGCGGGGCTTCTCGACAACGGCCTTTACGACGCCGGCAGCAAGAATGCCGATGTCGGTCGCTGGCTGGGCGAGGAGGCGGAGCACGATCACCATGAACATGATCACGAACAGGGTCATCACCACCACTATCATGGCGAACACGACAACCATCACCACGACGTGACCCGGCACGATGCGTCTATCCGTTCTTTCTCGATCGTTCACGAAGAACCGGTCAGCCCGATGGCGATCGACATGTTCGTGGATCTGCTGCGCTCGGCGCATGGGGAAAAGCTTCTGCGCATGAAGGCCATTGTCAAGCTGTCGGATAATCCGGGCCGGCCGCTGGTGCTGCATGGGGTGCAGAATATTTTCCACACGCCCGAGCGCCTAGCGGCCTGGCCGGATCCGGTCGATCAGCGTACGCGTATGGTGCTGATTACGAAGGATTTGCCTGAGGCTTTCGTCCAGGACCTGTTCGCGGCCTTCACAAGCACACCGGGTGTCGACCGGCCGGACAGGCAGGCGATGACGGATAATCCGCTGGCGGTCTCCGGGTTGCGGTTTTAGGGCGTGTCGTGATGGTCTAGGTCGGTGGGAGTGGTTCACCCCCCTCTGTCCTACCGGACATCTCCCTCTCAAGGGAGATCGACAAGCGGCTTGCTCCGACCATCTTTATGGGGACAGCAACCCGAAGTGCAGAGCTGGTGAGAAAACGAGCAGTCGCCGCAACTGATCTCCCCACCTTGAGGGGGAGATGCCGGGCAGGGTAGAGGGGGGTAAGCCCGGAGCGTCAGCATTGAACGCCGGTTACCCGCCCTTCACAATCCGAAACCGGTGTCCCTTATCCAGCGCAGTGGTTTCCACCAGGCTATGCCCATCCTCATTGCACATATGCGCAATATCGATCACCGCCAGCGGATCGGTCGTCTCGACGGTCAGAACATCTCCCGCCTTCAGGGTTGCGAGTTTCTTGCGGCTTCTCAAAACCGGTAGGGGGCATTTAAGCCCCCTCAAATCATAGACGATCTCGGCCGTGTCGCTCATTCCTTGGCCCAGAACTTCCAGAACGGCTTCTTTTCCGGCGCTTCCGGAGCAGCAGGTGCTGCGGAATAGGCAAGCGGGTTCATGGTCGGAACCGGGACGCTCTGCCCGGCTGCTGCGGGGGTAGCCGAGGCAACCATCGTCGGTGCCGCGGGGGCCGGGTTCGATTGCGGTGCTGCGGGCTGTACTGCCGAAGGACGCGGGCCACGCAGGGAAGAGGCGGTTGCGGTCGTCGCCGGTGAGGACGACGTCACCTGCTGCGCCTTTTTCTCCATCAACGCGGCATATTCGGTTTCCTTCATCAGCTTGCCGGCCTTCAGCGCCGAGCCAGTCGGGGCATAGGCGGGCTCGCGGCCCTTGCGCTTTTCGGCCACCAGCGCCTTGCGCTCGGCTTCGCTCGGGTCGTACCAGGCCATGCCGTCATATTTCTTCATCGCCTTTTCATAGGCGAGATCGTAGGTCTTCTCGTAGCTGGAGAGTGCGCTGACGAGCGCCGGCGGTGTGCTCATGGCCGGGCATTGGGCAGACGCATTGAAGCTGCCGCCTTCCGTCTGCTGGTTGAAGACATATTTCTTCTCGCAGACATTCACTTCCGGCGGGCGCTTGGTCACTTCGAAATTGTCGTATCCGACCTTCAGCATCTTCCAGAATTCGAGATGTTCGCTCTTGCGATGACGGGCCATGTTTTCCGCCGTCATGCGGAAGGGGAAGGCCTGCAGCTGCACTGTCTTCTGGCCGCCCTTGAAGGCGTCGCGCGCAAAACCGTAGATTTCAAGAATCTGCGCATCCGTCATCGAATAACAGCCGGAGGAGGAGCAGGCACCGTGGATCATCAGATTGGTGCCGTTGCGGCCATTGGCGGCATCATAGCGGTTCGGAAAGCCGGTATTGATGGCGAGGTAATATTTCGAGTTCGGATTGAGATGCGCAGGCGTCAGGTTATAGAAACCTTCAGGCGCCTGCCGGTCACCCTCTTTCACCTTGGGGCCGAGCTTTCCGGACCAGGCGCATATCTGGTATTCGGCGATTTTGTCGAAGCGGTTGTCGCGCTTGGCCTTCCAGATTTCCAGCGCGCCTTCTTCCTTGAAGATGCGGATCATGATCGGCGAGGTACGATCCATGCCCTTTTTGTCGATCTCGGCCAGGATGGACGGAGACAAGGGGTAATCGACCTTGTTCTTGATGTGCGACACATCACGTTCGACGGTTTCAAGCGTATCGTTGCAGCCGGTGAGAATAAGCGCGGTGCAGGCGAGAAGGGCAAAATGTGTCAAACGCATGATCTGATCCGAAAGACGATGGCACGAAATGGCGGCAGTTCTATACCGTTCCGTGTGCAATTTAAATACGGTATTAACCGTTTACATCTTCTTAACTCAAATCGGATCCGCCCCGCGGCCGCCGATACATCTGTTGATGTGACCGGACTATGGCCGAGTTGGGGCGACAGCGGCGGAAATTAAGGCCGCCTTAGAGGTTTCGGCCGATATCCAGGAATTTCTGGCGGCGTTCGGCGCGCAGCTGCGTGCCAGAGCGCTGGGAAAGATCGGCCAGGGCCTTGGCGATAACGTCACCCGTTGCGTTGATGACGGTTTCGGGAGCGCGGTGCGCGCCGCCGATCGGTTCCGGAATGATTCCGTCGATGACGCCGAGCGATTTGAGATCTTCGGAGGTGATCTTCATGTTGGTCGCGGCTTCCTTGGCGCGGGTCGAATCGCGCCAGAGGATGGAAGCGGCGCCTTCTGGCGAGATCACCGAATAAATCGCATGTTCGAGCATATAGACGCGGTTGCCCGTAGCAATCGCAATTGCGCCGCCCGAGCCGCCTTCGCCGATGACGACGGAGACGATCGGCACCTTCACGTTGAGGCACATTTCCGTCGAGCGGGCGATAGCTTCGGCCTGGCCGCGCTCTTCGGCGCCGACGCCGGGATAGGCGCCTGCCGTATCGATGAGGGTGATCACCGGCAGCGAGAAACGGTCGGCCAGTTCGAGCACCCGGATCGCCTTGCGGTAACCTTCCGGGCGCGGGCTGCCGAAATTATGCTTCAGGCGGCTTTTGGTGTCGTTGCCCTTTTCCTGGCCGATGATGGCGACGGGCTGACCGTTAAAACGGGCAAGGCCGGCCTGAATGGCGGCGTCTTCGGAAAATTTGCGGTCGCCGGCCAGCGGCGTGAAATCGGTGAACAGCGTCTTGGCATAATCGACGAAATGCGGACGCTGCGGGTGACGCGCGACCTGCGTTTTCTGCCAGGCGTTCAGCTTGGAATAGATGTCCTGCATCGCGTCGTTGACGCGCGATTCCAGGCGGTTGATCTCCTCCGAGGTGTCTATGCTCTCGTCTTCATCGGCAAGCTTCTTCAGCTCGATAATCTTGCCCTCAAGGTCCGAGATAGGTTTTTCGAAGTCGAGATAATTGTGCATGAGATCCGTTTCCGATCGTTTTGCGCAAGGTTTGAGCCGGATTATCCGGCGGTTCCGGTCGCTCTAATCAAGGTTTTTGCCCTGTTTGGCAAGGGGGTGATGCGTTTGTACCAGCTCTTGCAAGCGTTCTTCCAGCACATGTGTATAGATTTGTGTCGTGGAAATGTCGGAATGGCCGAGCAGTTCCTGCACCGCGCGCAGATCCGCACCGTTCTGCAGCAGGTGGCTGGCAAAGGCGTGGCGCAGGACGTGCGGCGATATCGCAGACGGGGTTAGGCCTGCACGGACGGCGATGTCCTTCAGGTCGCGGGCGAAGACCTGGCGGGGCAGGTGGCCTTCCTTGCTGCTGGAAGGAAATAGCCACGGGCTTTCCGGTGTCTCCGGTTTTTTCTGCGAAGCGGCCACCTTGCTTTTCTCGGATGCGAGCGCCTTTCTGGCAGCCTCGTATTTTTCCATCGCCTCGATGGCGGCGCGGGAAAGAAGGACCATGCGGTCCTTGTTACCCTTGCCGCGGATCATCAGGAAGCGGCCTTCCTGACGCAGCACCTTGACCGGCAGCGAGACGAGTTCGCTGACACGCATGCCGGTGGCGTAAAGCAGTTCGAGCAGAAGATGCATGCGGATGCGGGCAAGCTGGCCCGGGCCTTCGGTTGCCGCTTCCTGCGCCGCGAGACCGAGAAGCCGGTTCACATCGGCGACGCTCATCGTTTTCGGTAAAGCGAGACCTTTCCTCGGCGCGTCGATGATGCCGGTCGGGTCGTCGCCGCGCAGCCCTTCCGAATAGAGAAAGCGATAAAACTGCCGCATGGATGAGAGGCGCCGCGCCTGCGAGGTGGCGGCAAAACCCTGCGCGGAAAGATGGCTCAGATAGGCGGAAAGGTCAGGCGTCTGCGCCTGCGTCAGGGACTGGCCGCGCTGACCGAGAAATTCGCGCAGATCGGAAAGATCGCGCTCATAGGAAGAGAGCGTGTTGGCGGCAGCCCCGCGTTCGGCGCTCATCATTTCCAGAAAACTTTCCAGCCGCGTACCGTCGCGCCCTGCCATCGGTTGTCCGCTCATGGGGTGCGCCTTGCCGGTTCGGTCGACGGCGGGTTCAGCCGCTCGGAAGGGATGCGGACCGTCACTTCGCGGTCGCGCGGTTTGACGACCATGACGAGCAGAACCATGCCGCCATAGATCAGCCCCGCGATGGTCGCCAGTATCATCGTGAAGCGGAAGAGGGTGGGCATGGCGGCTCCGTGAAAGTGGCGGTCGAAATTTATATGCGGTGCGGTGAAAGCGGCGACAAGATCAAAATGCCCGCTCCGCCCCATGCCGCATGCGGCGATGATTGTGATTCACCGCAATTCAGTCAGCAATTTGGCTTGACGCTTCGTAAACATTTGCAGATATCCATGCCAAACGGGCTTTCAAATCTATGAATGAAACGAATTTATCCGTCCCGGCCACACTCGGGGAGCAAGCGCGGGCAAAGCTCGGACGGCGCAACATCGTCTTCGTCGGGCTGATGGGGGCTGGAAAGTCGGCGGTGGGCCGCATGGTCGCCCAGCAGCTCAGGGTTCCTTTCATTGATACGGATGTCGAGATCGAGCGCGTGTCGCGCATGACGATATCGGAACTTTTCGCTACCTATGGCGAGGAAGAATTCCGGGCGCTGGAAACGCGGGTCATCAAGCGGCTGCTGCGCGGCGGCCCCAAGGTCATTTCCACCGGTGGAGGTGCTTTCATCAACGACAATACCCGTCGGCACATCGCGCGCGGCGGCATTTCATTGTGGCTGAAGGCCGATCTCGAGGTGTTGTGGGAGAGGGTCAACAAGCGCGATCATCGCCCGCTTCTCAAGACCGAAAACCCCAAGGCCACGCTGGCGGCCCTGATGGAGAAACGCTATCCGATCTATGCAGAAGCGAATCTGACCATCGAATCCCGTGATGTCCGCAAGGAAATCATCGTGACCGAAGTGCTGGCCGCCATAGCCGGCATCGAACAGAAAGACTGATCCCATGACGCCTTCCGAAATTCACGCCGATGAACGTCTCGTCCATGTGCCGCTTGGCGAGCGCGCCTATGACATTCTGATCGGGCCGGGCGTCATCGGCCGGGCGGGCGGCGAGATTTCGGCGCGGCTGAAGGGCAAACGCGCGGCGATCATTACCGACGAACATGTTGCGCCGCTTTATCTCGAAGGCCTGATGGATGGCCTGCAGACAGATGGCATTGAGGCCGTCTCGCTGACGTTGCCGGCTGGCGAAAAGACCAAGAGCTTCGAGCATTTGGTCACCGTCTGCGATGCGGTTCTCTCCGCAAGGGTGGAGCGTAACGATGCGGTGATCGCGCTCGGCGGCGGCGTGATCGGCGATCTCGCCGGTTTTGCCGCCGGCATCGTGCGCCGTGGCGTGCGCTTCGTGCAGATACCGACCTCGCTTCTGTCGCAGGTGGATTCCTCCGTCGGCGGCAAGACCGGTATCAACACCCGCCACGGCAAGAATCTGATCGGTGTTTTCCACCAGCCCGATCTGGTGCTGGCGGATACGGCGGTGCTGGATACGCTAAGCCCGCGGGAATTCCGCGCCGGTTATGCCGAAGTTGTTAAATACGGCCTGATCGACAAACCGGATTTCTTCTTCTGGCTGGAAAAAAACTGGGATGACATCCGCACCGGCGGCCCGGCCCGCATTCAGGCGATTGCGACCAGCTGCCAGGCCAAGGCAGACGTGGTGGTGGCCGATGAAAAAGAAAACGGCGTGCGCGCCCTTCTGAACCTCGGTCACACTTTCGGTCACGCACTGGAAGCGGCAACCAATTACGACAGCAAGCGGCTGGTGCACGGCGAAGGCGTCGCCATCGGCATGGTGCTGGCCCACCAGTTCTCCGCCCGCCTCAATCTGGCAAGCCCCGACGATGCCGCCCGCGTCGAGGCACATCTGAAGGCCGTCGGTCTGCCGACCACGATGAAGGATATTCCCGGCGAATTGCCGCCGGTCGAGACGCTGATGGCGGCAATCGCGCAGGACAAGAAGGTCAAGGGCGGCAAGCTCACCTTCATCCTTACCCACGGCATCGGCCAGTCCTTCGTGGCTGACGATGTGGCGGCGTCCGAGGTGCAGTCGTTCCTGACGGAGAAGCATCCGGGATGAGATGTTGAGCGATACGGTGAGGGCGCCCCCTCATCGCCTCGCTCCGCTCCGGCACTTCTCCCCGGCGGGGAGAAGAACAAGCCGCTTTGGCAATGCTATACGGGGGAACGGCGCTGGCGCTTTGAGCAAGGCGTTGCCGCCCGGTTTCTTCTCCCCGCCGGGGAAACGGTGGCCCGAAGGGCCGGATGAGGGGGCTTGCTCTCGGCTCCAATGACCACCTAGAACCGCACCGCTTCCCCCGGTGCCGCCGCCTCTATCGCCAGCGCATGCAGCCCGGCATCGAGTTCCGGCTTCAAAAGCGCGTTGATCGCCCGGTGGCGTTCGACGCGAGACTTGCCTGAAAAGCTTTCCGACACTATCTGAACACGCATATGTGTCTCGCCCGTACCGGTTATATCCGGCTGGTGGCCGGCATGCATCTGGCTTTCATCGACGACCCTCAGGCGCTGCGGTGAAAAGCTTTCCCTGAGCTTGGTTTCTATGCGCTCTCGCAGAGACATTCGAAGGGCTCCAATTCTGTTTGCAGGTCTTTGAAGGGGGCTCCTTAAAAGCCTGTAACATTCCACTTTGTCAATTCTTGTTGTGCGGCTTTTCGCACCCCATAATCAGGGCATCATGAAACTGGATTCGAAATATTTCGACCGCATCCGCACGCGCCGGAAAAGGGAGCGGGAACCTGAGGTTCAGGCCCCAACCTGCCAGTGGGACGGATGCGACAAGCCGGGCGTTCACCGGGCACCCGTCGGCCGCAATGCCGAGGGGCAATTCTTCCTGTTCTGTTTTGAGCATGTGAAGGAATACAACAAGGGCTATAATTACTTTTCCGGCCTCTCCGACAGCGAAATCGCCCGTTACCAGAAGGAAGCGATCACCGGCCATCGCCCCACCTGGACGGTGGGCGTGAACAAGACTGCGCGCGACAGCCCGCTGCATTCCACTTTGCGCTCCGGCTCAGCCAGCGGCAACGCGCGTATTCGCGATCCTTTCGGCTTTACCGGCGGTTTTGCCGGCGGAGGAAGGGCCGGCGGCACGCGCATGCAACAGGACCGCAAGCTGAAGACGCTGGAGGCAAAAGCCTTCGATACGCTCGGTCTTCCGTCCAGCGCAAAGCAGGAAGACATAAAAAGGCGTTATAAGGAGCTTGTCAAAAAGCACCATCCTGATGCTAATGGTGGCGATCGTGGTTCGGAAGAACGTTTTCGGGCTGTTGTTCAAGCATATCAATTGTTAAAGCAGTCAGGTTTCTGCTAAGCCAACTTACGTGTTTACCGCCTGATTGATGATGTGGCCGGGTGGCTGCCGCCCGCCTTGGAGACGTGATGAGCAAAATCGACCTTGATATTTCCAACCTGCCCGACACGACGGTGTCTGTGCGGGAGGTTTTCGGCATTGATACGGATCTGCGGGTTCCCGCCTATTCCCAGGGCGACGCCTATGTGCCGGACCTCGATCCCGACTATCTTTTCGACCGCGATACGACGCTCGCGATCCTTGCCGGTTTTGCTCACAACCGACGTGTCATGGTCTCCGGTTTCCACGGCACGGGTAAATCCACCCATATCGAGCAGGTCGCCGCCCGCCTCAACTGGCCCTGCGTGCGCGTCAACCTCGACAGCCATGTCAGCCGTATCGACCTCGTCGGCAAAGACGCCATCGTCCTCAAAGACGGCAAGCAGGTCACTGAATTCAAGGACGGCATCCTGCCCTGGGCCTACCAGCACAATGTGGCGCTCGTTTTCGACGAATACGATGCCGGCCGCCCTGATGTGATGTTCGTTATCCAGCGCGTGCTGGAATCTTCCGGCCGCCTGACGCTGCTCGACCAGAGTCGCGTCATCCGTCCTCACCCGGCGTTCCGCATTTTTGCGACCGCCAACACCGTCGGCCTTGGCGATACGACCGGGCTCTACCACGGCACGCAGCAGATCAACCAGGCGCAGATGGACCGCTGGTCCATCGTCACCACGCTGAACTACCTGCCGCACGAGCAGGAAGTGAACATCATCGCCGCCAAGGTGAAGAGCTTCGACAATCCGAAGGGCCGTGAAACCGTCTCCAAGATGGTGCGCGTGGCCGATCTCACCCGTTCGGCTTTCATCAATGGCGATCTTTCCACGGTCATGAGCCCGCGTACCGTCATCACCTGGGCGGAAAATGCGGAAATCTTCGGCGATCTCGCCTTTGCCTTCCGCGTAACCTTCCTCAACAAGTGCGACGAGCTGGAGCGCACGCTGGTTGCCGAACAGTATCAGCGGGCCTTTGGCGTCGAGCTGAAGGAAAGCGCTGCGAACATCGTTCTCAGCGCCTGATCGTCCCCGGCTTGTCCGGAGACGATTTCGATGACTTGAAGACGCTGGCAGACTGCGCGCATATCGATGGGCGGTCTCCACGCGTCGGCAAATGACAGGAAAGACAATGGCAGGGCGCGGCGACAATTCCAGAGCAAAACCGGGTACGGCGGTCGATACGGAGCCGTTGCGTCAGGCGATTGCCGGATGCGTGCGATCCGTCGCTGGCGATGCCGAAGTCGAAGTCGTCTTCGCCAATGAACGGCCGGGCCTTGCCGGCGAGCGCATGCGCCTGCCGGAAATCTCCAAGAAACCGACAGCGCAGGAAATCGCCATCACCCGCGGTCTCGGCGATTCCATGGCGTTGCGCCTTGCCTGCCATGATGCCGATACCCACGCGGTCATGTCGCCGCAGGGCGCCGAAGCGCGGCTGATTTTCGATGCTGTCGAACAGGCGCGCGTGGAATCGATCGGCGCGCTGCGCATGCCCGGCATGGCCTCCAACATCCAGGCCATGAACACCGAAAAATACGCCAAAGCCAACTTCGCCGGCATCAACAACAAGGACGATGCGCCGCTTGCCGAAGCTGTGGCGCTTCTGGTGCGCGAGAAGCTGACGGGTGAGAAGCCGCCGGAAAGCGCCGGCAAGGTTGTCGATCTGTGGCGCGATTTCATCGAGGACAAGGCCGCCGGCGACCTCAAGGATCTCTCCAGCGTCATCACCGACCAGAAGGCCTTTTCGCGGCTGGTGCGCAAGATGCTGACCTCCATGCAGATGGCGGAGGATTTCGGCGACGAGGATAACGAGCCCGAGAGCCAGGAAGCGGAATCCAACGAGGACCAGCCGCGCACCAACGAGACCGAAGAGGAACAGGTCGAGGAAGAGGCCGGCTCCGACGCGACGCCCGCCGATGAAAACGAGGCCTCGCAGGAGGAAATGGAAGAAGGCGAGATGGACGGCGCCGAGATGTCGGACGAGGAAATGTCCGACGATCTCGACGAGGATTCCGAAACGCCCGGCGAGACCCGCCGCCCCAACAGCCCCTTCGACGACTTTAATGAAAAGGTCGATTACCGCATCTTCACCCAGGAATTCGACGAGGAAATTCACGCCGAGGAACTGTGCGACGAGGCGGAACTCGACCGTCTGCGCGCCTTCCTTGACAAGCAGCTCGCTCATCTTCAGGGCGCCGTCGGACGGCTGGCAAACCGGTTGCAGCGCCGCCTGATGGCGCAGCAGAACCGTTCCTGGGACTTCGATCTGGAAGAGGGCTACCTCGATCCGGCCCGCCTCGTCAGGCTCATCATCGATCCGATGCAGCCGCTTTCCTTCAAGAAAGAACGCGACACCAAGTTCCGCGATACCGTGGTTTCGCTCGTCATCGACAATTCCGGTTCGATGCGCGGCCGTCCCATTACCGTGGCTGCCACCTGCGCCGATATTCTCGCGCGCACGCTGGAGCGGTCCGGCGTGAAGGTGGAGATTCTGGGCTTTACCACCAAAGCCTGGAAGGGCGGGCAATCGCGTGAACAATGGCTCGCCAATGGCAAGCCGGCGTCGCCGGGCCGTCTCAATGATCTGCGCCATATCATCTACAAATCGGCGGACGCTCCGTGGCGGCGCGCGCGGCGCAATCTTGGCCTGATGATGCGTGAGGGACTGCTCAAAGAAAACATCGACGGTGAAGCGCTGATGTGGGCGCATAACCGCCTGATCGGCCGCCCCGAGCAGCGCAAGATCATGATGATGATCTCGGACGGAGCGCCGGTGGACGATTCGACCCTGTCGGTCAATCCCGGCAACTATCTGGAACGGCACCTGCGCGCGGTCATCGAGCAGATCGAGACACGGTCGCCGGTGGAACTGCTGGCAATCGGTATCGGCCACGATGTGACGCGCTATTATCGCCGCGCCGTGACCATCGTGGATGCGGACGAACTGGCCGGCGCGATGACCGAGCAGCTTGCGGCGCTCTTCGAGGATACGAGCGGTGCTTCCGGTTCGTCCCGCAGGCTGCGCCGTGCCGGATAAGCGGGGTAAGGCTTCTTCCCTTTGCAAGACGCTTGCGATGGCCGCCATTCTCGCGGCCGCATGGCTGTTCCCGGTTTCCATCGGCGCTTCCACCATCGATGTGCCGGTGAGCGCGCGTCTCCTCTCCTCTTTCGAGGTCGGCACCAGCGAAAAACGTTTCGGCAAGCTGGAGTTTGTCGGCGGCATGGTGATGAGCGCGCCGGAAAAGCTGTTCGGGGCGATATCGTCCATCCGTTTCCGCCCCAATGGGGAGGACTTTGTTGCGGTGCTGGATACCGGCCATTGGCTGACGGGCAGGGTCTTGCGTGACGCTCGCGGTGCTTTGTCCGGAATTGCCGATGCGCGCATCACCCCCATGCTGGACATGAGCGGGCGCGAACCGCCGCGCAAGATGGAGATGGATGCGGAAGGGCTGGCGCTGCGCGACGGCAAGGTGTTCGTCAGTTACGAGCAGCGACACAGGATCGATATCTATCCCGATCCGGGCTTCGCCACCGCAAAGCCGCTCGAACGTCTGCCATATCTCATCCCCAGCAACGAGTTGCGTCATAACGGCGGCCTGGAGGCTCTCGCGGTATCGCCGGCCGATTCGCCGCTCGCCGGCGCTCTGGTCGTCGTGGCTGAAAAAAGTATCGATACGGACGGCAATCTTCTCGCCGCCATATTGGAAGGCCCGCTGAAGGGCACATTCGCCGTCACGCATCATCCGTCATTCGACGTGACTGACGGTGTGTTCCTTCCCAATGGCGACCTGCTGCTTCTCGAGCGCCGCTTCAATTTCGCTGAAGGCGTGGGTATGCGCATCCGTCGCATCCGTGGTGCTGATATCCGGCCGGGTGCTGTGGTGGATGGCGAAATCCTCATGGAAGCCGGCATGGCCTACCAGATCGACAATATGGAAGGCATGGATGTGGTGAAGGGGCCGGACGGCTCGACGCGCCTCATCATCGTTTCCGATGACAATCACTCGTTCCTCCAGCGCAACTTGATGCTGGAATTCAAGCTGGTGGAGTAAAATCAGGCCTGCTGCTGTGCCGCCTTGTAGGCTGCCATCAGGTCCTCGACGGGAATGCCGTCGATCTTCATGCCGGTCATTCGGCATGACGTTATCTGCGCACCCGACAGGTTTGAGTTGCTCAGTTTCAGACCGGAAAAATTGACGTCATCGATCGACCAGCCGGACATGTTGTTATCCGTGAACGACGCACCCGACAAATTGATATTGTTGAAGCTCGCCCCGGAAAGATTGACGTTGTCGAAGACCGTGCCGGATAGATTGACGTCGTTGAAGGTTGAGCCTGAAAGCGTGGCGCTGGCGGCCTCCACGATGTCTATAACGTCCTTGATCTGCATGTCGACCTGCCTCCGCGCTGTGCCACGGACGACAGACTGCAATGCTGACGGCTGGCTTGCAAGCGCGATTTGATCCGCGCTTGCCCGGCCTCAAACGCGGCCCGTTTTGACGGTGTCCGGCATCGGCTTCAGCGTGTTCATCAGCGCGCCGTAGGGCAGGAGCATGACGAGGCCGACGAGAACTTTCACCGACAGATCGCCCAGCGCCCAGGAAATCCACCGAGGGGCCTCCAGAGCGAAAACGCCGAGCAGCGGCGCGCTTTCGGTGGCGAAGGCGTCGTTGGGGCCGACAAAGGAGAAGCTCGCGGCAAAGGCGATGGAGAAGAACAGGGCCGTGTCCAGCACCGATCCCAGCATCGAGCCCGCGAGTGGCGCATGCCACCAGCGTTGGCGGCGCAGGCGGTTGAACACGGAAATATCCAGCAACTGGCCGATCAGATAGGCGGTGCCGGACGCAACAGCGATGCGCGGAATGGATGTCCAGAAGGACAGCGTGACACCAACGACGAAGCCGGCAAGCACGACGCGACGCGCTATGGACGGGCCGAACTGGCGGTTGGTGAGGTCCGTGACGAGGAAGGCGATCGGATAGGTGAAGGCACCCCAGGTCAAAAGGTCGCCGAGATTGACGCCGAACAACGAGCCGGAAAGCGGGTATTGCACCAGAATATTGGACGCGACGACCACCAAAGTCATCAGCAGAACATAGATAAGCGTAAAACGCAGATAGGGCATTTTTTTATCCTGGGTGATGCCACCAGTTGGAGCCAAGCATCGGAAGAAAACGTCTCAAACGGTTTTCGCAAAACCCGATGCAACGAAAATCTGGAACAAACAAAAGGCTTGAGCGGCAAAAGCCATCCAAGCCTTCTGAATATCAAATGATGTCGAAGCCGCTATTAAGCAGCTTCAGCCGTCTTCTTGGCGATCTGGCGGCGCAGGAGACGAGCGCGCATGCTCAGTTCGTTTTCGCCGGACTTCAGAAGGAAGGCATCGAGGCCGCCACGGTGTTCAACGGAGCGCAGAGCGGCTGCGGAAACACGCAGGCGGAAACGCTGGCCGAGAGCATCGGAGATCAACGTGACCTGGCAGAGATTCGGAAGGAACCGGCGCTTGGTCTTGTTGTTGGCGTGGCTGACGTTGTTGCCCGTCTGGACGCCCTTGCCGGTCAATTCGCATACACGGGACATGGGTACACCTATTTCGTTTCGTCTGTTTCACCACTGGCTCGCCACCGGCAAAACCGGGGTGGCAATCCAACTGGCCATGATTGGAAAGTTGCGGTTCTATAGTCAGACGGGACCTAACAGTCAAGCCGCTCGCGATCAAATGAAAGGAAATTCCGGCGTTTTCAACCGGCATCCGCTTTTTTATTGCCACAAGTCAGCGTATATGATCGCCCGATAAGGCCGCTTCCGCGCCTCTTTTAAGGTGATATCGAAATGATTGCCAGAGGAAAAAGCATTTTCGTGGCCGCGACAATAGCGTTAACGGGCGTCTCCCCCTCGCTCGCCGCAGAAGCGCGCCACACAAGCGAATACAGCATCAATCTCGGCATTTTGCCGATTGCCAGGGCGAGTTTCTCGACTCGCATGGATGGGCCGAATTATTCGATCTCCGGGTCCTTCAGCGCCGCCGGCCTCGCCAGTATCCTCAAGGATATTTCCGGCAAGACGACCGTTTCCGGCGCCAAGCGCGGCCACCGGCTGCAGGCCAACGAATATTCGCTGGTCTACAAGGACGGCAAGCGGGTACGCACCTATGACGTTGTCTATCGCAACGGCAACGTCACATCGACGACGGTGAAACCCGAACCGAAAGCCCGGCCGGACAACTGGGTTGACGTGAAGGACCGCGACCTGCGCTCGGTTCTCGATCCGATTTCCGGCCTCATCATTCCAGCCGGCGGCCGCATCTGCCCGACTCGCCTGCCGATCTATGACGGCGAATCGCGGCTCGATCTGGTTTTGAGCTCCAGCGGCACCAGGCCGTTCAAGACCAACGGTTTTAACGGCGACGCCATCGTTTGCAAGGCGCGGTATGTGCCGAAGTCGGGTTACAGGCAGGGGCGCAAGGATATCGAATATCTGAAATCCATTTCCATGGAGATCTGGTTCGCCAAGTCGAACAACATGGATGTCTATGCGCCTGTCTACGCCATCATTCCGACCCGGGTGGGGCAGGTCTATATCACCGCTACGAAATACGGCGGCTGACCAAGATTGATGGCAGGGCAATTGAAAGTAGGCGTCGCCGCGTATTTCCTCTCCCCGGCGGGGAGAAGAAACAAGCGGAGCACGACCGGGCCTCTAATTGCTCTCAGGGTTATGCCGCATCACCTGGCGACCAGCCCGGCTCGGCCATAACGAAGCTCGAAAAGGCAAAGCCCGGCGAGACGGTGCAGCCGACGAGCGTGAAGTCACCGCGGCTTTCGGCCGATTGCCAGCAATTGGCGGGAACGATGACCTGCGGGCGCTCGCCTTCAAGAATGGCGGGGCCGAGCGTGAAGGTCCGCACTTCCCGACCGTCCTGCGAAAGATGCAGCGCAATCGGCGCGCCGGCATAATAGTGCCAGACCTCAACCGCATCGGTGACCCGGTGCCAGTGCGAGCGGTCGCCCTTTTCCAGGAGATAATAGATCGCCGTCGAATGACCGCGCTCACCGCCTGCCTTGTCGCGGAACGTCTGGTGGTAAAAACCGCCCTCGGGATGCGGCTCCAGCCCCAGTTCGCGAATGATCGCCTGCGCCGATATCTCCGTTCCCATCAGAAATTGTCCTTGCGTGTGCGGATTTCCGCGAAAACATCGGCATCGGTGGCGCTTTCAAGGCCGAGATATTTGCGAATGCCGGCATCGGCCACCCGCATATAGGGGTTGGTCTGTTTTTCGAGCCCGATGGTGGTGGGAATGGTGAATTCATTCGCCTGTCGCGCCTTTTCGATGTGGGCCGCGCGCTCGCTCAGTACAGCATTTTCCGGGTCGACGGTGAGGGCGAAACGGGCGTTCGTCAGTGTATATTCATGGCCGAAATAAACTTTGGTCTCATCCGGCAGTGCCATGAGCTTCTGGAAGGAATGCCACATATCCGCCGCCGGACGTTCGAACAGGCGGCCGCAACCCATGGCAAACAGCGTATCGGCGGCAAACAGCAGCCCGTCATCGGGCAGATAATAACAGATATGGCCTGCCGTATGTCCGGGCGTGGCGATAACCTGAACGCGGCGGCCGGCGAATTCGAATTCGTCGCCATCGGCCTGCGAACGGTCGAGGCCCGGAATCGCAACCGCTTCGTCATAGGGGCCGTGAATTTCGCAGCGGAACCTGTCTTTCAGAGCCAGATTGGCTTCCACATGGTCCTGATGGTGATGAGTGGTCAAGATATGGGTGAGTTTCCAACCGTGGCCGTCGAGCGCCCGCAGGATAGGCCCTTCTTCCGGGGCGTCTATGGTGGCCGTCGCGCCGCTTTCAGGATCGTGCAGGAGCACCCCGAAATTGTCGCTGCGGCAAAGAAAGACGTCAATTTCCAAAGGTTTCATCTTATCCTCTCCATTTGCCGGCCAAAACCGGCGCATTCGTCCGCCTGCTTTCCTATGTAAGGGCAGACGCCTTGAAGTCCAACCGCCTGATGCTACATTCTCGCCCATGAATACCGATATCGTCGATCTGCGCGAATTCTATCATTCTCCGCTTGGCCGCGCGGCCGAGCAGGCGATCACCATGGCGCTTTCGACGCTGTGGCCGCCTTTGCCGGAAGAGCGGCTGGTCGGCCTTGGTTACGCCGTGCCGTTTCTGGAGCGGTTCCGTCGCGATACGGAGCGCACCTTCGCCTTCATGCCGGCGGGGCAGGGGGCTGTGAACTGGCCGGCGGGCGAGCTGTCTTCCACGGCGCTGGTCTTCGACGAGGAACTGCCGCTGCCTGATTCGTCGATAGACCGGGTCTTGATGGTGCATGCGCTGGAATTTGCCGAAAATCCGCGCGAAAGCCTCAAGGAACTGTGGCGGGTGCTGGCGCCCGGCGGCCGCCTCGTCATCGTGGTGCCGAACCGGCGCGGCGTCTGGGCGCGCATGGAACATACACCTTTCGGTTCCGGAAGACCCTATTCACGTGGACAGCTGACGGCGCTTTTGCGCGAAACCAATTTCACGCCGGGCGCCTCCGCCGAGGCGCTGTTCTTTCCGCCCACCACAAGCCGGCCAATACTGAAATTCCGCCGTTATCTCGAACATACCGGCCGTCGCCTCTGGCCACTGTTTTCCGGCGTCATCGTGGTGGAAGCCCAAAAGCGCCTCTATCAAGGGCTGCCGGTCACCCAGCGTGCCTCGCGCCGCGTTTTTGTGCCGGTACTGGCCCCACAGGGCGTGCCCACCACCCGCATCGCGGCAAGCCAGAGAAAGCCGCGCTGACCCTCGACAAAGTGCCCATTCCGGTCTAATGCCTCCGGCATTGCTTTTGCCGGGTTCTCCGGCGTTTTTCCAAAGGTCGATCAAATGAGTGCAGAGCTTAGCCAACCTGTTCCGCGTCCGGGTATTCTGGATATCGCCGCTTATGTTCCGGGCAAGGAACATGTGGACGGCGTTGCGAAGGTTTATAAGCTCTCCTCCAATGAAACGCCGCTTGGGCCGAGCCCGAAGGCGATCGAGGCTTTCAGCGCTGCCGCCAGCCATCTGGAAATCTATCCGGACGGTCAGGCGATTGCGTTGCGCCAGGCGATTGCCGACGTGCACGGTCTCAATATCGCAAACATCCTGTGCGGCAACGGTTCGGACGAGCTTCTCGGCCTGCTTTGCCACGTCTATCTAGGTGCCGGCGATGAAGCGATCATCACCGAACACGGTTTCCTCGTCTACAAGATCCAGATCATGGGTGCGGGGGCAACCCCGGTGACGGTGAAGGAAAAGGATTGCGCTGTTGATGTGGATGCGATCCTCGCCGCTGTGACGCCGAAGACCAAGATGGTTTTTCTCGCCAATCCGGGCAATCCCACTGGCACCTATGTTCCGGTTGCGGAAATCCGCCGCCTGCAGGCCGGGCTGCCGAAACATGTCGTGCTGGTGCTGGACGCCGCTTACGCCGAATATGTGCGCAAGAACGATTACGAAGCCGGGCTTGAACTGGTCTCCGGCAACCGCAACGTGGTGATGACCCGCACCTTCTCGAAGGTCTATGGTCTCGCCGCCCTGCGCGTCGGCTGGATGTATGCCCCTGTCGATATTATCGACGCGCTGAACCGCGTGCGCGGGCCGTTCAATATGAGCGCGCCGGCTATCGCGGCGGGCGCTGCGGCCATCCGCGATCAGGCCTTCGTAGAGAAGGCCGTGGCGCATAACGCGCTTTGGATGGAGAAGCTGGTCACGGCCTTTACCGGCCTTGGCCTTACCGTCACGCCTTCGGTCACCAACTTCATCCTCATCCATTTCCCGGATCAGGACGGCAAGCGCGCGGCGGATGCGGACGAGTTCCTGAGCCGACGCGGCTACATTCTGCGTGCGGTGCGGGGGTATGGTTTCCCGAACGCGCTGAGAATGACCATCGGTTCTGAAGAGGCCAATCTCGGCGTCATCGCGGCCCTCACCGAGTTCATGGGGCAGGCGTGATGGGTGAAATCATGTTCGAACGCATCGCGCTGATCGGCATCGGCCTGATCGGCTCGTCGATTGCCCGCGATGTCAGGGAATTGGGGCTTGCCCGCCATGTGACCATTTCCACCCGCAGTGAAGATACGCTGACACGGGCGGAGGAACTGGCGCTTGGCACGGATTACACCGTTTCGGCGGCTGAAGCGGTCAAGGATGCCGATCTCGTCATCGTCTCGGTGCCGGTCGGTGCTTCGGAAAGTGTGGCGCAGCAGATCGCGCCGCATCTGAAGCCGGGCGCCATCGTCACCGATGTCGGCTCCACCAAGGCTTCTGTTATCGCGCAGATGGCACCGCATATTCCTGACAACGTGCATTTCATTCCCGGCCATCCGCTGGCGGGTACGGAAAAATCCGGCCCGGATGCCGGTTTTGCCGGTCTCTTCCGCGAGCGCTGGTGCATCTTCACGCCGCTGCCGGGCACGGATGCCGCGGCGCTGGAAAGGCTGAAGGATTTCTGGCGGGCGCTGGGTTCCCGCGTGGATGAGATGGATGCCGAACATCACGATAAGGTCTTGGCGATCGTGTCGCATCTGCCGCACATCATCGCTTACAATATCGTCGGCACGGCGGACGATCTGGAGACGGTGACCGAATCGGAAGTCATCAAATATTCCGCCTCCGGTTTCCGCGATTTCACCCGTCTTGCCGCCTCCGATCCCACCATGTGGCGGGATGTCTGCCTGCATAACAAGGATGCGATCCTTGAGATGCTGGCGCGGTTTTCCGAAGACCTCGCTTCGCTGCAAAGGGCGATCCGCTGGGGAGAAGGCGACAAGCTGTTCGAACTGTTTTCCCGCACCCGCGCTATCCGACGCTCGATCGTCCAGGCCGGTCAGGATGTTGACGCGCCGGACTTTGGGCGTCACGCGCTGGATCAGAAGAAGTAGGGCGCATTTAGTCTCCCTCTGTCATCCTCGGGTCAAGCCCGAGGATGACAGAGGGTATAAATCAACTGCTCAAATCGGCGGGATTTTCCCAAGCGGAATAAAGCCGCTGACCGTGGCGCGGCCGCGATCCACCACGAGGTCGACGGATGCCCTGTCGCCGCCGCCGGCGAGCGCGCCGAGCAGTTTGCGGGCAGTATCGATGGTGGATTGCAGCTGCGGAAACGCCTGTTTGGCATTGTCGGACCACGACCCCAGCTTTTCGATTTCCAGCTTGAACTTTCCGGAGAGATAACCCTCATTGTCAAATGAGAAGGGGCCGCTGATGCGCATGGTGCGGCCTTCGCCAATATCTGCCACCAGCCGGCGAAGCTCGCCGCTCGCGCCATAAAGGCCGGATTTGTCGCTGCCATCCACCATGCCTGCCTTGCCCGCCAGCGTCACGTCCAAGATGGCGTCGAGGCGCGGAAGAACCTGCGGCCAATCCTTGATGACGGTTGCCGAATCGGTGAGCGTGATCGCGCCATCGAGATCGGCGCCGTTCTGGCGCAGATGCATTTCGGTCTTGACGGCATCGAAGTCGATGGTCTGCCCGGTGACGGAAGAAATCGCCTGCGCCTTCAGCCCGTCGATGACGAGCGAACTGCGGTCAATGCCCTTCAGCTTGGTGACGATGCTGGACTGCATGTTCTGCCAGGCGGCTGAGATCGTCAGGCCATGGGCGGAACGGATTTCCGCCGGCGAATCGAGTTCCCAGACGATGTGGCCGGGATTATAGACCTGCGCCGCCGAGCGAAGTTCGCCGAAGGAAGCGGAAACGCCGTTCTCCTTGTCATCCACCGTCACCCTGGAGCAGAAGAGACCGATGCGGAAGGGATAACCCTTGAAGGCGATATCGCCGCATTCACCGCTGACGTTGCGGGCCTGCGAGGGGGCAATGACGTTCAGAACCGTCTGTTTCAGCCTATCGGCGGCATAAAACCACCCGGCGGTATAAAGTCCGATGACCACGAGGATGGCGATGGCGAGCCAGAGGAATTTTTTGGAGGTGCCGGATTGGCTTGACGCTGCCATATTGATCTCCGATGAACAGACTTCAGACAATTTCGATTTGGCTTGCGATATGGACGATTTTTGGGTCTTTGGCTACGGTTCGTTGATGTGGAACCCCGGCTTCGCCTTTGAAGAGCGGCAGCAGGCGCGGCTTCACGGGTATCGGCGCTCACTCTGCATCAGTTCCAATTTTTATAGGGGCACCGAAGAAAAGCCCGGTCTCGTTCTCGGTCTGGAGCGCGGCGGTTCCTGCCTTGGCGTCGCTTTCCGCGTGCGTGGAGAGGACCGGGAGCCGGTCATGGTCTATTTGCGCGAGCGCGAACTGGTGACGAATGTCTATAAGGAGCGGCTGGTTTCCATCGCGCTTTCCGATGGCAGGCGCAGCAGCGCCGTAACCTATGTGGCCGATCCCGCGCATAAGCAATATATCGGCGGTCTCGGCGTTGCCGAGTCGGCGACCATCGTTGCAGCCGCATCGGGCCGGTCCGGGCCGAATACGGATTATGTCTTCAACACCGTGCAGCATCTGCAGGAGATGGGCATTCGCGATTCCCTGCTGGAGAGCATCGCCAAAAATGTCGGCACGCTCGTTGCTCAGCCGGCGCCGGTTTCCTTGCCCTGAAGTTCGGCGATCCGCTTCACGGCGGTCGGCGGCAGCGGCAAATGCGGGTTGTTGCGCACCGTTTCCAGCAGCAGCTCGTCGCTCGCCTTTTCCGTCACATCGATCAGGCGCTTGAAGAACACGTCGGGGTCCAGCCCCGGCTCGATGGCCGGCAGGATACGCACCTTGAAATGGCCGGGATAACGCATGGTGGACCGGCGCGGCCAGAACAGGCCTGGATGCATGGCGACGGGAATGACCGGCACCTGAAGGTCCCGGTAAAGCCTTGCGATGCCATAACGATATTCAGGCTCCGCACCCGGCGGGCGGCGTGTGCCTTCGGGATAGATGATGAGTTCGCGGCCGGCGGCCATTTCCTCTTTCGCCCGCTCCATCACCTTCAGCATCACTTTGCCGCGGGCGGCGCGGTTGACCGGGATCATGCGCTGTTTCATGGCGTACCAGCCGAACAGCGGAATCCACAAAAGCTCGCGCTTCAGAATATAGACCGGATCGGGAAGATTGGGCAGCAGCGCGTAGGTATCCCAGAAGGACTGGTGCTTGGGCGCGAAGATGCAGCCGGTTTCGGGAATGTTTTCCAGCCCTTCGATCTCGAAGGTGGTGCCGACGATGGTTTTCATCAGCCAGTGGTTGGATCGCGCCCAATTCTTGGGAATTTCGTAGGCGATCTTGCGCGGCAGGATGAAATAGATCGGCGTCAGCACGATCATGCGGACAATCAGGTTGAGATAAAACAGCGTATTGAAAAGAAAAGAGCGCAGCTTGAGCATCAACAGCCTTCCCGGAGCGCAGCCGTTCCGAAGCCGTGCATATGCCTCGATACCGGATGCCGATGCCAGACGCCTACACGAAAACAAGGGGCCGCAGCAAGCACGTTCTCGCCGGTCAGGACGAAGCGCTTGTCGTCTTTATCCGGGAATAATCGGCGGCGGCCTTGCGCAGACCGTCGCCCTTGCCGAAACCGGTGAGGTCGCGTCCCGCCGCCGCCACGAACTTCAGATATTCGTAAAGCATGGTTCTCACCACATCCGGCTCCACGAACCAGTTGGTGCGGACAAGATCGGCGCTGATGACGGGATAGGCGATGAATTGCGTCTGCGGGCTGGCGCTGCGCAATTCATGCAGGCTGCGATGCATGTGGTAATTATTCGTGACGACGACGATGGAGGAATAATTGTGGTCGCGTATCCAGCTTGCGGCCTCACTGGCGTTGCCGATCGTATCGATCGCCTTGTAGCCCATGTCCACGCAGCAGGAAAACATGTCGGATGACCCTTGCGTCATCTTGCGGATTTGCGAGCGAGTGGTGGCCGGGTTGACGCCGGAAATCAGAAGCCGCTTGCCCACGCCGTCTCTGAGCAGGCCAACGGCCTGTTCGATGCGCTGATAACCGCCCGTAAGAACGATGATGGCATCGCCTCTCGCCCCCTCCGGCGGACGCATGGAGGCGACGGAATCGGCAAACCACAGGAAACCGCCGGAAAATGCGCCGAGCGCAATGACGCAAAGCAGGATGAGCACGCGAATAAAACGGCGCAAAGGACCGCGCCGCGACAACAGGCCTTTTCTGGCCGGCCGCGCCGTCGTCTGATCCTGGTCCATCCGACTCACAAACATTCCTCCTGAATACTCGCCGATTAAGGCAAGGAACAGGCATTTTTGTCCACCGTCTGCAGGTTACATCCGGCTTGTGACGGTTTCAGTTTTCCCGCGGGGTTATCGGGGATAACCTCACGATGCAAGCCCATCGCTTTTCGAAGGATCGGAGCGGACGCGGTCGATATCGTCGATGGTGCGGATGACGGTTATACGAGCCGTGAGGGTGGTCAAAAGCGCGATGACGATCATCGTCATGGCGATGCCGAGATACCCGCCGAGACCCACCGAAAACGAGCCGAAAAGCGCGCTTGCCTGATCGCTCTGCGGCGTAGCGACAGTGCTCGATTGCCAGAAACCGGCGACAAGGAATACGCCGGCGGCCAGTGCGCTGCCGGCCGCCGCCCCCTTGAGGCTGATCTTCAGGAAGTGCTTCTGGAATTCACGCGCCACAAAGCTGCTTTCGGCGCCGACAAAATGCAGAACCTCGACGATATGCCGGTTGCCGGAAAGCGCGCCGCGCGTCGCAAACACCACCGTCAGCACCATGGCGGTGAACACGAGGATAAGAACACCGACGCCGATCATGACAGTGGTTCTGGCCATGGAGACCAGCCTGTCGACCCACGTGCGGTGGTCGTCCAGAAATGCCTGCGGAATTTCGGCCTTCAGCATATCCCGCATCGCCTGGAAATCGGGTGGATTGTTTTCGTCGATGGTGATGACGACGAGACGCGGCACCGGCAGTTCCGAAAGATCGAGACCGCTGCCGAGCCACGGCTCCAAAAGGCGCGACGTTGCCGCATCGTCGAGGATGGTGCCATCCCGCGTGCCCACGAAGGTAAGCGCCAGATTGCGCGCCTTGTTTAGCGCCGCATTCATGTCCAGCCCGTCCTCGGGCTTGATCTGGATGGTGATCTCGCGGGAAATCTGGCTCTGCCAGGTGGCGGCGGTGGCGCGCACCATGGAGACGGCACCAAGGGTGAGGCAGGCGAGAAAGGCCATGATGGCGATCACCACCATCAGCGCATTGCCCTGAATGTTGGAAGGCGGCAGGATCGGCGCCATCGGGCGGATGCGCATGGGCGGGCGCTTCGGCTGCGCCGCTTCCGGCTTCAACGGCTTGCGGTTGATCTCATTCATAGATATCGAGCCGCCCTTCAGTGAGGATCATCCGGCGCGCATCGATCTGGTCCATCAGGCCAAAATCATGGGTGGCGATGACAACGGCCGTGCCCAGCCGGTTGAGTTCCAGGAAAAGGTTGAGAAGGCGCTTGGCCATCGGTGGATCGACGTTGCCGGTCGGCTCGTCGGCCAGCAATATTTCCGGCTGGTCCATGAGTGCGCGGGCGATGGCGGCACGCTGCTTTTCCCCGCCGGAAAGAATGGCCGGCAGCACGTTGATGCGCTCGCCGAGCCCGACCCATTTCAGAAGCTCTATCACGTCGTTGCGATAGGCGCTTTCTTCCTTGCCGCGCACGCGCAGCGGCAGGGCGACGTTTTCATAGGTCGTCAGATGGTCGAGCAGCCGAAAGTCCTGAAACACTATACCGACGCGACGGCGCAGCATCGGCAACTCGCTACGTGGAATGCGCGAAACGTCACGGTTGAACATGCGGATATGCCCGCGCGTAGGCTGCAGCGACATCAAAAGCAGGCGGAGCAGCGTGGTCTTGCCGGCACCCGAAGGGCCGGTCAGAAACTGGAACGAACCCTTGGGGATATCGAAGGTCATGTCCCTCAGGATCTCGGGTCCCATGCCGTAACGCAACCCGACATTTTCGAAATGGATCAACGGACTTCCAGTCTCTTCGTTTCGTGGTGCTTCGCAAGCCGCTGGCGCATGAGGCCCGGACGGCGCGGTCTAACCCGGTTCCGGTGGCCTGTGCGAGCCGTTTTTGCGAAGCATTAACCAATTAAATTTAAAACTTGGCAGGATTCGTTGCAATGCCCAGTTTTGCGGGCCGGAAAACCTCACCCAAGGAATTCTATGGCTATGTTCCGTTCATCTCGCCGGCAAGCGGCATTCGATTTCGACCTCCTGATGCCGGAAACGCCGGTACGCCGCACGGCGCGGGCGGCAAATCCCGACCGCGATGTGGTAGACGCGGAATTTGTCACCATCAAGGAAAACCGTTCGCGGCAACCCGGAAACGACAATCGCGGTGCAGCGCGCCGGCAGGTGAAAAAAACGCCCGTTACCCTCGCCATTCTTTGCCTCGCTTTCATCGGCTGGGTGGATCGCAGATTGTCTCGCCTGTCGGCGGATGCCTATTCGGCACTGGTGGCCGGCCTCGCCATTTTTGTCTTCGTATGTTCGGGCGGCCTCTCGGTCGTGGTGCCGGAAAAGACGGCTGTCGCGGCCTCGGTCAATCCTCTCGCCATTTCCCATGTCACCGTAACCCCGCAGGAAGCGGGTGGCATGGATATCCTGCTCATCAACGGCATCGTGGAAAACAATGGCGGCAATCTGGAAGAGGTGCCTGCCCTACGCGCCGATCTCTTCGCCGCCAAGGGGCAGCTGGTAGCCAGCATGGTCATCGAGCCGCCGGTCAAGGAAATGCAGCCCGGTTTCAGCCACGGTTTTTCGGCAAAGTTGCGCCATCCCGGTGGAAAAACGCCTGAGATCAAGCTTTCCTTCGTCGAGGCGGGTGCGTCTGAACGCTGACTGTGCTAACGCGTGTCTTCTATTTTTACTGAAAGGTAAAATCGGCAAGGCGCAGCACAGGAGTAAGAATGCCCGTCGTCCGTGGAAAAAACATCGAGCCGCTTTATAGCGCCGAGCAGATCGCCGAGCGCAATCGCGACATGGCCAAGCACATCGCCAGCGGCCCGACCAAGGATTTACTGGTCATTGCCGTGCTCAAGGGATCGTTCATTTTCGCAGCCGATCTTATCCGCGCACTGCATGACAGCGGCCTTGCTCCTGAGGTCGAGTTCATCACGCTGTCGAGCTATGGCGCCGGCACGGTGTCGCAAGGGGTCAGGATCGTCAAGGATATCGACAGCGACGTGAAGGACCGTGATGTGCTCCTGATCGACGATATTCTCGAATCCGGCCGCACGCTGCGTTTCGCCAAGGAACTGCTTTACGAGCGCGGTGCGCGCAATGTCACCATCGCGGTGCTTCTCGACAAGAAAGTGAAACGCAAGGAAGATCTGGAGGCCGATTATGTCGGTTTCGAATGTCCTGATTATTTCGTCGTGGGTTACGGCATGGACGTGGCTTATGCCTTCCGCGAATTGCCCTTCGTCGGCGTCGTGACCGGCGACGCCTGAGTACTTCGTTGTGCCGGAACGGCACAGCACGGAGACGCCTCATTAACCATTCACCCAGCCAAGGGCTGGGTGTTTACCTCTTGAAAAGAGGAGCCTGCGATGTTGCTCACGGCTGGAAATGATGCCCAGGAGCAATGAATAATGGCGAAGATTCTGATTACCGAAGACGAGGATGCACTGCGGGCTTTCGTCGCTCGCGCGCTGCGTCTCGACGGTCACGAGACCTATGAGGCGGCGGATGGCGAGCAGGGGCTGGAGAAGCTCCAGGAAACCAGTTTCGATCTTCTTCTTTCGGATATCCGCATGCCGGTCATGGATGGCATCGAGCTGGCGCACCGCGCCGCCGAAAGCTTCCCGGCCATGCGCATTTTGCTGATGACGGGTTATGCCGAGCAGCGTGAACGGGCTGATGATCTGGCGACGAAGATTGTGGATGTGGTTTCCAAACCCTTCGCGCTTCCGGATATTCGCAAGGCCGTGGCGCGGGCGCTTGCGGCGTGAGTGATAAGATCACACAGATTTGAGGAAGGCGGCCCCATGGGTCGCCTTTTTGTTGCGGAGTTGTCAACTCTCTCCTCGTCATGCTCGGGCCTGTCCCGAGCATCTGCGACGTATCGGTTTCATGGGAGGTTGACAGATCCTCGGCACAAGGCCGAGGATGACGTCAAAGTGTTTCGCGACGCGCCTAGTAGCTTTCGCCGCGGCCTGCTCTTCCGGAAAGTCACGAAATTAAAGTGGCGGGCCGGATCGCCGTGAATGGCTTCTGATCCTCACCGTATATCCAGCAACCGCTCCAGATACCGCCGCTCGATTTCACCGGGCGGGTTGTTGCCGAGTTTTTCGCGGATAGCCTCGAGGATTTCGCGGGCGCGCTGCACGTCGATTTCATCCGGCACTTTCACCTGGTCGCCGAAATCCGGGCCGGTGGTGCTGCGCGGGCGGCCGAGCGGGTCGCGGCCGTTCTGACCGCCCTGGCCCGCCATGCCCTCCTGACCCTGTCCGGGCTGCTGGCCCTGCTGGCGCATGGCCTGCATGATCTGGCCCATCATGTCCTGCGCACCCTGGCGCAGCGCATTCAGCGCATTGCCCTGACCTTCGACCGCCTGCTCGCCCTGGCCCTTGCCCAGTGCCTCGCCGGCTCCTTCCATTTCCTGCTGTGCCTTGCCGAAGTTCTCGCCCGGTTCCATGCCGAGATCACGAAGGCCCTGCTGCAATTCGCCGAGCTGCTTGCCGAGCGCATCCTGCTGGGCCCGCAGGTTTTTCAGCGCGTCGCGCAATTGTTCGGCCGTCATCCGGTCGCTTGGCTGTCCGCCCTGCTGGTCATTCTCACCCTGTTGGTCCTGCTGTCCCTCTTGCGGCTGCTGGCCGTTTTCACCCATCTGCTGTTCGTCTTCGCCGCCCTGTTGCGGGTCGCCGCGCTGCATCCGGTCGCGCAGCGCCTGATCGAGCTTGAAGGTCTCGTCCATCAATTTCTGCTGCTGCTGCAGTATTTCGCCCAGCTTGTCGATCTGCTGGCGCATCTTGCTGCTCTGCTGCTGCCCCTGCTGGCCCTGACGCTGCGGGCGGCCCGCCTGCAGATTGTTCATCATGCGCTGCAGCTGCGAGAGCATTTCCTGCGCGGCGTCGCGATTACCGGAGCGGGCAAGGTTCTCGATCTGGTTCATCATGTTTTCCAGATCGCGCTGACGTAGAACGTTCTGCGCCTGCTGGTTCATGTTGGCCTGCGGCGCATTCTGCATGCGCTGCGCAAGCTCGCTCATGAACTGCTGCATCGCCTCGCGCAGTTCCTGCATCAACCTGGCGATTTCCTCGTCGGAGGCATTGCGCTGAAGCGCTTCGGAAAGCGCATTCTGCGCATCGCGCAGGCGTCTTTCGGCTTGCGAAAGATCGCCGTCCTCGATGCCGAGCGCGATTTCCCAGAGATAATCGGCCGTGTCCTTCAGCATCTCCTCATTATAGGCGAGCCGCATGCGGGTCTGGGCCGATTGCAGCAGGAGATAATGGGTGGTGTTGGGAATGGTCTCTTCCGGGCGCAGGCCCACCGCCTCGTTATAGGCGATAGCTTTCGGCATCTGGCGCGTATCGAGCGAGAATATCTGCCGCTGCTCGGCAATGGAAGCGGCCAGCGGTTCGGAGAAATTGCGGCCCGGCAGCACCATTTCATGCGCGGGGCTACGACCCGTCTGGCCGGCACCGTCCGTCGCCACCAGTGTGATGCGCACGCGCTTTCCCGCCATCGGATGTTCGGTCAGGTTGCGGCTGGTCAGGCCCTTGATCTCGCGATTGTTCTGCCGCGGCAGATCGAGCTTGAATTCCGGCGGCGGGTAAAGCGCGCTTGCACCTTCCACAACGCCCACAGGTTCGATGATGGCGTGGGCTTCCTTCAGCCCATAATCGTCCTTGGCGGTAAAGCCCACTTCCAGCGCGCCGTTAACGGCCCGGCGCGGCATGTTGTCGAAGGCAATGCTGGGCGGCTGGTCGGCGATGACGTTGAACACCCATTGTTCGCCATTGGCGGTAATCATGCCGCTTTCGGTAACATCCATGGTGAAGGTGCGCGGCGCGACGGGCTGATCCGCCGAACGAACCGGCGTCTGAACGGCGATATCGCCGCTTGCGCTGTCGACACGCGCCGTTTCCGGCGCAAGCTTTTGCAGCGCGCCTGCCATTTCAGGCTCGAAAGTCACTTCCTCGCCGCCATCGCCGCCGGTCATGCGGATCGTCAGCTTGGAGGATTGCGGCACGGAAACCGCGTCACGGTTGGTTGCGTCACGTCCGGTCAGGAAAATCGGCGCGCGACCGGTATAGGATGGCGGCGTGACCCACGCGTCGAGACGAATATCGGGATTGAGCGGACCGACGGCCGGTCGGCTACGGAAGGCATCCGCAATCGTGCCCGCGCCGTTGGAATAGGAAAAACCGAAGGCGGCGGCCAGAAGAAGGGCGGGAATGGCGCGCAGCGCCAGACGGTCATAACGGGCGATATCGGGTTTCGGCAGGCCCGCATTCAGCGCGGCAATGCGCTCCGCCATGCGGATCTGGTGTTCTTTCCACAGCGTTCGGGAAAAGGGCGTATCGAAGGCGGGCTCGTCCTCCTGCACGCCAACCGGCTGGTGCGCGAGACCGTTGCGGTCTTCAAGCAGGCGCGAGGCTTCATGATCCGTCGGCCATTTCAGCCGAAGGATCGGTAAAAGCGTGGCGATGAAACTGAAAACCAGCACGAAAACGACGCCGAGCCGCAGGAAATCCGGCATATGCCGGTAGAGGCCGAACCAGGCAAGGGCTAGAAACACGGCGGCGATGGAAAGTGGCCACAGCGTTTTCGGCGCAATTTTCTCCGAGAGCAGCACGATTTTTGCGAAGAAGCGCTTGGCGACGACCCGGCGGGCAAGGTCCGGCCGCTGCGCAAACGCACCAGTCGCGCGCTTTCCGCCAGTCTTGTCCTCTCCGCCTGTGGTCATCAATCCGTTCTCCCGGTTCTGGCCACGTCGAACGCCATTCCCGGAACGGCGAGCTGTTTGTATCACGGGGGCAAGGATAACATTCTTTGTGGCGAAGACGAGGGCGCCCAAGCCCTCGCCCCCATTTTTTAGGCAGCTTCGCTTGATTGTGATCGGCAAACCGGTGATACGGGCGAGCTCAATCGAGCCAGGCGGGTACGGAATCGAGCGCGATCAACTCTTCATAGGTGCCGCGCGGACGGATCACGTGGAATTTGTCGTCCTTCACCAGCACTTCCGGCACCAGCAGGCGGGAATTATAGGTGCCGGCCTGCACCGCGCCATAGGCGCCGGCGGAGCTGACGGCAATCAGATCACCCGGCTGCGGTGCCGCCATCTCGCGGTCGAGCGCCAGATAATCGCCGGTCTCGCAGACGGGGCCAACGATATCGGCCTTGATGCGCGGTGTGTTTTCGGCCGGCTGCACCACCGGGCGAATGCCGTGATATGCCTCGTAGAGCGTCGGGCGGATAAGGTCGTTCATGGCGCCGTCAACGATCACGAAGGTCTTGTCGCCGCCATCCTTCACATAGATCACTTCGGTCACCAGAATACCGGCATTGCCGACGATCAGGCGGCCCGGCTCGGTCACGATCTTGCAGTTGAGGCTCTTCAGCTCATTCTTGACGATATGCGCATAGGCATCGGGCAGTGGCGGCGGGTTGTTGTCATCGCGATAGGGAATGCCGAGACCGCCGCCAATATCGACATGGCTGATCGTGTGGCCATCGCCGCGCAGCGCCTCGACGAGTTCGCGCAGCAGCCGGAAAGCGTCCTCGAAAGGCTGCAATTCGGTGATCTGGCTGCCGATATGCATGTCGATGCCGGTCACTTCGATGCCGGGCAGGGTGGCGGCATGGGCATAAACCGCGCGGGCGCGTTCATAGGAAATGCCGAACTTGTTTTCCTTCTTGCCGGTGGAAATCTTGGCGTGGGTGCGCGCATCCACATCCGGATTGATACGGAAGGAGACATGCGCCCGTTTGCCGGCCTTGACGGCGCGCAGGTTGAGGACTTCCAGTTCCGGCTCGGATTCGATGTTGAAGCAATAGATGCCGGCTTCCAGCGCATAATCCATTTCCGCCACCGTCTTGCCGACGCCGGAGAACATGATGCGGCTTGCCGGCACGCCGGCTGCGAGTGCGCGGCGCAATTCGCCGCCGGAGACGACGTCGATGCCGGCGCCGAGCTTTGCAAGCGTTTTCAGCACCGCCTGATTGGAATTGGCCTTCATGGCGTAACAAACCATCGCGTCCACATCCGCGAAAGCGCCTGCGAACACCTTGTAGTGGCGTTCCAGCGTTGCCGTGGAATAGACGTAGAAGGGCGTGCCGACCGCCTTGGCGATCTCAGGCACGGGCACGTTTTCGGCGTGCAGCACGCCGTCGATATAGCCAAAATGGTTCACGGCTTTTTACCCGTCAGAGAAGCTTGTCGAGAATGAACGGACGCTCAGCCGTCGCCGGCTTCGGTTCGCTTCCATCGGCGGCGCGTTTGTTGCGCATTTCGACCGGCGTGCTCGGCGGATCGATGTCGCCCTTACGCCCGCAGGCGGAAAGAGCAAGGCTGACGGCGAGCGTCATGCCGATGGGAACGATGAGTTTGCGCGCGGTTTTTGAAAGCATGGGCCTGTCCAAAGGAAATATGTGCCTCTCTGATAACGAAAAACAGGGCGCTTGTGCACCCTGTTTCTTGTGATCGCATTGTAACGCGAATTTATCAGTTGCGTTCACGCCACCAGGCGATCTGCTTGCGCACCTCCGAAGGGGCCGTGCCGCCGAAACTCGTGCGGCTGGCGACCGATGCTTCTACGGACAGAACGTCAAAAACACCCTTGGTGATGCCGGGGTGGATGGCCTGCAATTCTTCCAGCGAAAGATCGGCGAGATCGCAGCCTTTTTTTTCCGCCAGCGCTACGGCATTGCCGGTCACATGGTGGGCATCGCGGAAGGGCAGGCCCGCTTCGCGCACCAGCCAGTCGGCAAGATCGGTAGCGGTGGAATAACCCGAACCGGCGGCGGCACGCATACGGTCCTTGCGCACTTCAAGGTCGCGGATCATGCCGGTCATGGCGGCAATCGCCAGTTCCAGGCTTTCGGCGGCATCGAAAACCTGTTCCTTGTCTTCCTGCATGTCCTTGGAATAGGCGAGCGGCAGGCCCTTCATCACTGTCAGAAGGGCGATCAGCGAGCCGTTGATGCGGCCGGTCTTGGCGCGCACCAGTTCGGCGGCGTCGGGGTTTTTCTTCTGCGGCATGATCGACGAGCCGGTGGAAAAGGCGTCCGACAGGCGGATGAAGCCGAATTGCGGCGTCGACCAGATGACGATCTCTTCGGCGAGACGCGACAGGTGCGTGGCACAGATAGAAGCGATGGACAGGAATTCCAGCGCGAAATCGCGATCGGAGACGGTGTCGATTGAGTTGCGGGTCGGTTCGCGGAAACCAAGAGCGCTTGCCGTCATGTGGCGGTCGATGGGATAGCCGGTGCCGGCAAGGGCGGCTGCGCCGATCGGGCTTTCGTCCAGATGCTCGATGGCGTGGCGCACGCGGGCGCGGTCACGGCCGAACATTTCCACATAGGCCATGCAATGATGGCCGAAGGTCACCGGCTGCGCCGTCTGCAGATGGGTGAAGCCCGGCATCACGGTATCGGCATTTTCTTCGGCGCGGTCGAGGAAGGCGGCGATGAGGGCGGTCAGCATCCCTTCCGTCTTCTGCAGTTCTTCCTTGACCCACAGGCGGAAATCGAGCGCCACCTGGTCGTTGCGCGAGCGGGCGGTGTGCAGGCGACCAGCCGCTGTGCCGATGAGGGTCGCAAGGCGCGCTTCGATATTCATGTGAATATCTTCGAGTTTGCGCGAAAATTCGAAGGTGCCGGCTTCGATCTCTGACAGGATCGTGTTCAGACCCTCGATGATCTTGTCTTTATCTTCAGGCGAAATAATGCCTTTAGATGCCAGCATGGTGGCATGCGCCATAGAGCCGCGGATATCCTGGGCGTAAAGCTTCTTGTCGAAGCCGATGGAGGCATTTATCTCTTCCATGATGGCAGATGGCCCGGAAGCGAAACGCCCGCCCCACATCTGGTTGGAGGATTTCTGATCTGTGCCGTCAGCCATGTTAAGTGCCCTGGAGTATTCGATGACAGAAAAAACGCCGTTCAGGCTTCCTTCCGCCAAATTGGTTGCAATTGCTGCCGTGGCCGGTGTGCTCGCCGGTGCTGGCGCGGTCTGGTTCAGGCATATTGGGTCTGAGAGCCCGGTTCAAGGGGCAGCGGTGGCAGACGGCGGTTTATGTGAGGGTGCGGCAAACCGCATCGCCTCGCTGAAACCGTTTCTGAAAGGGCAGGTCGCGGCCATGTCGGCGGCGGACAGGCCGCGCATCATTCCGCTGTCCTTCAAGGGGCCGCAGTCGCAAGACATGACGCTTGCCGATCTCAAGGGCAAGGCGGTTCTTCTCAATCTCTGGGCCACATGGTGTGTGCCCTGCCGCGAAGAGATGCCGGCGCTGAACGCGCTGGAGAAGGAAAAGGGCGGCGAGAATTTCGAGGTCGTTGCCGTCAACATCGATACTGGCGCGGATGAAAAACCGAAAGCTTTTATGGATGAATACAAGATCGATGCTCTGAAGCACTACCGCGACAGCTCCATGGGCGTCTTCAACGTTCTGAAAAAGGAAGGTCTTGCTTTCGGCCTGCCGGCAACCCTGCTGCTGGATGAAAACGGCTGCCTGCTCGCGGCCATGAACGGCCCGGCGGCGTGGGACAGTGAAGACGCCGAGGCGCTGGTGACCGCGGCTACTGGAAAATGATGCGGTGGCCGGAATATTGGGCACTATGAGCCGCAACCGCCGTCAACGCCCGGCTTTCCAGCGGACGGGCCGGTGCAGACAAGCCCGTACCCGCCTCGTATAATGATACTGGCTTCCGCCATGAATGGGTGCCGATATGGAGTTGCTAATTCCCCGGCTTGGTCTTGCTCTCGCCATCGGCCTGCTCGTCGGCCTTGAGCGCGGCTGGCGGGAGCGCGATGCGCCGGCGGGCAGCCGTACCGCCGGGATCCGGACCTATGGCATTACCGGTCTGCTGGGTGGCGTCTTCGGCGTGTTGGCCGCAGAGCAGAATAGCGTTTTCGCTTTTGCGGCGGGTTTTCTGGGGTTTGCATTCAGTTTTTCATGGTTCAAGCTGCGCGAAGCGCGTCATGACAATGATTTCAGTGTCACCGGCGTGGTTGCGGCTCTCTGCGTCTTTGCCCTCGGCGGGCTTGCGGTAACGGCGCACTATCAGGCGGCGGCGGCTGGTGCTGCGGCCCTTGCGGCATTGCTTGCCGGCAGGGAAGTTCTCCACCGCCTGCTGAAACGGCTGACTTGGGTCGAGCTCCGCTCCGCGCTGGTGCTTGCCGTGATGACCGCCGTTGGCCTGTCGATCCTTCCGAACCGGGCGATCGATCCGTGGGGCGGCTTCAACCCGTGGGAAATATGGCTGTTCACCGTGCTCAGCGCCGCGATCTCCTATTGCGGCTATATTGCCGTGCGCCTCCTCGGCTCAACTCGCGGCCTGCTGGTGACCGGGCTGGCGGGCGCCCTTGTTTCATCGACCGCTGTAACTGCCAGCTTCGGGCAGAAGGCGAAAAGCGGTGAAAACGCGTGGCCTCTGGCCGGTGTGGCGGTGCTGGCCGCGGCTGTATCGTTGCTCCGGATTCTCGTTATCGTTCTCGCCCTCTCGCTGACAACGTTTTCGCTTATCGCACCGGCGACGCTGACTGCGGCACTGGTTCTCGGATTGAGCGGCGCCGGCCTGATAAGGCTGCAGGACACGCAGACCGGGCAAGAACTCAATGCAAAAAACCCGTTCGACTTGGCGCCCCTTGCCATCTTCGCCGCGCTTTTTGCCGCAACGCGAACGCTGAATGCCGTTCTTCTCGTCTGGATCGGCGCCGGCGGCTTCATCGCGCTCACGGCTCTGTCCGCCATATTCGATGCCGATGTCGCGGTTCTCAGTGCGTTGCGAACCAGCGCGCAGAGCATTTCGTCGGACATTTTGGCCAGCGCAATCCTCGCCGCTCTCGCCGCCAACGCGGCAGGACGCATATTCGTCGCCGCCGTTTCCGGAACGCTCGTTTATTGCGGATTGCTTACGGCCGCATCCATCTTTGCCGCGGGTGTCGGAGCGGTTACCTATTTGCTGATTGCCTGAGGGTTCAGCCGAAGGCAGAGACGATATTGGTCCGGGCTCAGCGCGTCGGAACCGGCGTCTCACCCCGATAATCGTAGAAGCCGCGGCCGGATTTGCGGCCGAGCCAGCCGGCCTCGACATACTTGACCAGCAGCGGGCAGGGGCGGTATTTGCTGTCGGAGAGACCGTCATGCAGCACCTGCATGATCGACAAACAGGTATCGAGGCCGATGAAATCGGCAAGCTGCAGCGGTCCCATCGGGTGGTTGGCGCCAAGTCGCATGGCTGTGTCGATAGCTTCCACCGAACCGACGCCCTCATAAAGCGTATAGATCGCCTCGTTGATCATCGGCAGCAGGATGCGGTTGACGATGAAGGCCGGGAAATCTTCGGCAACGGTGATCGCCTTTTCGAGCGTCCGCACATAATCCTTGGCCGCGTCGAAGGTCTTTTCATTGGTGGCGATGCCGCGCACCAGTTCCACCAGCTTCATGACGGGGACCGGGTTCATGAAGTGGATGCCCATGAACTGTTCGGGACGGTCGGTGGCCGATGCAAGCCTAGTGATGGAAAGTGACGAGGTGTTGGTGGCGAGAAGCGCTTCCGGCTTCAGAACCGGGCAGACCTGCGTGTAGATCTTGCGCTTGATCTCTTCGTTTTCCGTAGCAGCCTCGATGACAAGATCCATCGGCGCCAGATCATTGACGTCGGTCGATCCGCTGATGAGCGTCAGCGCCTGCTTGCGGGCCTCGTCGGAAAGCTTGCCGTTGGTGACCTGGCGGGCGAGATTGCCGTTGATCGTGGCAAGGCCGGCCTCAATGCCTTCCTTCGAAAGATCGTAGATGTGAACCCTGTATCCGGCAATGGCGGAAACATGCGCTATGCCACACCCCATCTGACCGGCTCCGATGACACCGATATTCTTAAAGGGGGCGGTCATATGCTGTTCTCCCATGTGCTGCATATAGTAATTCGCTGGCGATGTTACGCATATCGCTGAAAAAGAGAAGGCGGCGCGTTCAAAAAACGCGCCGCCTTCATCATGTATTTAAAATCAAAGGGCTTTTTGCAGTTCCGGCAGCGCCTCGAACAAGTCTGCGACGAGACCGTAATCGGCAACCTGGAAAATCGGCGCTTCTTCATCCTTGTTGATGGCGACGATGACCTTCGAATCCTTCATGCCGGCCAGATGCTGGATGGCACCGGAAATACCGGCCGCGATGTAAAGCTGCGGCGCGACCACCTTGCCGGTCTGGCCCACCTGCCAGTCATTCGGCGCGTATCCGGCATCGACGGCAGCGCGCGACGCACCAACGGCGGCGCCCAGCTTGTCAGCGACGGGAAGGATGACTTCCTTGAATTTTTCCGAAGAGCCAAGCGCACGGCCGCCGGAGATGATGATCTTGGCGGAGGTCAGTTCCGGACGATCTGACGAGGCCAGCGCGTCGGAAACGAAGCTGGAGACACCGGGGTTTTCAGCGGCTGCAATGGTTTCGACTGCCGCCGAACCACCTTCTGCCGCTGCCGCAAAGGCGGTCGGACGCACGGTGATGACCTTCTTCGCGTCGGTCGCCTGCACTGTCTGGATGGCGTTGCCGGCATAGATCGGTCGCTTGAAGGTATCAGGGCTGACGACCTCGATGATTTCCGAGACCTGCGCCACGTCGAGAAGGGCCGCAACGCGGGGCGCTACGTTCTTGGCGGATGCCGTCGCCGGGGCGATGATGACATCATAAGAGGGGCTGAGCGAAACGATCAGCGCCGCCAGCGGCTCGGCGAGCGCGTTGGCATAGGAGGCGTCGTCGGCGAGCAGCACCTTGGAAACGCCCGTCAGCTTCGCGGCCGCGTCGGCCGCCGCTTTCGCGCCAGAGCCAGCGACCAGCACGTGGACGTCGCCGCCGATCTGCGTTGCCGCCGTCAGCGTCTTTGCCGTCAGGTCGGAAAGGGTTGCGTTGTCGTGTTCTGCCAGAAGAAGAATGGCCATAAGAATATCTCCCTTTTCCGAAACCTTAGAGGACGCCGTCGGCTTTGAGCTTTTCGACCAGTTCGGCAACCGAGCCAACCTTGATGCCAGCCTTGCGGCCCGCGGGCTCCTCGGTCTTCAGCACCTTCAGGCGCGGCGAAACGTCGACGCCGAAATCGGCCGGCGACTTTTTGTCGAGCGGCTTCTTTTTTGCCTTCATGATGTTCGGCAGCGAGGCGTAACGCGGCTCGTTCAGACGAAGATCGGTGGTGACGACGGCTGGCAGTTTCAGCTCGATAGTCTGCAGGCCGCCATCGACTTCACGGGTAACCGCGACCTTTCCATCAGCCGGTACGACCTTGGAGGCAAAGGTGCCCTGGCCCCAGCCGAGAAGGGCTGCCAGCATCTGGCCGGTCTGGTTCGAATCGTCATCGATCGCCTGCTTGCCGACGATGACGAGACCGGGCTGCTCAGCCTCGGCCACACCCTTCAAAAGCTTGGCGACGGCGAGCGGCTCGACCGTCTCGTCGGTCTCGATCAGGATAGCGCGGTCAGCGCCCATCGCAAGCGCGGTGCGCAGCGTTTCTTCCGCCTTGGCCGGGCCGATGGAGACGACCACGACCTCTTCGGCCTTGCCGGCTTCCTTCAGACGAAGGGCCTCTTCCACCGAGATTTCGTCGAACGGATTCATCGACATCTTCACATTGGCAAGCTCAACACCTGAACCATCCGATTTTACGCGGATCTTCACGTTGTAATCGACGACTCGTTTGACGGGGACAAGGATCTTCATCGGCGGCTTTCCTCAAACTCCTGTCCGCTTTGGCCAGTTGACCGCGCGGACCTCCAAAAACAGGTTGGCGACATGGATAAGCATTTTTCCCGCAATTACAACGGAGCAATCTTCATTATCGCATGCGCGTAAGGCATATCTTACGTTGACGTTCACGTAAATACTCTATCTCTTTTGCAAGAGCTCATCTGCTCCCGTCATAGCCCCGTTCGATTTGCGACAACCCCGCCGTTTGCGACGGATTCTTGAACTGCGCCGCCCTTGGCGGAACAATCGTGCGGTCAAACAGGGGAACGCCCCGCCTGCGCATGAAAATCACCATGATCGCGCCAGCCATGATGCCGCCAACATGCGCGCCCCAGGAGACGTTTTCCTCAAGCCCGAGTGCCAGCATCAGGAACTGCTGGCCGATCCACAGCGCCAGCGGAACGAAGGCGGGCAAGGGAAGCGGAATGCGCATGAGAACCAGCACCCAGACGCGAACCCTGGGATGCAGAAGGAAATAGGCCGCGACGACGCCCGAAACCGCACCCGAAGCGCCGATCAGCGGCCCTTCCGAGGTGGGGGCGACGAAACCGTGAAACAGGGCGCCGGCAATCGCGCAGACGATATAGAAGATCAGGAAACGGAAATGGCCGAGCGCATCCTCGACATTGTCGCCGAAGACCCAGAGAAACAGCATGTTGCCGGCCAGATGCCAGAAATCGAGATGCAGGAAAGCATAGGTGACAACGGTCAGGTCATCGGGAACGACCTGCAGGGCGGGTTCCAGATAGGCGTAGTCGAACACCACTGCCGGAATGAAACCGAGGCCGAGCGCTGCTGCATTGGCCTGCGTGTCGCTGGCAAGGACGCCGGTGAACAGCCAGACCAGCACATTGACCGCGATCAGACCGATCGTCACATATTGCAGCCGGATATGCTTGAGGGAATTCGCATCGTGCAGCGGTATGAACATCGAACGCCCTTTGGTTGTGTCGTTGAAACGCTTTAGCGGTTCTTGCCGGGAACCCACAATATGTCGGCCTTGCCGGCCTCATTGGCGAAGCGGGCGGCGACGAACAGGAAATCGGACAGGCGGTTGGCGTATTTAAGCGCCGCCGGGCTGACGATCTCGTTCTCAGTGACGGACAGTTCCACCATCAGTCTCTCCGCCCGCCGGCAGACGGTGCGCGCCATGTGCAGATTGGCCGCCGCCGCGCTGCCGCCCGGCAGCACGAAAGAGGTCAGCGGTTCAAGCGCGACATTGAGATCGTCGATTTCGTTTTCCAGCCGCGTGACCTGGCTTTCGACGATGCGCAGCGGCTCGTAAGAAAGCGGCTCGCCATTATCAGGCGTGGCGAGATCGGCGCCGAGGTCGAAAAGATCGTTCTGGATCCGGAACAGCATGGCATCCAGCTTTTCAATCCCGCCCGTATAAAGCCGCGCGACACCGATCGCCGAATTGGTCTCGTCGACCGTGCCGTATGCCTCGACGCGAAGGTCGTGCTTGAGGCGACGCGGGCCGGAAACCAGAGCCGTCGTGCCCTTGTCGCCGGTGCGGGTGTAGATCTTGTTCAGCTTCACCATGTCAGCGGCCACCGCCGGTGAGCCAGAGGGTGAACATGATCAGCACAATCGCCACGGCCTGCAAAAGCAGACGAAGCTGCATCAGCTTGTTGGAACGGTTGGCGTCCTGTCCCTTCAGCATGTTGAAGAGGCCGCGTATCAGCACGATGACGACGAGGCCCATAACGATAAGGGCCAGAACGGTGGTGAAGCCGGACATGCGGTATTACTCCTCCTCAATCGAATCTGCGCAGCAGACGATAGAATAGTCCGGCAGGCAAGAGCCGTTTCAGGATAAGCCCCTGTTTGGCCGGCACGGTAACGGGATAATGCGGCTTCGGTTTTGCCGCCGTCAGGGCGTGTTTCAACACGGTATAAACGGCGTCCGGACCAAGCTTGTGGCGGTTGACGGGGCCGGAACCATCCATGCGCGCCAACTGGCGTTTATATTCCGCCGCATGGGCTGAATTTTCGAGATCGATGTGCTCGTTGATATGGGCAAGCGCGGTGGCGGTGAATTTGGAGGTGATCGGACCCGGTTCGATCAGGCTCACATGGATGCCGCTGCCCTGAAGCTCCATGCGCAGCGTGACGCCCAGCCCCTCAAGCGCAAATTTCGAAGCGGTGTAAGCGCCGCGATAGCGATAGGGAACGAGACCGAGAATGGAGGAGCAATGCACGATGCGGCCCGAACCACGCTTGCGCATGAAGGGAATGACCCGCCGCGTCAGATCGTGCCAGCCGAAGACATTGGTTTCGAACTGGGCTCTCAGCGCTTCGACAGGCAGGTCTTCCACCGCGCCCGGCTGGCCATAAGCGCCATTGTTGAAAAGCGCGTCGATGCGCCCGCCGGTGCGGGCGGCAACCGTATCCACCAGTGCTGCGATGGTTTCGGGCTTGGTGTAGTCCATGATCAGGGTTTCGATGCCCTGATTTTCGAGAGCGGCCATATCGGCGATGCGGCGCACGGTGGCAAAAACCCGCCAGCCATCCCTGTGCAGCGCGCCGGCGCAATGAGCCCCGATGCCAGAGGAACAGCCGGTGATGATGATGACCGGTTTTTCAGACATGTTCTGCCCCGCCAATGGACTTTGCGCCAAGGGGCGCTCAGATTCACAAAATTAAATTGCGCAAAATCCTTTTCGGAAATGGAACCGAAAGCCGGGTTTGCGCGCTGTACAAAGCGAAGCTGATTTCCCATATTCGGGGCGAAGTTACAAATGAAATGCCGATGAATGGAGGTGACATGGTTGCCGCAGTGCGCCTGGCAGGCAAGGTTGCCTTCGATGCCTATTCCCATTTCGCCGAGGATGACGGCTGGGCGATGGCGAGCCATATGGCGCTGTCCATCCTTCTGGCGCTGTTCCCCTTCCTGATCTTCGGCACGGCGCTGGCCGGTTTTCTCGGGGCCGACCAGTTTTCCGAAACGGCGGTGCATCTGATTTTCGATACATGGCCGGAAGCGATTGCCGGGCCGCTGGCGGCGCAGGTGCAGCAGGTGCTGACCATTCCGCGCGGCGGGCTGCTGACGATTTCGGTGCTGGCAGCTGCCTATTTTGCCTCCAACGGCGTCGAGGCGCTGAGAATTTCGCTCAACCGCGCCTATCGTGTCACGGAGACGCGCTGGTGGTATATTACCCGTCTGCTCAGCCTGCTTTACGTGCTGATTGCGGTTGTGGTCTTTGCTGGCATCAGCATCGTCCTCGTCGCCGTGCCGGTCGCCACCTCTTTTGCCGAGCAGCGGTTCCCCTGGCTGACAGACGTGCTGAATACGGTCTCCAGTCTTGGTCTTTACGGTACCATCGTTGTGCTGACGGCGGGGCTGGTGGCGGCGCATCTGTGGCTTCCGGCCGGCAAACGCCGCATCTGGGATGTCTGGCCGGGAATCCTGCTGACGATGATCTTCTGGGTCATCGGTGCGGCGATCTTCGCCTATTACCTCTCCACCTTTGCCAATTATGCGGCCACCTATGCGGGTCTCGCCTCGGTTATGGTGGTTTTGGTGTTTCTTTATATGGTCGGCGTCATCTTCATGCTGGGTGCGGAGGTGAATGCGGCGCTGATGAAGTACAAGGTCCGGCAGATCATCCGCCGCAATATCGGCAGCAATGGCCCGCGTCGCGAGCGGGCACTAGAGGAGGCCGACAAGCCGGCGGATATCTGAGGGCGTCGCTCCTTCTGCCCGCAGGGCGGAAATGCCGGTACTGCCTTCGCTTTTCGAAAGCTTGCGCCCGTCTGCGCCCAAGATCAGCCGGTGATGGTGATAGGCCGGTTGCGACAGGTCCAGCAGGTGTTGCAGCAGCCGGTGAATGGCGGTGGCATGGAACAGATCCATGCCGCGCACCACATGGGTGATACCCTGCAGCGCATCATCCACCACGACGGAAAGATGATAACTCGAAGGCGCGTCTGAGCGCGACAGCACCACATCGCCCCAAAGGGCGGGCTGGGCCTCGATTTTTCCCGTCTCGCCATCGCCGCTTTCCTGCCAGAACAGGGGGATGCCAGCGGCGCGGATCGCCTTTTCCATGTCGAGCCGCCAGGCGTGCGGCCGGCCGGAAGCGAGCAGCGCTGTCCGTTCCGCCTTTGGCCTCTCCCGGTCTATGGTCGGGTAAAGCGGCGCGCCATCGGGATCGCGCGGCCACAACCCTCCCTCCGTTTCGAAGGCCCTGACGATCGCCTTGGTTTCTCCGCGGCTAAGAAAGGCAGGGTAAGCAAGCCCTGCCTCGATCAGCCTGTCCAGCGCCATGCGGTACTCATCGAAATGCTCCGATTGCCGCCGCGCAGGTTTCTCCCAGTCGAGACCCAGCCAGCCAAGATCGTCATAGATTGCCTGTTCCAGCTCCGGGGTGCAGCGCGTCTGGTCGATATCCTCGATGCGCAACAGGAAGCGGCCGTCATTGTCTCGCGCCATATCTTGGTTCAGGAAGGCGGAAAGCGCATGGCCGAGATGCAGCAGGCCATTGGGGCTTGGTGCAAAACGGTAAACCGGTTTTTGACGGAACGGCGAAGGCATGGTTTCTTCTGCCATGTTTTAAAGAGCCAAACCAGCCGGCTGGCGGCATATGGAATGACGGATATGAAAATCATTACCGGGATGGATGACATCAGCGAAGGGCTGGAACATCTCACTCTTCTCGATCCTGCGCTTGGCCCCGTCATTGAAATAGCCGGTCCGCTGGAACTGCGCATCCACGAGCCCGGCTTTGCCGGCCTTGCCCATATCGTCGTCTCGCAGATGGTGTCGCGCGCCAGCGCCAATGCCATATGGGCGCGTATCCTTGCCGGCACCGGCGGCGCGGTCACGGCGGAGAATTATCTGGGTGTGCCGGAGGAATTGCGCGCCACCTTCGGCCTTTCCCGGGCCAAGGCGACGACACTGGAGGGACTGGCGCGCGCCGTCACGCAAGGGCAGATCGACCTTGACGGCGTGGTGCGCAAGGAGGGACTTGCGGCCCTTTCCGAACTGGTGGCGCTTCGCGGTATAGGCCCGTGGACGGCGGAGGTTTATCTGATGTTCTGCGGCGGGCATCCGGATATTTTTCCGGTCGGTGATGTGGCGCTGAGATCGGCGGTGGCGCATGCGCTCGATATGGAAGTGAGGCCGGAAGCGAAATGGCTGGCGGAGCGGGCGGCGCTCTGGTCGCCGTGGCGCTCCGTGGCCGCCCGGCTTTTCTGGGGTTATTATGCCAACATCATGCGGCGCGCCATGGCGCCGCTGCCCTGAGTGTGGTCAAAAATCGGCGATACTGTAGGGCAGGGCCCCGCGCGACAGATGATCGAAATGCAGCTTGCGTTTCAGCGGCGGCACCGCGCGCTGTACGCAATCCACCCTCTCGCAGACCCGGCAGGATATGCCGATCGGTTTGAAGGAGGCGGCATTGCCGAGATCGAGCGTATCGGCATAAACGAAATTCTGCGCGTGGGAAATTTCGCAGCCGAGCGCGATGGCATAGCGCGGTCTATCCGTGTTGAAACCCGCGCCGGCTTTCTCGATCTGCGTGGCAATGGAAAGATAGCGTACGCCGTCAGGCGTTTCCGCCAGCTGCCGCACGATCCTGTCGGAGCTTTCGAAGGCCTGATGGATATTCCACAGCGGACAGGCCGCGCCGAAACGGGCAAATTGCAGCCGCGTGGCGCTGTGGCGTTTGGTGATGTTGCCGGCGCGGTCGATCTTGGCGAAAAAGATCGGCACGCCTTTTGTACCTGGCCGTTGCAAGGTGCTCAGCCGGTGGGCCACCTGCTCAAGGCTTGCGCCGAAACGAACGGCCAGAAGCTCAAGATCGTGGCGTAGCTCCTGTGCCGCCTGATGAAAGCGGCCATAGGGCAGGATGAGCGCTGCGGCGAAATAATTGTGCAGTCCGATACGACAGATTTCGGCCGCTTCCGTGTTGCGGAAACCGGCGCCGGCCAGCACCCTGTCCACCGTCGCGCCGGCGTGAAGCTGGGCAATCTGCAATGCAAGCTGAAAAGAGCGGGTCGGCGCGGCCATGTAGGAGCTCAGGGCGAGCGTCTTGCTCGCAGGATCGAAATGCCGGATCAGGCCGCCCGCCGCATCGGTGCGGGTGATATGGATGCCGTAACGGTTGTGCAGATGCGTCGCCAGAATGCCGTAGGTCTCGCCACCCTCGATGTCCAAGTCCTCTGCCAGCTCCTCGGCCAGAAGATCGATCTCGGCGACGTAGTTGTCGACGAAGTGGAAGAAGTCGCGCACCTCCTCGTAAGGGGTTCTTTCCACTTGCGCGGTGCCGCGACCCAGCCGGTCATCCAGCTGCACCAGCTGCTCGCTGTTCTGACGATAGGCCTGGTGGGCGCGCAGCAGCGCATGGGCAAAACCCGGCGCGTTCTGGGCGATCAACTTCAATTCCTGGAGCCCAGGCTCGTAATTCAGGAACAGCGGGTCTTTCAGCGCCTCGCGCACGGCGGAAACCAGCCGGTCGCTTTCACCGGTCGCCAGCTCCGCCATGTCGAGCTGGAATTTTTCCACCAGCGTCACCAGAACGCTGGCCGAAACCGGGCGCTGGTTGTTTTCGATCTGGTTCAGGTAACTCGCGGAGATACCAAGCCGCTCGGCAAATTGCGCCTGCGTGGCGCGGGCGTTTTCGCGAAGGCCGCGAACCTTGCGGCCGATGAAGAGTTTTTCCGTCGCCATGTTGCAACTTTGCAAAATTTAATATTGCAAATATTTATGGCACGCATACGCGCACGATCAAGGCTTCTAGGCGAATGTTTTCTAAGCTATTGATTTTGAGGAAACGCATGGAGGAAACATGCCCGGCATTCTGGAGCAATTGGAAACGCGGCGCGCCGAGGCGCGGCTCGGCGGCGGCGTCAAGCGCATCGAGGCGCAGCACGCCAAGGGCAAGCTGACGGCGCGCGAGCGCATCGATGTGCTGCTGGATGAAGGCTCCTTCGAAGAATACGACATGTACGTGACCCACCGGGCGGTGGATTTCGGTATGGCGGAACAGAAGGTGGCCGGCGACGGCGTCGTCACCGGCTGGGGCACCATCAATGGCCGACAGGTCTATGTGTTTTCGCAGGATTTCACCGTGCTCGGCGGTTCGCTGTCGGAAACCCATGCGCAGAAAATCTGCAAGATCATGGATATGGCGGTGCGCAACGGCGCGCCGGTGATCGGCCTCAACGATTCCGGCGGGGCCAGAATTCAGGAAGGCGTGGCCTCGCTCGGCGGTTATGCCGATGTGTTCAAGCGCAATGTCGTCGCCTCTGGCGTCGTGCCGCAGATATCGGTCATCATGGGCCCCTGTGCGGGCGGCGCCGTCTATTCGCCGGCCATGACCGATTTCATCTTCATGGTGCGCGATACCTCCTACATGTTCGTGACCGGGCCGGATGTGGTCAAAACCGTGACCAACGAGATCGTTACGGCGGAAGAATTGGGCGGAGCCTCCACCCACACGAAAAAATCCTCCGTCGCCGACGGCGCTTATGAAAACGACATCGAGACGCTGGAGCATGTGCGGCTGCTGTTCGATTTTCTGCCGCTCAACAACCGCGAAAAGCCGCCGGCGCGCCCGTTCCACGACGATCCGGCGCGGCTGGAAGCACGTCTCGATACGCTGATCCCTGATAGTTCCAGCAAGCCATATGACATGAAGGAACTGATCCACGCGCTGGCCGACGAAGGCGATTTCTTCGAGTTGCAGGAAGCTTTCGCCCGCAACATCATCACCGGCTTTATCCGTCTCGAAGGCCAGACGGTGGGCGTCGTCGCCAACCAGCCGATGGTGCTGGCCGGCTGCCTCGATATTGACGCCTCGCGCAAGGCGGCGCGTTTCGTGCGCTTCTGCGACGCCTTCAACATTCCGCTTCTGACGCTGGTGGATGTGCCGGGTTTCCTGCCCGGAACGGCGCAGGAATATGGCGGCGTCATCAAGCACGGCGCGAAACTTCTGTTCGCCTATTCCGAGGCGACGGTGCCGATGGTGACGCTGATCACCCGCAAGGCCTACGGCGGCGCTTATGACGTGATGGCCTCGAAACATATCGGCGCTGACGTGAACTATGCCTGGCCGACGGCGGAAATCGCCGTGATGGGCGCAAAGGGGGCGGCGGAAATTCTCTATCGTTCCGAGCTCTCCGATCCGGAAAAGATCGCTGCGCGCACGAAGGAATATGAGGAGCGTTTCGCCAATCCCTTCGTCGCTGCGGAGCGCGGTTTCATCGATGAGGTCATCATGCCGCATTCCTCACGCCGCCGCATCGCTCGCGCGTTTGCGTCGCTGCGCAACAAGAGCGTGGAAACCCGCTGGAAGAAACACGACACTATTCCGCTCTGATCCGCCGCAGGGCTGGAAAAATGCTTCGGCCACCTTACTATATGGATGTTAAGGCGCCCGGATGTCCGGATGTCCTCCCGAAAAGCAAAAGGACACATTTTCATGGCCGAAAATTCCTCCGCAGATAATTTACCCGCAGGATATGAAGTGCCCAAGGTCTGGACCTGGGAAAAGGGCAATGGCGGTCAGTTCGCCAATATCAACCGCCCTATCGCCGGTCCCACCCATGAAAAGGAACTGCCTGTCGGCAAGCACCCGCTGCAGCTTTATTCGCTGGCGACGCCGAACGGCCAGAAGGTCACCATCATGCTGGAAGAATTGCTGGCCGCCGGCCACAAGGACGCAGACTATGATGCCTGGCTGATCAAGATCGGCGAGGGCGACCAGTTCGGCTCCGGTTTCGTCGGCGTCAATCCGAATTCCAAGATCCCGGCGCTGATGGATCACTCGACGGCTGAGCCGACGCGCGTTTTCGAAAGCGGCTCGATCCTCGTTTATCTCGCGGAAAAATTCGGCGCTTTCCTGCCGAAAGAGGGCAATGCCCGCACACAGGCACTGAACTGGCTGTTCTGGCAGATGGGCTCCGCACCCTTCCTCGGCGGCGGTTTCGGCCATTTCTACGCCTATGCGCCGATCAAGATCAAATACGCCATCGACCGTTACGCGATGGAGGTCAAACGCCAGCTCGACGTGCTGGACCGGCACCTGGCTGAAAACCGCTATCTGGCGGGTTCGGAATATACCATCGCCGACATGGCCGTCTGGCCGTGGTATGGCAAGATCGCGCTTGGTCAGGCCTATGGCGATGCCGGTGCGTTCCTTGAGGCGGACGGTTACAAGAACGTCATGCGCTGGACGCTCGAAATCGGCGAACGCCCGGCGGTCAAACGCGGCGTGATCGTCAACAAGACTTCGGGCGATCCGTCCGAACAGTTGCATGAACGCCACGACGCCTCCGACTTCGAGACGAAGACACAGGACAAGATCGGCAAGGCGTAAGGAAGGATTAGAGCGCCAAAAGCGCTCTAACTATTTGAATTGACGCATTTCCGGACGTAAAAGCAAGGCAGCTTTTACTGGAAATGTTCTGGAAGGACAAAAGATGGCGAACCTGCCCGAAATGACCAAACACAAGGGATTTCCCTCCGGCATGCCGAGCACGGGCGTCCAGTTCACCATCCGCCGCGCCAACCCCAAAGGGGTAACACCTATCAAGATGATACCCCGAAGGGCGCGCAACGACACCAAGGAGCATCGCATCGATGCCGCCTTCCTGCACTCGCTCTGGCACCATTTCGGGCCTGAGCCCTTCGAGCGTGGCAATCTCGACGCCGCCCGCCTCAACCTCCTCTTCGGCCGCGAGGTGGTGCCGGCGGAAAAGAACTTCGATCCGCTTTCCTATCAGGCGATGCTTGTTATCGATGAGCGTGTCGCCCGGCAGAATTTCCCGGAATCCTTCGAGAATTTTTTCGAAATTTGACGACTACTCACGGGTTTGCGCTGAGGGAAGAGGGGCAACAACCGCATGATCAAGAAAATCCTCATCGCCAATCGCGGCGAGATCGCCTGCCGGGTGATCAAGACGGCCAGGAAGATGGGCATCGCCACTGTCGCGGTCTATTCGGATGCGGATGCCAATGCGCTGCATGTGAGACAAGCGGATGAGGCCGTTCATATCGGCCCGGCCCCCTCGTCGCAGTCCTATATCGTCATCGACAAAATTCTGGAGGCCATCAATAGGACCGGGGCGGATGCGGTCCATCCCGGCTACGGCTTCCTGTCGGAAAATGCTGTCTTCGCAGAAGCGCTGAAACAGGCGGGCGTCGTCTTCATCGGCCCGCCTGTTGGCGCCATCGAGGCCATGGGTGACAAGATCACCTCCAAGAAACTGGCCGCGAAAGCGGGCGTTTCCACCGTCCCCGGCCATATGGGGCTGATCGAGGATGCGGATGAGGCGGTCAGGATCGCTTCGCAGATCGGTTATCCCGTCATGATCAAGGCGTCGGCCGGCGGTGGCGGCAAAGGCATGCGCATCGCCTTCAACGATGCCGAAGCGCGCGAGGGTTTTCAGTCCTCCAAAAACGAGGCGAAGTCGTCTTTTGGCGATGACCGCATCTTCATCGAAAAATTCGTCACCCAGCCGCGCCATATCGAAATTCAGGTGCTGGGCGACAAGCACGGCAATATCCTTTATCTCGGCGAACGCGAATGCTCGATCCAGCGGCGGAACCAGAAGGTCATCGAGGAAGCGCCGTCACCCTTTCTGGACGGAGCGACCCGCAAGGCCATGGGCGAGCAGGCCGTGGCGCTGGCGAGAGCGGTCGGTTACCATTCGGCCGGCACGGTGGAATTCATCGTCGATGGTGACCGCAACTTCTATTTCCTTGAAATGAATACCCGCCTGCAGGTGGAGCATCCGGTGACGGAGCTGGTTACCGGCATCGATCTGGTCGAACAGATGATCCGTGTGGCATCAGGTGAAAAGCTCTCCTTCGGGCAGGCGGATGTGAAGCTGAACGGCTGGGCGATTGAAAGCCGGCTTTATGCTGAAGACCCCTACCGCAACTTCCTGCCCTCTATTGGCCGGCTGACGCGTTATCGCCCGCCGCAGGAAGGCGAACAGGAAAACGGAACGGTCATCCGCAACGATACCGGCGTTTTCGAAGGCGGCGAAATCTCGATGTATTACGATCCGATGATCGCCAAGCTGTGCAGCTGGGGCAAGGATCGGACGACTGCCATCGATGCCATGGGAGAGGCATTGGATCGTTTCGAGGTTGAAGGCATCGGCCACAATCTACCGTTCCTGTCGGCCGTCATGCAGCATGAGCGTTTCCGTGCCGGCCGCCTGACGACGGGCTTTATTGCGGAAGAGTTTCCGGAAGGCTTTTCCGGCGTCGAGCCGGATGAGGCCGCCGCGCGCAAGCTTTCCGCCATTGCGGCCATCATCAATCAGCGCCTGCAGAACCGCGCGGTTGAAATTTCCGGCACCATTGGCAATCACCGCCGCATTGTCGGTAGTGACTGGGTGGTTTCGTTTGGCGCGCTCCGCCACGGGGTCAGCGTCGAAACCGGTGCGGATGGTACAGCGGTCCGTTTTGAGGATGGGATGGCGCTGACCATCGATACCGGCTGGCGTCCCGGCCAAAGCCTTGGGCTGTTCACAGTGGCGGGCGAGGTCATCGCCGCCAAGGTCGATCTTGCAGGTGCAGCGGTTCGCTTGCGCTGGTGCGGCATGGATGTTCTCGCCCGCGTGCGCAGCCCGCGCGTGGCGGAACTGGCGCTGCTGATGCCGGAAAAACTGCCACCGGATACGTCGAAACTGCTGCTCTGCCCCATGCCGGGCGTCATCACCGGTATTTCCGTGGGTGAGGGCGAAGAGGTGGAGGCCGGGCAGGCGCTGGCGACGGTGGAGGCCATGAAGATGGAAAACATCCTGCGCGCGGAAAGACGCGGTCGCGTTGCCAGGGTGGCGGCTAAACCGGGCGACAGCCTCGCGGTGGATGAAGTCATCCTCGAATTCGAGTGACGACCTTTGGCCGTTTTTGCGGAACGGATGCGGATCGGAGTGGTTTAAGGGGGCGGGCCTGCGGGCGGCCGTTCGATTTTCGTCACGATCAGCCGCCACAGTGCTAAAATGAAATGCAGAAGGGGAGAGATGCATGTCGGGTGAAAAAACGGTGCGGGATTGGCTGCAGCTTGCCGAAAAGGAGCTGAAGCGCTCACCGGACACACTCGTCTGGCACACGCCGGAGGGCATCGAGGTCAAGCCGCTCTATACGGCTGACGATCTGCAGAAGATTTCCCATCTCGACAGCCTGCCCGGCTTTGCGCCCTTCACGCGCGGCCCGCGCGCCACCATGTATGCCGGGCGGCCCTGGACCATCCGCCAATATGCCGGTTTCTCCACGGCGGAAGCCTCGAACGCTTTTTATCGCAAGGCGCTCGCCGCCGGTCAGCAGGGCGTTTCCGTCGCCTTCGATCTCGCCACCCATCGCGGTTATGACAGCGATCATCCGCGCGTGGAGGGCGATGTCGGCAAGGCGGGCGTGGCGATCGACAGCGTCGAGGACATGAAAATCCTGTTCGACGGCATCCCGCTCGAAAAAGTCTCGGTGTCGATGACCATGAATGGCGCGGTTATTCCGGTGCTCGCCAGTTTCATCGTTGCGGGGGAAGAGCAGGGGGTGCCTCGTGCCGCCCTTTCGGGCACCATCCAGAATGACATTCTCAAGGAGTTCATGGTCCGCAACACCTATATCTATCCGCCGGAACCCTCGATGCGGATCATTGCCGATATCATCGAATATACGGCGAAGGAGATGCCGAAATTCAACTCCATCTCCATTTCCGGCTATCACATGCAGGAAGCGGGCGCGACGCTGGTGCAGGAGCTTGCCTTCACGCTGGCGGATGGCCGCGAATATGTGCGCGCGGCCCTTGCCAAGGGGCTGAATGTCGATGATTTTGCCGGGCGCCTGTCGTTCTTTTTCGCCATCGGCATGAATTTCTTCATGGAGGCGGCGAAGCTGCGCGCCGCGCGCCTGCTCTGGTCGCGCATCATGCAGGAATTCAAGCCGCAAAAAGCGTCATCGCTGATGCTGCGCACCCATTGCCAGACGTCAGGTGTCTCGCTTCAGGAGCAGGACCCTTATAACAACATCGTCCGCACCGCGTTTGAGGCCATGTCCGCCGTGCTTGGCGGTACGCAGTCGCTGCACACCAATTCCTTCGATGAGGCGATTGCCCTGCCGACGGAGTTTTCCGCCCGCATCGCCCGCAATACGCAGCTTATCCTCCAGCATGAAACCGGTGTCACCAAGGTCGTCGATCCGCTGGCCGGTTCCTATTATGTCGAGAGCCTGACCGATGAACTGGCAGAGAAGGCCTGGGCGCTGATCGAGGAGGTGGAGGCGCTTGGCGGCATGACCAGGGCGGTGGCGGAAGGCCTGCCGAAACGGCTGATCGAAGAGGCGGCAACACGCCGCCAGGCGGCGGTGGACAAGGGCGAGGAGGTCATCGTCGGCGTCAACCGTTATCGTCTCGAAAACGAGGAAGATATCGATGTTCTCGATATCGACAATGCCGCCGTTCGCGCCGCGCAGATCCGCCGCATTGAGGAGACGCGCCGCCGCCGCGATGGCAAGGATGTGACCTCCGCCTTGGCGGCACTTTCCGAGATCGCCCGCAGCGGCAAGGGCAATATTCTCGAAGCCGCCGTTGTCGCCGCCCGCGCCCGCGCCACGGTGGGAGAGATTTCCGATGCACTGCGTGCGGTCTTCGGTGACCATGCCGCCGTGCCGGAGGTGGTGAGCGATATTTATGGCGAGGCCTATAGGGATGAGCCTGAACTTGCCACGCTCTCCGCCCGGCTTTCCGGTGTTGCTGAGAGGATCGGCACCAAGCCGCGCATCATGGTCGCCAAACTCGGGCAGGACGGACATGATCGCGGCGCGAAGGTCATAGCCTCCGCCTTCGGCGATATCGGTTTCGATGTGCTGGCCGGCCCTTTGTTCCAGACGCCCGTTGAAGCGGCGGATATCGCCGTTCAGAACAGGGTGCATGTGGTGGGCATGTCGTCGCTCGCCGCCGGTCATAAGACGCTGGCGCCGCAGCTGGTTGAGGCGCTGAAACAGAAGGGCGCGGAAGACATCATCGTCGTGGTCGGCGGCGTCATTCCACGGCAGGATTATCAGTTTCTGCTCGATCACGGCGTTTCGGCAATTTTCGGACCCGGCACCAATGTCATGGATGCGGCCAACAAGGTTCTCGACCTGCTCGAAGGCGTCAGGCGGAACGTGTGAGGGGAATACGGCCATGTTCGCAAGATTGAATCACGTCGCCATCGCGGTGCCCGATCTCGATGCCGCTATTGCCCGCTACAGCGCACTTGGCGCAGAGGTCTCGGAGCCGCAATCGCTACCTCAACACGGGGTGACGGTGGTTTTCATTCAGGCTGAAAATACCAAGATCGAGCTTCTTTATCCGCTCGGCGAAAATTCGCCGATTGCCGCTTTTCTCGAGAGAAATCCGGGCGGCGGCACGCACCATCTTTGCTTCGAAGTGCCTGACATTGTCGCGGCGCGCGACGATCTCGTCAAAAAAGGCGTTCGAATTCTGGGTGACGGCGAGCCGAAGATCGGCGCGCATGGCAATCCCGTTCTTTTCCTGCACCCAAAGGATATGGGCGGCGTGCTCTATGAGCTTGAACAGGTTTCTCGGACACATGGCTGAAACACAGACCCCGTAAGAGGCTGGCCATACGGTGGATGGCGCGCAGCGGCCGTTCGCCTTTGCCGGAACGTGTTTCGTTTGTTTTCTTTTGACATTCGTTTTGTTTTCGTTTTTATGGCAATTGTCTTTCAACGATGGGGACGAGGTCCCCCCGACGCTGTCGTGGAGGCTCTATGTCCGGCGAGAATATTTTCGATCTTTTTGTCATCGGTGGCGGCATCAATGGCTGCGGCATTGCCCGCGATGCCGTGGGCAGGGGCTATTCCGTGGCGCTTGCGGAAAAGGGCGATTTCGCTTCCGGCACGTCTTCCGCGGCCACCAAGCTCATCCATGGCGGTTTGCGTTATCTCGAACATTACGAGTTTCGCCTCGTCCGCGAAGCGCTGATGGAGCGGGAAATCCTCTGGGCCATGGCCCCACATGTCATCTGGCCCATGCGTTTCGTCCTGCCAATCCAGAAAGGCGGCGTGCGCCCGGCCTGGATGGTCCGGCTCGGCCTGTTTCTTTATGACAATCTCGGCGGCCGCAAACTTTTGCCGGCGACCGGCACGCTCGATCTTCGCAAGGACCCGGCGGGCAAGCCTCTGAAACCGGCTTTCGCCAGGGCTTTCGAATATTCCGACGGCTGGGTGGATGATGCCCGCTTCGTGGTTCTCAACGCACGCGATGCGGCGGATCGCGGCGCGACCATCATGAACCGCACGCGCGTCGTTTCCGCACGGCGCGAAGGCGGGCTGTGGCTCATCGAGACGCTGGACGAAAAAACCGGTCGTTCGGCCACGCATAAAGCGCGCATGCTGGTCAATGCTGCCGGTCCCTGGGTGGATACTGTGCTTTCCGGCGTCTTCGGGCGCAACGACGTGCACAATGTCCGGCTCGTGCAGGGCAGCCACATCGTTGTGCGCAAGAAGTTTTCCGATCCGCGCGCCTATTTCTTCCAGAACCCTGATAACCGCATCATCTTCGCCATTCCCTATGAGCGCGATTTCACGCTGATTGGCACCACGGATCGCGACTACAAGGGCGATCCGGCCAGGGTTCGCATTTCCGAAGACGAAATTTCCTATCTCTGCAACGCGGCCAGCGACTATTTCAGCGAACCCGTTCGGCCGGAAGACATTGTCTGGACTTATTCCGGCGTACGGCCGCTCTTTGATGACGGCGCTTCGAAAGCGCAGGAAGCCACACGCGATTACGTGCTGAAGGTTGAAGAGGCCGAGGGTGAAGCTCCACTCCTCAATATTTTCGGCGGCAAGCTCACCACCTATCGGCGGCTGGCGGAACATGCGCTGGAAAAGATCGGCGCGGCAATTGGCGAAAAGGGCAAGCCGTGGACGGCGGGCTCCCACCTGCCGGGTGGCGATTTCGGCGCTGAGAGATATGAGGCGCAGGTTCGGGCGCTCGTCTCCCGATACCCTTTCCTTGATGGACGCCATGCCGAGCGGCTTGTCAGAAACTACGGTACGAAGGCTGCAGAACTGTTGGGAGGCGCCACCGATGTCTCCGGCCTCGGCCGGCATTTTGGCGGCACGCTTTATGAATGCGAGGTGCGCTGGCTGGTTGAACACGAATGGGCCTCCGCGGCCGAGGACATTCTCTGGCGACGCACGAAACAGGGCCTGCGCCTGAGCAAGGAAGAGGCTGCCGGTCTCGATGAATTCGTGGCCATGCTGACGGGCGGCGAGCAAAAGGCCGAAGCCGTGGCGGAGCGCGCCTGAAAATCCGCCAGCCGCCCTGTCAGCTCCCTGAACTCTTCACCGGTCTCTCCGGGCCGTCGGCGCTCAGGATGTAGTCGTCTGCGGCTGAAAGCGCGTGTTCCATATGCCCTTCAAACACCAGTTCCGGTTCGTTGGGCGCTATGGCAATTTTCGGCATGCCGCCGAAACGCACCGCCTGCGATTGCGCCAGACCGTCGCGCAGGCCGCTTTCCAGAAGATCGAAATAGCGGGTGCCCGGGCCGGTGATGAAAACCGGCATATGGCCATGCAGACTGAAGAGGCGTGAAAGACCGTTGCCGAGCGCAAGTCCGGCGGTGCGAAAGGCGAACCGCGCCATGCGGGCGCCGGTGCGGGCCGAGGCGGCGATCTTGTCCACCTCCGCAATCGGCACGAATTTCGCCGGTTCCGCCTGCGGCGGGGCTTCGAAAGCAGAACGCAGTATGGCGTAAAACCCGGAATAGGCCTCAATGCAGCCTTTGGTGCCGCAACGGCACAGCGCGCCGTCGGCCAGATGCAGCATATGGCCGAAATTGGGGGCGCTGACCTCGATTGCGCCGCGCGCCGCGCGGGCGATGCCAAGGCCGATGCTGTGGCCGAGGGAGAGGGTGACGAGGGCCTCCGGCGCCGGGTTTTCTTTTGCCTGCTCCCGCATCCAGATGGCTTTTGCGGCCAGCAGCGTTTCGTTGTTCAGCGTCACGCGAATGCGGCCGTCCCCGGATACCAGCCGCTGGAAATCAATCCTTTCGTCACCGAGAACCGGCGACCAGACGAGTGTTGCCGTGGCCGTATCCACCAGCCCCTTGCTGCTGATCGAGACCTGGAGGATATCGTGCCGGTCAATGCGTGAGCGATCGGCAAGTCTTGCGAGACCGGCGAGGATCGCGCCGCCGAATGTACCTTTTTCAGCGGCAATCCTTTGTTCGGTGAAACGGTCCACCAGCTTGCCGGCATAATCGACCAGCGAATATTGCACGCTTTCGGAAGAGATGATGATGATGGCGACATGGCAGAAAGCGCCGCGCGGGCCGAAGAGAATGCGAGGCCGGCCGCGGCCGGCGGCGGCGAGCTGCTCTTTTCGCAGGATGAGACCGGCCCGCTCAAGCTCGGTGGTGATGGCGGACACGGTTGCGGAGGCAAGCCCGGTGGAAGACGACATGTCGGTATGGGAAAGGCTGCCGTGCAGGCGCAGCGCCGCCATCACCGACAGGCTGTTTTTCTGGCGCACCAGTTCCGTACTTGCAATGGCGGACATGGGCTGGGGCATGCTCCCTGAACGGCCTTTTTCCTGTTGTGCTGATCTGCTCTGATGGCGCATGCCAAAGCGAAGATCAAGGCACCCGGATGCTGCCCGCAGCCGTTGTTGACAGCATGGGGAATCTCTGACATTAATTTTCTCGACTGTCGAGAAAATTGTGAAACCACAGAGACCGGCAGCTTTTTCCGGGCGATTTTCCTGCATGGAGGTGTGGGGCGTCGCCCTTACCGGGAGGACATCATGAATTCTTTTGCCAAGCTTTTGGCGGGTACAGCCGTACTCGTTTCCCTGCATACCGCGGCTATCGCGGCCGATCTCGTCGTCGGCGTTTCCTGGTCGAATTTCCAGGAAGAACGCTGGAAAACGGATGAGGCGGCCATCAAGGCGGCGCTTGACAAGGCCGGCGCGAAATACATCTCCGCCGACGCGCAATCATCCGCCGCAAAGCAGCTGACCGACGTGGAATCGCTGATCGCGCAGGGCGCCAACGCGCTGATCATCCTGGCGCAGGACAGCGACGCGATTGGCCCGGCTGTTGAAAAGGCCGTTGCCGAAGGCATTCCGGTCGTGGGTTACGACCGCTTGATCGAAAACCAGAACGCCTTCTACATTACCTTCGATAACAAGGAAGTCGGACGTCTTCAGGCTGCCGAAGTCTTCAAGGTGAAGCCCGAAGGCAATTACGTCTTCATCAAGGGCTCTTCTTCCGATCCGAATGCGGACTTCCTGTTCGCCGGTCAGCAGGAAGTGCTGAAGGCTGCCATTGACGGCGGCAAGATCAAGAATGTCGGCGAAGCCTATACCGATGGCTGGAAGCCGGAAAATGCCCAGAAGAACATGGAACAGTTCCTGACCAAGAATAACAACAAGGTCGATGCGGTCGTCGCCTCGAACGATGGCACAGCCGGCGGTGCAATCGCCGCTCTCGCCGCGCAGGGCATGGCCGGTTCGGTTCCCGTTTCCGGTCAGGATGCCGATTTCGCCGCACTGAACCGCGTCGCGCTCGGCACGCAGACGGTCTCGGTCTGGAAGGACAGCCGTGAACTCGGCAAGGAAGCGGCAGGCATCGCGCTGGAATTGGCCGGCGGCAAGAAGATGACGGAGATCAAGGGCGTCACGGCCTTTGACGGCGGCCCGAAGAAGGTCACGATGCAGTCGGTCTTCCTGAAGCCGATCGCCATCACCAAGGACAATCTGAACGTCGTCATCGATGCCGGCTGGATCAAAAAGGAAACGGCCTGCCAGGGTGTGAAGGCCGGAACCGTCAAAGCCTGCGATTGATCGAATACGTCCCGGTTCGGGCGCTGCGCCATGGCTCATGGCGCAGCGCCTTTTAGAGCATTTCCAGGAAAAGTGGGCCCCGGTTTTCCGTCCGGAGATGCGCCAGAAAAAAGCGTTGGAGCGTTTTCGCGATTCAGGGAAAAACGAAAACGGTCTAAGATGTAAGGAGCACCGGCAGTTCATGGCCGATACGACCCAATCCAATTCCACAACGTCGCAAAAGACGGAAAAAGCAGGCTCGATAACGCGCTTCATCAACGCCACCGAGCTGGATACCAGGCTGCTCGGCATGGTGGGTGCACTTCTTCTGATCTGGATCGGATTTCATATCCTGTCGGGCGGATTGTTTCTGACGCCGCGAAACCTCTGGAACCTTTCCGTGCAGACCGCGTCCGTGGCTGTCATGGCGACCGGCATGGTGCTCGTTATCGTCACCCGCAATATCGACCTGTCGGTCGGGTCGATCCTCGGTTTCTCCGGCATGATCATGGGCGTCACACAGGCGGAAATCCTGCCGCAAATCCTCGGTTTCGAACATTGGGCAACCTGGATCGTCACGCTTCTGGTCGGGATTCTCGTCGGCGGCGCCATCGGCATGCTGCAGGGCTCCATCATCGCTTTCCTGAACGTGCCGTCCTTCATCGTTACGCTTGGCGGCCTGCTGGTCTGGCGCGGCGGCACATGGTTCATCACCAGCGGCCGCACCGTGGCGCCGATGGATTCCACCTTCCGCCTGATGGGCGGCGGCACCAGCGGCTCGATTGGCGCGACATGGAGCTGGATCGCTGCCATCATAGCCTGCGTCGCCATCATCGCGGCAATCCTCAATTCCCGCCACCAACGCCGCCGCTTCGGTTTTCCGCTGCGGCCCGTCTGGGCGGAATATTTTCTGGCAGCTCTCGGCTGCGTCGTCGTCATCGGTTTCGTGGCGGTGGTCAACAGCTATCCATGGCCAATCAACATCGCCCGCAACTATGCCGATGCCAATGGCATCGCCTGGCCTGAAGGCGGCCTGTTCATTTCGCACGGTATCGCCATTCCGGTACTGATGGCGCTTGCCGTCGGTGCGGTCATGACCTTCATCGCCACAAGGTTGCGTTTCGGACGTTATGTCTTCGCCATCGGCGGCAATCCGGAAGCAGCCGAACTCGCCGGTATCAAGACCCGCTGGGTGACGGTGAAAATCTTCACGCTGATGGGCGTTCTGTGCGCCATCGCCGCGGCCATCTCGACCGCCCGCCTCAACGCGGCCACCAATGCCCAGGGCGAGCTGGACGAGCTCTACACCATCGCGGCGGCCGTCATCGGCGGCACCTCGCTTGCCGGCGGTGTCGGAACCGTAGCGGGCGCGATGCTCGGCGCGCTCGTCATGCAGTCGCTGCAATCCGGCATGGTACTGGTGGGCATCGATACGCCCTTCCAGCGTATCGTTGTCGGTGTGGTCCTGGTCGTCGCCGTCTGGCTCGACACCATCTACCGCGCCCGCGCCAAGTAAGAACCGAGGAGAACTCCTATGACGGACCAAGTCACGCCCCTCGTGGAAATGCGCAATATTTCCATTTCCTTCGGCGGTATCCATGCGGTGGAAAACGCCTCTGTCGATCTTTTCCCCGGTGAGGTGGTCGCCCTTCTCGGCCACAACGGCGCGGGCAAATCGACCCTTATCAAGATACTCTCCGGCGCATACCGGCGCGATGGCGGCGATATTCTCATCAATGGCGAGGATGCCGATATCCGCAATCCCCGCGACGCCAAGAAATACGGTATCGAGACCATCTACCAGACGCTGGCGGTGGCGGATAATGTCGATGCGGCGGCCAATCTTTATCTCGGCCGCGAGCTGAAGACGAAATGGGGCACGCTCGATGATGTCGCCATGGAAGCCTCGGCCCGCGAGGTGATGGGGCGGCTCAACCCCAATTTCCGGCGGTTCAAGGAGCCGGTGAAGGCGTTGTCGGGCGGCCAGCGGCAATCCGTCGCCATCGCCCGCGCCATTCTGTTCGATGCCCGAATCCTCATCATGGACGAGCCGACGGCCGCACTCGGGCCGCAGGAAACGGCGCAGGTGGGCGATCTCGTCAAGGAGCTGAAACGGCAGGGCATCGGCATCTTCCTCATCAGCCACGATATTCACGACGTTTTCGATCTGGCCGACAGGGTCTTCGTGATGAAGAACGGCAGAGTGGTCGGCCACGCGCGGACCGAGGATGTCACCAAGGATGAGGTTCTCGGCATGATCATTCTGGGCAAGGTGCCGCCGGGCGCAGTGGCGGGTCCGGGCGCCGTCGTCGTCTGACAACAGGATTTGCCAGTCTTTACCTTTGATATAAATCGAGGCCCGGTAAAAACCGGGCCTCGACAAACGCTAGGAACAAATTTTATAAAATAGGTGCGTCCGGTGTGTTTCAGCCCAGCCGGAACCGCAGACGAAAAATGTCTGCAGCTCTGCGCAATTGCAGACGCGGTCTTTTAAATGCGGTTGTTCAATGTAGTTCGGCGTGTGCCAAACCGCTGCCGTTCATCTCTGCAGCTGCGTTCGGCAAGCCATGCTGATTTATGTCCTGCGCCAGCGACAACAGCGCCATTTCCAGGAAATAGGTCGACATGCCCAGTTCCAGAGATTTCGAGCGCTGGCAGAGATAGGAAACCATCCGCCCGAGCGCCAGAATCTCGTCCGCATTGTCCTGTTCAAGTATAGCCGTGGTAGACGCCGCCATGATTCCCTCTCGACAGTCGACACTATGAAAACGCGATGATGTTGCGTTGTTCATTTTCGACCACATCGAGCGTCACGCGAGCGTCACACCTGTGTCAATCGCCGTTTTTGTCCGCCGGCGCGGCGGCGTTTTCCGCCGCTTCAGTGGCGGCAAGCGATGTCACGAGAGCGACGATGCTTCTGCGCACGGCGGCGCTCTTGATACGCGAAAAGGCCTGGTTGAGCGAAAAGCCTTCATTCGAGGCCACGAAGGTCTGCATGGCATTGATCGTACCAAGAGCCGGGTTGGCCGGATCGCCATCGGGCGTGGCGTTGGCGAACAGGGAACTGACCTCAACGCCGAGAATCGACGCGATGGCCTGCAGACGGGACGCACCGACACGATTGGCGCCCTTTTCATACTTCTGGACCTGCTGGAAGGTGATGCCCAATCGCCCGGCCAGCGCACTCTGGCTCATGCCGAGCGACTTGCGGCGCATTCTGATTTGTGCGCCGACATGGACGTCGATCGGGCTGGGTAGTTTGGCGTGCATTACAAATTCCTCCGCTTGAGGTTCTTAAATCCGATGATTATCAATTAATATTGTTGAAGGTATACATTCAACACAATTTCCACGGGTATTATGAAGCTTTATTGACAAAATTGCACGGTTTTTTGTTCATAATCGCGTGTCCGGGCCGCGATTTATTATTTTTGTCGCACAACGCAACGCACCGTTGCGGCTGGAAAGGTGGCTCCATCCGCTCACGCCGATGGTTTGAAAGCCGAATCCATCCCAAATTCTTCGGTTCATTGCATCGAATTCCTCAAGCGGTTCGGTATCGCCAAAATGCGGAATCCAGACGAATGGCCGTTCCTGACCGGAACGTATGACATTTTCAAGAAACACATTGTTGTAAAGTCTGGGCAGGCATTTGTTGGTGTCGATGGCCGGCGAAATCGGGATGGGATTGCGCTCGATCGCAAAGCCCTGCCGCGCGAGCCAAAGCGCCGAGGCGTCCAGTTTTCGTTTAAGCTCCGTTGCGGCGCGGGCATCGCATCCGCCATGGGCGAGGGGGTCGGCGAGGAGCAATAGCGGCCGGCCGCCGCTTCTCAGACCGGTGACGGAAACGAACTGGTCAACGTGAAAGCCGCATTGGTGCATTTTTTTATCGGCAACCTCCGCTCCGCATGTTTCCATCGCGGAAAAATCGGAAGAAGCCGGAATTTGACCGAGATCGCCCGGCCGATATCCGAAACTGAAAATGCTGCTGCCGTCGAGAGCCTCAATCTTTCGCAACCGCTGCGAAGGGATGGGCGCATTCCTTCCGATTCCCCTGTCATCCCGTAGGCTGGAATGGCCCACCAGCCGAAAATCCGGGCCGACGAGCTGGTTGCCCCCTGCCAGGGCGACATCGGAATGGGTTGTCGCCGCTCCCATATATTCGGCGAGGCTGGCGCCGACGGCATTCTCTGCCAACAGCACGAATTCCGCCGTAATATCCGCCGCACGTACATGGAACATGTCCTGTATCCATGGATGGGAAATACTGTCGTTTCCGGCAAGGGGTATCAGATTCGTGCTGCAGCGTGTTGGCAGGCTGCCGAGCCAGGCTCGTGCCGACTGGAGACAGGCGTGATCAATCACGATAACGGCGGTGATATCTACAGGCAGGGCCGAGAGCAGGTTTCCGATCGGAATGAGCGGTGAAACACAGTCAGCGGTCCTGTTTTTCGCCAATAAAGAGGCGGGCAGTGCGAGCGCAATCGTGCGGATCAGCCCGCCGCAATCGGGGATCAGAGACAAGGGCTGGATGGCGCTCAAGACGTTTTGTTCCCTGCCGGCCGCCTTGCCGCCAATTGCTGGAAAAACATCGTATTCTGGAGTTTCCATGATGGCGACGGTGGCGATGGCAATGTTTCTCCCGTGAGCATTGCCAGAAGCCTCGTCGCATCGTTTCTCTTGACGGAAACCGCATTGGCCGCGAGCAAATCTGCCGTCGCGGTGCCGAGACCGGCTTCGGCAGCGATGGAGCGCCATGTCCTGCCGGCAAAATGCAGGTTGCTGGCGGCACGCGCGAGCGCGCCAGATTGCTCCGGGGTGAGCGTCTCGCGGCAGGCCGCAAGCGTCGCCTCGGCGTCTACCAGCGCAACCGTCAGCGGGCGGTAATCGAGCGCACCCGGCGCGTGGCTCACCGCCACATCGGCATCGGAAACACGCCGCCCATCCCGATAAGCCTCGAAAATCTCGCCGATGCCGATCATGCCGAAGGGGGCGCATTCCGCCGCCCTGAGCGCACCCATGCTGGCAGCGCCGATAACGGTAACGCCGTTCGAAAGCGCATAGAGGATTTCCTTGTGCCAGACGGCGGCGCAATCGCCGTAAAGCCCGTCTATCAGTCCGATTGTGCCGACACCGTGCCGAACCGCATCGAAAATATCGCCGCAGGCGGCCGGACCGCAAAGATCGAGACCGGCAGTATATTCGCCTGCGATGCCGTGGATGGACGGGCCTGCAAAAACCACCGGCTTCATTCGAGGCCCCCGACAGTCAGCATGCGATCGAGAGTGCGCTGCGAGATGTGTTGCAGGCCGCCGCCGGCCGGGGCAAGGCCGCTTGCCAGAACCCGCACCACATGCAGGCCGGATACCTCCGTTTCCAGTGGAAAGACATAGATATCCTCAATGCCGCCGGCGAACAGGTGCGTCGCAAGTTGACGCCATGGCGGCGAAGAGGCGGCGTCATGTATAAAATCGAGATTGGCCGACGCCCTTTCCATCGGCTGCACGCCGGCGGCCGAAGACCCGGCCGCAACCATATCCCGCTGGTAGCGGAGAGGAGAAAGATCGTCCCTCGTGCCACTGATATCGGTCAATCGCGACTGGATCGCCTCCAGCAGCGCTGCAATCGCAGCGCCATGAATATCAGGCCGGCAACCGGCCCCCGCGGCGCTGCGGGTGGCAGGCCCATCCTGCGCCTGCAGCGACCGGGGCAGGCTCGCCATCGCCACCGGCACGCCAAGCCCATTCGTCAGGTCGAAGAAGGACGGCGGCAGGCCGATGTCCGACAGATGTTGGACAAGACGGTCAAACGAAGGATCGACGCCGGCCGGAATGAGGATCGGCTGCGGTGCGACGGCGCGCGTCTCGAAAGTGTCGACGAGAAAGCAGGCGTCGTTTTCAATGAGTTCGAGCAGGGCATGGAGAACCGCATGGTCATGGTTGAACCCGGCCGCGAGCCCTTGCGAACTCATGCGGAAGGCCCGCCGGTCCCATGGGAAATCCACGCGGAAATCCATGCCGACAAGTTCGTAAGGCGCAAAAACCTCCTGTTGCCGGCGAATGGACGTTCCCTTCACCCAGGCGCGTTCTTTTCTCGGATCGAGCGCGTCGCAATCAACTCTGCCGACGGTTTCGAAGGGAATGATGGGAGTTTCCTTCTCCCGCATCTGCTGAACGGAGCTGAAGGCGGCGATATGTTTGCGGGTTTCTTCGGCAACTGCACCTTCGATCGCTTCCATGATCGCCGATAGCCGGGCCTGTTCCGCGACAAGCCCCTTGCCCTGCGAGACCGACAGCCCGCGCGAATTGGGCCGGGCCGCGAACCAGACGGGAATACCGATAATATCGAGACCGGTCACATCACCGACACGGGTAATCCCGAACCGCCGAAGCAGTCCGGGATCGAAGAACGAAGCGTCGGCATGCCTTGAAGCCGCTGTCGCTGATATGGGAGCATCGGCGCGGGCCAAGGCTGCGCGACCGCGATCAGGGCGCGGTGTTGCTGTCGTCGGCAAGAATCGCGTCGAACAGTTCGCCGGTGACGGCGCCGGCCGGGCCGACAGCCTTCAGGGCCGCTTCGATCGGCGCCTGCACCATGCGGTTGAAATCCCAGCCGGCGTCGACCACTTCGCCGATAAAGGCGAAATCTGCTTCGGAAACCACGGCGCCGCCGGCGACGAGGGCTTCGATGCCCTGGATCTGCACCTGATCCAGTTCCGCTTCCGGCTGGCCGTCCTGGCGAACGAGCATGGACTTTGCGGCCGCGGCCACACGGGCATAGCCATCCACGCCCGGATGGCTGGTTTCATACGCGGCAATCGTCTCATGCGAGACGGACGCAACCCGAAGCGGCGCCGTGCGAATGAAGAGAACGCCAAAACCCTTTTTTCCGACAATGAAGAAATGCGAGGACATAATATCTCCTATTTAATCCCAGCTAATCGAAGTGCGTGATAGAATTTTTCATTCGCTACCGGGTCCCGGTCCGGAGACAGACTGCTGATCTCCCTCGCCGTCATACCCGGATAGTTTTCCTGAAGCCTGTTGCCGGTTTCCAGAGCGGCGGCCAGATCGCCATGCAGGGCGTGGCTTGCGGTCAGGACGCGCAACGCAGGCTCGTCATTTTCCATCCGCCCGCACAGTTCCACCGCCGTGCCGTAATCCTCGCGCTTGAACGCGATGCTGGCGCCGGCCCACCAGTAGATGTCGGGCGCCAGAGGATTGAGATCGATGGCCTGCTGAAATTTCTCCCAGGCGATTTCCGCATCGCCGAAATGAGCAAGCGCGTCGGCATGCTGGAGCAGGAGGTCCGCCGAGTTGGGCGCCAACGCCTCCGCCTCGAAGAATTTTTCGGCTGAGACATCGAAATCCCGCTGGTAGAGCGCCACCACCGCGCACATCCAGTGGCCCACCCCAAGGGCGGGGTCGATTTCGACGGAGGAGTCTGCTTCCGCCTTGGCGCGATGCAGGAGATGGGGGTCGTTGCCGCCCAGCATCAGCCATTCCAGTTGCAGGCTCTGCGCCACGCGGGCGCGGGCAACCGCCATGCCGTGGTCGAGATCGACCGCCTTGCGGAACATCGAGCGGGCTCTTCTGAGAAGCGGCAGATCGCATTTGCCGCGCAGAAGCTGCTGGCCCTCCAGCAATTGCCGGTAGGCCTCGCCGCTGTGGTTGCGGTCGGGCTCCACCTGAAGCCGCTCGATTTCGCGGGCAAGCGCTGCGGCCACCTGTTTGGAGAGCAGGCGGAAAGCGGCGTGAATATGTCGTTCGGTCAGAACCGCCTCCAGCGACCAGACGATTTCACCGCTGGCGTCCTCGATCAGCGCAACCGACATGCGGGTTTCGTCGAACACGGTCGAAATGATGCGGTAATCCGCCCGCAGCATGGCGTAGCCGTCATCGGCCCGGTCATGCGCCAGTGCAAAGGTGCTGTGCGGCGAAAGCACGGTGAAGGTGCGGTATCGGACAAGGCTGTTGGCGACATCCTCGACAAAGGCCTGCATGACCGGCGAGACCGGCTGCCCGTCGACCCTTGCCGGACGAACGAATGCGATGCGCGGTTTCGTCTGGGATTTCCGGCGAATGCCCTCTTCCGCCTCGGCGGGGGCCGCTATCGTGGCGGCCAGGCTTTGTATTCGCCGTCGCAGCGCCACGGTTTCCGCTTCCGGGGAACGACCTTCCTGACGAAGCTGCTCCATCAGAAGCTGGTGCATGCCCTCACAGGCGCTGATATTTCCGATCCGCGCATAGGCCGCCATGGCGGCGCGGTAGGTTTCTTCGCGTTCCGGTTCGAGCTTGCAAGCGCATTCGGCAAGCCTGGAGATGTCGTTCGAACTGGCGCGGCCAAACCGCGTCAATTCCTCCAGAAGCTGGGTATAGCTCGAAAAGAACAGGTCCCTGAGGCGGCGGCGCTCAGAAAGCAGCCAGAGATAGAGATGGTCCTGCCCGGCCTCCAGCCCCTCCAGCAACTCGCCGCCGAATTCCAGCAGCGCATTGAGCCGCCGCATCGGGTCTTCGGCCCTTGCGCCGGCAAGGAAGAGGGCAAGGTCGGTGCGCTGCGCCAGCCTGCCGGCCTTCAGGTCGTTTCCTTCGGTCAGAAGGATGGCGTCGTCCTCATTGGGCAGTTTCTGCAGGCGCAAAATCAACTGCCGCAAATTGCCGAGAGCCCTCTTCTGCTCGACATTTTCCCACAGCAGCGATGCGGCGTACTGGCGGGAAAGGGACTGGTTCGGCGCAAGGATGAGGGCGGCGGTCAGCGCGAAGCCCTTGGACGGAAAAAATGCCTCCCGCACCGCATCACAGCGCGGGGTGCCAAAAAGCCGGATCGGTATCAGTTCAGCGTTCCCAGCCACTTTCGTCCCCTCATGAACCATCATCTAACAACGTGTCCGGGAAATTGAAAGTCATCATAGCGTTCCATTTGACGCTGGTGTGACGCGGCTTGGGTATTGTCGCAGACAGAAGCATGAATGACGGGTGGAAAACAGCGGACATGCGACGGGCAGGCATCGGGAATTTTCGACAGTGATAGCGTTCAACGGAAGCTACATGGCCTTCGAGCCGCGTATCGAGCCTTACCAGCGTGCCGACGATGTCGGATATGCGGTCAGTGAATTCATGTGGTTCAAGGGTCGTCCGTTCTATCCGGTATCGGCGCTCGTCCATGCGAAGGTCGCGCATGCCAGGCTGTCTGCGGAAAAGGGTGACGACGAGGACGAGGATAATCTCGATATTCTCTTTCGCATGCCGCTGGTGGCGGGCGGGCACTTTTTCGAGATTGTGCTGCGTTCGAATGAGGGGACGTCCTACGGCGGCTGGGTGTGGGGAGAGGAACTGGAAATCCTCAATGAATTCGTCAACGGTTATCGCGTTCTGGCGGGGAAGTTCGACGACAGGTTCATCCGATTCGAATATTCCAGGCGATTTCAGCGCTACCGGACAATCGAGCCGCTGCCGGTGGAAAAATCCGTTTTCCTGATCCAGCGGGAGGCGAAACCTTATGCGGGCAGGCGTGATCTGCCGGGGGTCCCGGTAGCCTGATGACGGGGGCGGCCTTTGGGTCGGCGGGGGAAGCATGGACGCGCTTATCGCGGCATGTCCGGTAAAGCGCAGCTTTACCGGAAGTAACTCGTGAATATTTTTATTTTTATTGTGTGGAAGATTATGATGCCCAATAGAGGTAAAGTGCGTAACAGGGGGGTATCATCGCAGCTTGTGGCGGTGAATTGCGTTTCCCGCGACGATACGCTTTCCGATGCGGAGAGCGTCGGGGATAATTCGCGTCCGCGCGGCGACAGGCTCTACGTTGTCGGCGAACCTGTTTCGCAAACATTATCTTCATCTGTCGTCGTGGACGATCGAGCCGGAGACGAGGCGTCGGGCAGGGCCGAGATTCGAAACAGGATCGTCGATGCCGATATCAGGGCCGCCAAATGGGCCTGGGCGATATTGGCCATTGCGCATTGCTGGCTGATTTATTTCATGGTGTACAATCTCGGTTAGCGCCTTCCGCCCGAATACATGCAGCTTTAACCCGCCGGTGCGAAAACCCATCGCCGCAATTTGCGACCAATCCGATTTTGAGCGGACCCGAGCGTCCGAAACCAGACCTTGCGACAATTTCCCCCGCAAGTCTTCATGATGCCGCCGCTTGTCCAGGCGCGGCGTGCGCTCCCTGCTGTTTGCCAGCGGAAATGTCATAAAGCTGTAAATGAAGAAACTTAATTGAGGGATCGGTTTCAACGGAAACGGATCACAATGTCCCGTTCGCTTTCCAACACAACGGCGGCGACCCTGGACTTTCTTACGATATCGCACCGCCCGGGATAGACGACGCCAATATCGGCCGCCCGGACCTGCTGGAAGTGGCGTCGCATGCACGGCGCCCGAGCTCCCATGACCTTTTTAACCCTGGAGATGACGACGTGAGCAATCTTATAGGTACCGGCTTCAACGCCCACTCGGATGATGGCGAACTGGCCACCCTCGAACACGATCTGCGCGCGCTTGCCGAAATCGGCTGCGATACCGTGGAAATCGCCGCAACAAGCCTCGACATGATCGCCGGCGGCCAGCTCATCGAGGAGCGCGCCGACCGTTTCGTAGCGCTCGCGAAGCGGTTCGACTTCCGTTACACCGTGCACGGTCTCGTCTCTTCGAATTTCATGGATCCGGTGACATGCCGTTACCAGATCGACGCGGCCAAGGCGCTTGCCGTTCTATGCGACCGTATCGGTGCGGGCATTCTCGTCCAGCATGGCGGCGCGCTGCGTGCCGACCAGATCGCCGAACGGGCCGATGCCGACAGCCGCGAGCGGGACGCGCTTTTCGAACTGGCTGAATTTTGCAGGCCCTATGGCGTGCGCATCGCACTCGAGAACATCTTCTCCACCGAGCCCGGCCAATATCGCCAGACGCCGGCCGAGGTGGCCGCAACCGTGAAGGCTGTCGGGCACGACAATCTCGTAGCGCTGATCGACTTCAGCCATGCCTATCTCGAATCCACCTATCGTGGCCTCGATTTCCGCGATGAACTTCGCGCCATGGCGCCGGTTGCCGGCCATCTGCATGTGCATGATTCCTTCGGCCGCCCGCAGGGCTTCTATCAGCCCTATTTTCCTCAGGAAAACACAGCGCTCGGCATCGGCGATCTGCACATGCCGCTCGGCTGGGGCGATATCGACTGGCAGCACATCTTCTCGGAACTTTCCTTCCTGCCAGATACTGTGCTGATGATGGAAATCGGTCGCCGCTATCGCGCCGAGCAGCCGGCAAGCCTTGAAACGGCGCGGCATCTGATTTCGCTGAACGCCGCCCGCACCCAGCTCGCGGCCGAGTGATGGGCCTGACAAGGCGTGAGCCGAGAGGCTGATGTTTGAAACGCCGGCAGTCCCGATGCGACTGCCGGTGTTTTAATTTATGCGGCCCAGTCCGAGAGCGAATAGGCCCTGATGTAATCGATCATCATCTGCGAGCCGTCGCTGAAATCGGCTGCCGATGGCGTTCCCGCCGTGCCACCGACGGCAAGGTTGACGACCATGTACATGGGGTCATGCATATCGTCAGGCGTATCCGTCTGCGCCACGGCGACATCATCGAAATACCAGGTTATGTGTTCGGCATCCCACAGCACGCCATAAGTGTGAAACCCGTCCGTGCTCGGTACGCTGACATTGTTGATCACCGAGGTCTGTTCACCGGTGGCGTTGGAATGGGCGGACATGATGAGCGTATTGGGGTTCTGGCCGCGCATTTCGATGACATCGAGTTCAGGCGGCCAGGAGCCATCTTCGGGCAGCAGCCAGAAGGCAGGCCAGGCGCCCCGGTCGGTCGGCATATCCGCGCGGATCTCGAAATAACCATAGGTCTGGCTGAAGGAGGAATAGGTGTTCAGCATCCCCGAGGTATAGTCATAACCCTCGACCTCGTCGGCAATCGACTGCGGGGTCTCCTCGGCGGTGATGGTCAGGACGCCGTTTTCGGTGCTGAAAGGATCGACCTCCGATGTGCCGGCATAGGCCGGGTTGATATACCATTGCGCCTCACCATTCGTCGTCAGCGAGCTTCCCTTTTCCGGCGCCCACCAATATTTGGCGTCCCAGATACCCTGATCGCCACTGCGCAGCGAGAGCGTATCGAATTCATCGGCAAAGGTCTGGGTAAGTGACGAGCGGTCGAGGCTGAGTTCGAACTGGTCGGCCTGAAGGTCGTTTACGGTCGTTCCAGCAAGAACGATGGCCTCGCCATTCGAAAAATTGAGCCACAGGTCGTCGCCTTGCTGTGTGGCGCTGCCGACAAGCTGATCGAAAGATGTGATGCCGTAGCCATTGAGCCGGATCGTGTCGTTGGCGCTGAAATCGGTAATGAGATCGGTGCCGTTGCCGCTCGTGAAAACAAAGGTGTCGGCCCCGCCGCCGCCGATCAGCACGTCGTTGCCGGCCCCGCCATCGATCGTCTGACTGCCCGACCCGCCGGTAATGATATTGTCGAGCGAATTGCCGAAGGCAAAACGCCCGTCACCCGTTACCCGCAGATTCTCGAAATTGTCGGGCAGGGTGTAACTCATCCATGTATCGATGGTGTCGATGCCTTCCCCGGCATTTTCGGCGGCGCGATTGATGCTCGAATAGAGATAATAAATATCGTCGCCCGTGCCGCCGGCCATGGTCACGTTGACGGAACTGTCTCCCCACATGGAATCATTGCCTGCCGTGCCGGTGAGCAGCGGGCCGGAACCCGTGGCGGAGAAAAATCCCGTGGAGTTGCCGCTGTAATAGAGTGTGTCTCCAAGCGCATTCACTACTGTCCGGGCCATGAGCCGTCTCCTGTCCGTTAGCGTTGGCGTCTCACTCCTCCTGCTGCACACTCTAACAGGGCAAAAAGCCCCCTGTTAGGCCGAAATATGAGGGGTATGTTCCGTTACGGTTGCATTGAGCTGTTGAACGAGCACGTTGTCCTGACCCGCTTGCGCCTGTTACATGTCCGTTTTGAACCCGCGCAGCGTGCTCTTGCGGGCGCCTGCGAGCGATGGCAGGATTGGGGCATATCGGGAATGGAGTGTCAGGATTGAGCGTAGCCTTTACCAAGGAAGACAGTGCAGAAACCGCAGCCGAAACCGTTCTGCCGGACCGGATAATCTCGCCTCATCCCAATTTGGTAACGCGGTCCGGGCTGAAGGCCCTGGAAGAGCAGCTGCGGCTGGCGCGCGAAGCCTGTGAGGCGGCTAATGCCATTGAAGACATCAATGAAAGACGCCGCATTTCCGCCAGCCCGCTTCGCGATCTGCGATATTTCTCCGAGCGGGTCCGTACCGCGCAATTGATGCCTGATCCGCCAGCGGACGGCGTCGTCGTCTTCGGCAGCCTGGTGACGTTCAGCCGCGATGACGGGCGAACGCAACGGTTCCGGATCGTCGGCGAAGATGAAGCAGATCCCGCTGCGGGAACGATGTCCTATGTCTCCCCGGTTGCAAGGGTGCTGATGGGAAAAGCGGCTGGCGATCTCGTCAGTTTGGGCGGGAGGGAGATCGAGATCGTCGATGTGGCCTGAAACGTCCCGTCAGAACACAGGCGGCCTTAGACCCGGCGGGTCGCTGATGAGGCTTCGTTCTCCCCTGTTGCGCGCATTGTCTGCCGTTCCCAGCATCCGCATCATTGTGTTTCTCAGGAAAAGCCTGAAGTCCAGATCAATGGCGGTATAGGCAAGCCCAAGCCCCACATGAGCCATGAAGACGGGGTTGAAATTCAGCTCTTCAAATTGATAGCCAATAATGACGCCGATTGCTGAATAGGCGAAAAAGCCGATTTTGCGTTTTCGGAAAATTACATAAACCAGCGCAAAGGCGCTCATGATGCAAAATCCCAACCCGGAAGCGTAGGCGGTGGCCATAAAACCATTATGTGGTGTGCCGATCCTCGATATCCGCGCAAGTTCTTCGTATCGCGCGGTAAACCCTATGCCCACAGGATGCTGGAACATGACCTGAAAACCGCCGGTGATCGTCTCCCACCGCTCATGCAAATTGTTGCTGCTGTTGCTGTCCTCAAGAAAACGTTTCGTAAAGGCCTGTTCCGCAAAGTCGAAAGCACCGAGCGGCAAAACGGCGGCGATGACGAGCGCGCACAAGGCAAACCCGAAATAGGTGCTGAGCAGCATTTTGATCGAAAAATTCCGAACGTAGAAATAGAGCCCGATAGCGAGGACGGCAAACACCCCCGAGCGGTTGAGCGTGAGGGTGAAGCTGGCGAGATATACGAGCAGAAACACGGCAAACAGTGCGGGGCGTTTGTGGCGTTCGGCGACATAGGCCGCGGCTGCTCCGGCCAGCGCGAAGGCCGGTCCAGCTGTATTGCCGACGGGCCAGATGCCGCCTGCCTTTTCGACGCGCAAAAGCAACGGTGTCACTTCACCTTTCGCCGCAAGCTCCAGGACGCCTGCCTCATCGAACATGAAGGACAATCCGAGCGAGGCGAGCTGGTCATGGATGACGGTGTCCAGGAAAAGCAGGATCGTCACCGCTATGAACCCCGCAAATATGCCCCAGCAGAACAGTTCGAGGAGGTTTTCCTTGAACAGCATATAGGCAAAGAACAGAAAATAGACGGCATAAAAATAGGTCATCGCCGTTGTATAAAACTCGCCATCGCCGCGCGCGTCGGCAAACAGCGTCGTGAGGACAAACAGCATCGTCAGCGGAACAAGATAAAACAGGATAATCGACAGCGTCAGGCAGCGAATGTAAAGCAGGGCGAGGACGGGCAGCGTCATCAGCACCAGCATGTCGGTAATATTGAGGAAACGCAGGCCGAGATTGCTGGTCAACACATTGCACTGAATGAAGAAACCGATGGAAAATACGAATATCGCGAGACAGACGCCGGGAATATTGATCGTTTTTGACGGGTAAAACGGCATTGCCAAAATAAAACCCGGTATAGAGGGCTGGCGCGACGCCGCATGATTTGCTGGTCTTCTCATCAGCAGTCTCTATCTTTTGTGAGCGGATTTCGACTGTCCATAGGAGAGCTCTACCGCCTGGCAATGAATATAATATAACGACTATTAGTGGGCTGGATGGCGCCGCCACGCAAGACATTTTATCGTTTCGTCATGAGATCAGATTGCCTTTCGGCAAATCCCCTTCGACGGCGATGATGCGCTGAATATGAAGTGGCTCATTCGAGCCGGGCGCGCCGGTGCCGAATGCCGGAAGGATTCGCAAATAAAGAGTATACCCCGCCGGGTTGATGTCGGGGTCTATGGCGATCCCGTTGGCGATCGCCCACATCCAGCCGCTATTGCCGGCGATGTTGGCCCCTCCAAATTGCAGGGCGGAGCAAACGATCGTCCGGACTGCGCCGCCGCTTTTTGCAACCAGCGTTATGTAGGGCAGACGCTGCTTTCCGTTGTTTTTATAAAGAACGGCGAAGGAAACGGTCCTGCCGATCATCGCGACGGCCTCCGCATTGCGGAAATAACGTGTGAGCCCTGCCGTCTGGCTGCCATTTGCATAGAGGGCGAGGCTGCTTGCAAAGGACGGGGAGAAGATGATTTCGGTGGTTTGGGTGGCGGAACCTGGCGAAGTCATGCCCCAGCCCGTCGGGACGGAACCAGTCCAATCGGTGAAATCACCATTGCCGATGAGATTGGCGGCGGGCAGCCTTGGCCAGCAAGGTGTCTGGAAGCTGTTATCGCGTGCCGACCTCAGATAGGAATCGAGCAGGGCCTGGGCTACCAGGCAGGAACCCGCCTCGTTGGGGTGAATATTGTCCCGATAAAGGGCGGCGTCCTTGCCCTTCGCCATAAATACGGCATGCGTATCCACCAGCGTGAGATTCGGATGGGAGCGGGCCAGGTCGAGGATCGCCTGATAGACCTTGTCGTAACCCATGCCATCACGCCACGGGTTCTGCGTGGTGATGAGTTGAGGAGCATTTGGCCATTTCCATTCGGTCATTCCCAGTGGTCCGAGCAGCGCGGCTCGTCCGGAGCTCAAAATGCTGCCCGGCATTTCGAAAGTTTGCATATTGTGGCCATGATGCATGATGCAGAGGTCGGGACGGGGAATCTCCAGCGCTGCCGAGCGCTGTTCCGCAAGCATGTACCCCGCCATGCCGCCGGGCAGCGTCGCAAGATAGAGCGTCAGCGTCGCCCCCTTGCCGGCGCGCAGCGTAACCGGGGCCGCATAGGTTTTTGGTCCGGTGGCGGCGCTCGTCTCCCATTCCGCCCAGCGGTATAACACAACAGTCGTATCGTGCAGATCGCCGAGCATCATCGCAAATTGCTGAAATGGTCCGGCTTCGGCATGGGCGGTGCTGTCGCCGTTCACGAAGATCGCGGCATTCTGGCCGGCCGCCAGACGGGCCCGCAAGGGCGAGAACGCGGTCAGGGAAAGACCGGCGTCGCCCATGTTTCGGGAACCTATGCCGAGCGTTAAGCCGATCATGCGGCCACCTCTTCCGTTCGCGCCATATATATGCATATGTTGTATCCGGGCGGTGTCATTGTTCGCTCTCCTGGTCTGGCCTTAGAATAATCCCGCTGCGAGACCCGGGGAAAAATGCGGGGGGCGAAACAGAAAACAGCGCATGAAAAAGAGCGTCGTAAATTTTTCTTTGATTTGGCTCGAAATGTAGAAATAGAATATTATTCTAATTACTATTGGTATTATTGAATTTTATTAATAAAATGGGCTTTTATTCAGTTGTTTTTAACTATCTGTATGCGTTTTTGCGCAGATTTCGGTGAGGATATTCCTGTTGCTTTCGGGCGGGTTCGTTGTTTTTGCCGGTCGTCAGTTCGTGCCCGCAATTACAGGCGGATGCGTCATGGGTCCTCCCATCCGGCGGGGGAGACGCCATGACATCGGCTCTTTTCGTCAGCCATACCGGAGAGAAGGGTGGCGCCGAACTTTTTCTGACGGACCTCGTCAAGGCGGGCCCGCACTCCTGGCGCGCCTGTTTTCTCAGTGGCGGTGCGGCCGCAGATGATCTCATTGATGCGGGGCGGACTCCGGTCATGCTGTCCGCTGGAGAAAAAATGCTGTCTATACGCCGCGATGCGTCTTTCGGCGCGCTGTTGCGCGGAGCGGCCGACGTGGTGGCGGTTGCCTGGCAATTGAGCCGGGAGGCGAGGCGCTATGATGTGATCTGCGCCAACTCGCAAAAGGCGCTTTTTGTCTGTGCGCTGGCCGCGACGTTCAGCCGTCGGCCGCTCGTCTGGATTTTACACGATATTGTCACCGATCCCGCTTTCAGCGCCGCCAATCGCCGGGCCTCGCTGGTATTTGCGCGCCTTTTCGCCAGGCTGGTTGCTGTCAACTCCGACGAGACGGGCCGGGCTTTCATCGAGGCCGGCGGCGAGGCGGATAAGGTTCGCATCGTCTACAACGGCTTCGACCCCGCGAAAGCAAGGATTTATGAGCCCGGCGCGGCCGCGCGGCTGCGTGCGGAACTGGGCCTTGGTCCGCAACCGCTTGTCGGCCTTTTTGGCCGGCTGAGCGAATGGAAGGGACAACATGTATTTCTGGACGCGATTGCGGCGATGGAGGGCGTGCAGGCGGTCATCGTCGGCGGTGCGCTTTTCGGGCAGGAAGCGTATGAAGCGCGAATCCGCGAACAGGCGTCCCGTCTCGGTCTCGACGGCCGCGTCCGTTTCCTCGGTTTCCGCCCGGATGTGCCGGAATTGATGGCGGCGATGGATGTGGTTGCTCATACCTCGATTGTTGCCGAGCCCTTCGGCCGGGTGGTGGTGGAGGCGATGATGTGCGGGCGTCCGGTTGTCGCCACGCGCGGCGGCGGTGTTACCGAAATCATCCGTGACGGCGAAACCGGCCTTCTTGTGCCGCCGGGGAATGCGTCGGCGCTGGCAGCGGCGATCGGCCGCATACTGTCGCAACCGGCTCTGGCGGAAAGGCTGGCGCGAAAGGGGCGGGAGGATGTGAGCCAGCGTTTCTCACTGGAGGAAACCTGCCGCTCCGTTTCAGCGCTGCTGACGGAGGCGGCGTGAGGTTTCGCGCGGCGATCGACAGGAACAGGCAATGCCGGCAGGCGGAAGGGCCAGGATGCGCATTCTCATAAACATGCCGAGCCAATATGGCGGCAAGGCCTCCGGTGTGGCCCGCGTGACCTTCAGTTTGCTGGAGCGGCTGCTGGAACAGACGACCGATGACTATGTTCTGCGCTCTCCCTGGATGCGGGCGCAACTGCCTGAAAACCTGCGCGACAGCCGGTTGCAGCTCATCGAGACCCCACGGCCGCGCGTCATGGTTTTCGATGTGGTGCGTCAGGCCGTGACGCTGCCCGCGCTCTGCCGCCGGCATGGCATCGATGTGCTTTTTAATGCCGATCCTTTCGGAAGTCCCCTCGGCGGCAAACGGCGTCTCACCCTTGTTCATGATCTTTATTTCAAAACCATTCCGGAACAGATCGGCTGGCGGGCGACCCTGACGACTGATTTCATCTTCAAGCTGATGATGGCCGGTTCGGATCGGATCGTCTGCGTATCCGAAGCGACGCGGAAGGATCTCGGGCGTTTCTATCCCGCCGCTGTCGGTAAGAGCATCACCATTCATTCCGACAGCACGCTGAATGTCGATCCCGGGGCTTTCGACACGGTGCCGCCTGTTCCCGGACGCTACATACTGGCGGTCGGAAACGCGACGTCCAATAAGAATTTCGCTCTCCTGGGCAAAGCCTTTGCCATACTAGGCAAAAAATGGCCGGATTTGCGCATCGTGCATGTTGGCCGTGACGAGGCGGAGGAAATCGCCGGCGCGCTGGACGATCCGCAGTTGCAGGCCCGGCTGATCCGGCTTTCCGGCATAGATGACCGGCAACTGGCCGAACTTTACCGTCACGCAGCCTGCCTTTGCGTCCCCTCCACCTATGAAGGCTTCTGTCTGCCGGTGCTGGAGGCGCAGCAGCTAGGATGCCCGGTCGTCTGCTCCAATCGTTCGGCAACACCGGAGATTGCCGGCGAAGGCGCCCTGACTTTCGATCCGTCGGATGCTCAGAGCCTTGTCGACACGCTTGAGCGACTTTTGGATAATCCGGAGCTGGCAGAAAATCTCCGTCAGGCGGGTTATGAAAACCGCAAATCATATTCATGGCAGAAGGCTGCGGAGAGCTACGTGCAACTTTTCAAGCAAGAAGCCGCCGCCTGAGGAGGGACGCCGTCGTCACGATCATGCGGTTTTGCACACATCCGCATAGAGCTTTTCATAGGCCGCGACGACCCCATGTGGCTCAACGCCTTGGCGAATTCGTTCCCGGGTCTCAAGCGTTTCCGCAAGCATGGCGGGATTGCGTATCGCCTCCGCCAAGCGCGCGGCCAGTTCGGCGGCATTGCCCGGAGCGAACAGGCGTTCCGGCCTGTCCGCCCCAATCTGTTCGGCAACACCCGCGAGATTTGCGCCGATGACGGGTATGCCGCGCAAAATGGCTTCAGCGACGGTGCGGCCAAAGGCCTCCGGCCATAGGGGCGGTACGATGAGGCAATCTATGCCGGCGAAGAAATGATCGGCCTCCACATAGCCCGGAAATTCGACCGGTAGGCCGGCTGCCTTTTGTTGATAGATCTCGATACCTTCCGGCGCGCGCCCTGCCATGACCGCGCGCCAGCCCTGCGGCGGCAAAAGCCGCAACGCTTCTATCAGCAAGTCAGCCCCTTTCGGTGCTTCGATGCGGCCCAGATAGCCGAAAACCAGAGGGTTGCCGGGTGTGCGGGCAATGCGCGGTTCCGGCGAATCTGGCGGTGAGATGGCGTTCCAGATCACCGCGCGGCGGTTTTCCCGTATATGGATGAAAAAACCGGCCCGGATGTGGCGTTCGACGATATCGCGACCAACGCCGGCGACAGCATCGACTGCGCATTGGCAACGCCGGTGGAGGTAAGAAAACGCACGGCATTTTTTGCTGCCGCCGTCGCAGATATGCCCATCATGAAACAGGGAGCCATTGGTGCACATGCTCGTGAAATCATGCAGCGAATGAACCAGTGGAACGCCACGCTTGCGGATCATCGGCCAGATCAGCGGCGTCAGTTCAGACAGCGAATGGGTATTGACCACGTCCGGCCGGAAATCATCGATGACACGCGCAAGCCGGCGAACGAGGCGCGGGTCCAGTTGCACAGCGATCTTATAATATTTTCGCTTCCATTCCGGTTGCTGCCCCCAGTCGCCGATAAAGAACGGCGTGGTATGCCCGAGGCGGTGAATGGTGAAACCATCGCGTTGTTCCCCTGCCTGCTCTTCACGCGAGATGGCGGCCACCGCGACCGTGTGCCCCTTATCCACAAGTCCATGCGCAAGGTCTTCCACGAATATTTCCGCACCGCCCACCCGATCCGGAGAAAATAGCGAGGTTATCTGCAATATCCGCATGCTCAATTTCCTGCGCCTTTAAGGTCACTAAGCCTATTTTGCATTCATTAAATCCGTTATTGCAGACGAAGCGGCGTTTGTACTGTCGGACCTGAACGGTCCGGCGCCGGCATTGCAGCATCGTCTGGAAATTGTCTGCGCCTTTTGCGGCCTTCCCGCTCCATTCCGGGCGGGTTCAGGCAAAGCGTGACGACCGGGGCGAGGAAAACGGCATAGGCCATGGCAAAGCCCGGAACTTGCAGCGAAAAATCCAGCGTTGAATGCAGCAGGACGAGCAGCAGTGCGGCAAGGCCGAGATGAGAGGCATAACGATAATTTCTGCGTTTCAGCGCCCCGCGAATGAAAATCACCAGTTGGATGAGCACAAACAAAGCGAGATAAAACGGGAAGGCTGCACCGAGTGTCAGCAATCCCTCGGCGTAGACATTGTGGGCATGGGTGACGACGGCGTCCACCCCGCATCGCGCCACATGATAGGGCGCATAGATTTCCGTAAAGCTCGCCAGACCTGATCCTTGTGGCCAGTTGTCGGCGATGACGCGTGCGATGCCCGGCATGTAGCAAAAGCGCATATCGTCTTCCAAACGCATTTCCATGCGAAGCGCCACCCGGTTGGCGAAAAGCGCGAAGAGGGCGATGGCGACGGCAATCAGCAGCGCGGCACGACGTCTCGTCCCGCGCTGCCTGCGCCGGCTGGAGGCCCCATTGCGCCCGGTTCTGGCCGGAGAGTTGAACACAATCAGCAGGATCAGTAAAATCAGCGCTGCGAGGCTTGAGCCGATCCCCGCACGCGATCCCGTCAACATCAATGCGATGAAACAAAAGCCTGCGAGGACACCGAGAAATGCGGCCCTGCGGATGAGCTGTTTTTGCTCCACCGGCACGGTCAGGCGATTTGCCACGAGCGCCTTTACCCTGACCCAATCCGGAGCGAGGAGGCTTTTATGTAACAATGCGGCGAGCGTGATAAGGATGAGGCCGAAAAAGGTCGCGGCGGTATTGCGATTGACAAAAAGGCCGGTGAGGCTGCCGAGATAGAAACGCTTATGGATGAAGCCGAGAGCTTCGGGGAAAAGCACGAATTGCACGATGGAAAACAGCGCGAGCCAGCCACCGGCGATTGCGAACCATCGTAGCGTCTTCGCCGCGCGCTCGTCGCTATCGAAAATCACGAGGCCCGTCATGAAGACGCCGAAGGGCAGGGCGGCGCTCATGAGGCCGATCCGGTCATCCGCCGGTGTCAGGGAGATTGTGGCGGCTGGCGCATTCTGCATGAACATGGCGGCGATGGACCATGCCGGGTTGGGGCGCGCGATGCCAGGCATGGAGGAGGCTTGCAACAGCACCTGAACGATAAGCGCTCCCAATAAAAGACAGGCCGCCGTAAGTACTTTGCCTGCACCGCTCTTTGGCGGCCCGAACAGCAGGATTGCCGGCGCCAGCAGGAGATAGATCGCCATCGTGACAACGATGCGACTTTCGATTTCCGTTGCGCCGCGGTTGAGAAGCGCCAACAGAAATATTGCCCAGAACGCGATTATTGCGACCGGCCGGACATAGTCCCGAACCGCCACCGGTGGGGTCTGCAAGGAGGGGAGCGGTTCTGATCGGGATTCGGTGAGCGACATATCTTTGGGCTTTGTCGGAATTGTTTGTGGTAGCTATGCCGCGAATATCGACGAGGCTCAGCCGCTTCATCGTTTCAGATCATGACGGCGGCGCGGGGCGTCTTGTGTCCGCTGGTACTGGCTTTGGACAAACCTCCGCCAGGGTCCATCGCAGGATTTCCCCCTGTTTGCCGCAGACGACGGCCGTATCCGCCTCGCGGGCCGCCTTGGCCTCGGGCAAGGTGTTCTTCGGAAATTGCCGCCACATCACGAAACGCCCACGGATCAGATTGGCATCGGCAGGCCCGTAGAGCTGGGAGAAGTTCATCAGCACGGTGACTTCCATGGGTGAGGCGTTGCGCAGCGAGCGAACCATGGCAAGACGCAGCCAGACATCGCCATTTGCGGGAAAACAAAAGAGCGAATGGCGAATAAAGGTCTCGGCAAAACCGAGACGCGCCGCGCCGGAATCGGATGCCGGATCGACGCCATTCGCATCGAGATCGGCCAGAACGAGCCTTAGACCGGCTTTGACGATATCCGAACGGCAGATTTTTTCGGTGACGATGGGCTGAAGTTCAGGGATTGTTTCCGCAAGGAGATCAGGCGCAAGGCCATTATTGTCGTCGGCGATCCGCGCCAATGCGACAATATCGGAAAAACGCCGGCTTTGCGAAAAGGCCTGGGCGGCGACGGACAGGACAAAGATGGAAATGACGAGAACCGGTACGACCGCGAGGGCTTTCCGCAGGCGGTTCACGCCGTTACGCCTGATCATGGTAATATCGTGTATAGCGCGAATGATAATATTCGCTTGAACCATAGGCGCGGTAAAGCTTCAGCTTTTCGGTGTCCACCTTGTTGAGGATGACCCCGAGGCACTTCTTGCGGATATGAACCTCATTCTCCACCGTGTTCCGCACCGCCCGGCGGGCGGTTCTGCCCCATTCCGTGACGAAGATGAAACCGTCGATCCGGCCCGCCATGGCGCGGGCGTCGACCACCGGCCCGAGCGGCGGCAGGTCGACGATGATATAGTCGAAAGCCGTGCTCGCTTCGGCCAGCAGCTTGTGCATTTGCGCCGAGGTCAGCAGTTCGGAAGAATGAGGGACACGCTGTTTGACCACCGTGGGCAGGAAAGCGAGACGCGTCTTTTCGTCATGAAGCAGCACGTCCTGCACGCTGCGGCCTTCCAGCAGGACTTCGAGCAGGCCCTCACTCGCGTGACGCGCCATGGCGCGCGTTGCGCCGGGATTGCGAATGTCGGCGTCCAGCAAGAGGACCCGCGCACCCTGCCCGGCGAGCAGCTGCGCAAGGTTGATGGAGATCGTGGATTTCCCTTCGCTCGGTAAGGCCGAGACGACGCCGACAATCCGGGCCCCGCTTTTGGCGGGAACGCCGAGATCGATGGCAAGCCTGGTGCTGCGCAGGGTTTCGGCGAAAGAGGAGAGCGGATGGTCGACCGCATAGCGCGCAACGCTGGTGGGGCGCGTCAGGGCCGGATGGCCGCCTTCCTGATCTTCTATTATGGCGTTGTTGTTCTGGATGAGCGGGGTATTGCCGAGGAATTCCAGCCCAAGAACATCACGGACCTGTTCCCCGGTGCGGAAAAAACGATCCCGGAATTCGCGGAACACGGCAATGCCGCCGCCTGCTGCGGCGCCCATGATCATGAACAGCGCCAAAATCATGGTTTTGTTCGGCTTGCTCGGGATTCTGGGCGGCATCGCCTTGGAAATCACCCGCGCCTCCGTCACGGGGAAGGATTGCTGCTGCATCGCTTCCTGATATCGCTGCAGGAAGGTCTGGTACATGTTCTTGTAGGTTTCGGCTTCACGCTGCAATTCGCGCAGCTGAACCTGTGTCTCGCTGGCGGAGTTGCTGATGTCGGTCGCCTTGGCGACACTTTCGGCGAGCGACTTTTCCCTCGCTTCCGAGACTTCCAGATCGCTTTTGTAACTTTGCGCGATGCGGCTGATTTCCTGGAACATCAGCCGGCGGTATTCCTGCATTTCATTGCGCAGACGTACCGCCTGAATGTGGTTGCTGCCGAGCCTGCTGGTAATTTCCGCCTCAGTCTTGGAGGCTTCGAGATATTTTTTGCGCAGATCGTTGGCGACCGAGCTGTCGAGAATATCGGTAACGACCGCATCGACATCGTCGGTGGCGAGAATATGTTCGATGCGTTGCACCCGCGCCCGCGCCCTGGCCGTTTCCGACTGCGCCAGGATCAGCGCGCTGTTGGATTCCGCCAGCTGCTGATCGGAGAGCAGGCCGTTAACGCCGGTCGAGATCAGATTATGTTCGGCGCGAAACTTCTGCACGGCCAGATCGGTTTCGAGCGCCCGCTGGCGCAGCTCCGCAATACGGTCGGACAACCAGTCGCTGGCGCGTCTCGTCGCCTCGTATTTGGAATTCAGCTTGTCCAGCAGATAGGCCGAGGCCACGGCATTGACGATCTGCGCGGCGAGAACCGGCGATGTCGAATTATAGGTGAGTTCCAGCGCGTAGGTCCGGCCGATGCGCTTGACACTGAGGCCGTTGAGCAGCTGGTCCGACAGCGCTCTCTTTAGGGTTCCATCGTCAACCACCGCCTCTTTTTTCTTCGCTGGCGAGAACCATTGGGAAACATTGACGAGTGAGCGGATGGTGCCGAATATCGAGCCTAGAAGTGATGCGCGTGTTGCCCTGAATTCCTGGTTTTCGGTGAGGTTGAGACTATCGACGACGGCAAGCCCGATGGTTTCCGATTGCAGAACCTCGACCTGGCTGAGAATGGAAGCTTCATCCTCTATGACGCCGCCAATCGTCGAAAGCTGTTCGACAATCTGGCTGTTATTGCGGTCGATCAGCAGCGTCGCCGTCGCCGAATAGATCGGAACGGCCGTTGCCGCAAAAGCGAGGCCGATTGCCCCGGCGACTGCGACCGCGGCAAGCACGATGCGCCATTGTCGGCGGATCATTGCAAGAACGGCGTCGATATCGATAAACTCGGACGTCAGCCCGCCTTTATCGTAGTCAGCCATCGTCAGGGGATCGTGCCTTTGCAACAACTGTCAGCCTCGCTATTTTCGGCGGGCGCAACGCCCGCCAAGTCACGGTTGCATCACAGAACTGGCGGCAGCCTTCCCCGCGGGAAAGGCGACAAAGCCAAACTCAAACGGGACTTGTGCTGACAGGCGTGGTGGTGCTGCCGGTCGAGAAGAAATTGTTGATCGTGGTGAAAAAGGACGTGCCGGTGCTGCCTGTCGTTCCGCCACTACCGCCGCCGCCGACAGGTGCGCTTCCGCCGCCCGCCTGTGCGGTGCCATCTGCGGTGCCTGCCGTTCCCGAACCGCCGATGCTGTTGGTGCTTGCCGGCGAGGAACCGGCTCCGCCGATCGGCGATGCCGTCGCCGCGGTAGCCGCAGGGGCGGCCGGACCGGCAGCCGTTCCTTGGATATTCTCGCTAAAGGCGATCAGAAGATCGGCGGGCACGTTTGCGCCCTTTGTCTGCAACTGAATGGCGGCTGCCAGTATCGTATTGCCGTTCCTCATTGCGGTAGCATGGGCAAGCGCCAAGCCTTCGCCGACGACTTCGGAGAAGTCCTTGTTACCGACCTTTTGGGCCAGTGCGACGATGGTGGGCAGCTGGCCGGAGTCACTCAGGATGAGGCCGGAAAGCTGTTCGGAGAACTGCGCTGCGCTGGTGGACACGGCGATGATCGGAAACCCGCTCGTCACTTTTCCGGTTACATCGGCCGTTGCCGCATCCGTGCTGGAGGCGATGGTGATCAGATCACTGATCATCCCCTGCGTCGGAGACTGCTTGAACAGTTCCGCCGTAGCAATCGAAACCGTGTCCGGATTGCTGGTGTTGACGCGGTTCAGAAATGCGGCGGTGGTTTCATCGGCGGCCTTGACGGGCCCGCCTGTTGCCCCGCTCTCAACGGAGGGCGTCTGCTGCGGTGCAGTTTCCACGTTCTGTGCGTTGGCGACAACGGAAAACAGACCCATGTTGGCGATGAACATCGCACCAACGAGCATCGAGCCGTTACGAATGCGGGGCATCCAACTCTCCAAATCTTTTAAAATACGACTTTAAATACATCCAATGCCAGGCAAGTTTACCCAACATCTAAAATTTCCTTCTAAATCGCACAGCCCAAGCAAAGGATCAAGCACTAAATAAACTTGCTGCGGAAACCCTCAGCTATTGTTAACAGCCGCCCTTGCCTTGTTTCGGTTTGTTCATGACACGGCGACTTTCCGTGGTGACGTTATCAGCCGGTCACGCAGCCAGATATTGGCCGGCGTCTCGACAAGGACGTGAAAGACATGGGCTATGGCGACGGTGCTGACGACGATGACGAGATAAACGAGGTTGCCCCATTCGGGCGGGAACGTCACGCCGCCGAGCGCGATCTTGAAACCCCGGAAGATAAAGGGGTGCAGCAGGTAAAGCGCATAGGATGAATCGCCGAGTTTCGCCAGCGGCTGGGCGACACGGGGCAGGGAGATGTTTCTGGTCAAGGTCGCCGCCGACATCAGCAAAATCGCGCCGCCGCCGAAAACCAGCAGCCGCGAAAACGAATAACAGCCCGGATCGCACTTGAACCCTATCCTGTTCAGATCGGTGAGCATCCAGATCGCCATGCCGCACAGGGCCGTTGCAAGTCCGAGCAGGGGCGGCAGGCGAACGCCTCGCAGGAAGAGGACCGCGATGAACATGCCGGCGACAAATTCGAGAATGATCGGCTGGAACCAGAAGCTGAACGGCAGGCCGAGATCGAATGCGGAGCCGATCATGACGGCGGCAAACAACACGCCGGCTGTCGTGAAAACTGCGCGCTCCAGCGGCAGGAAGATGAACGCTGCGAAAACGATGTAAAAGAACATCTCGTAATTCAGCGTCCAGCCGAGATCGATCAGCGGAAACGGATAGGCGTCGCCATAACCCATGCTGTCATAGGGAATAAACAGGTAGGAGGTGAGGATCGACTGTAGTGGCGGAAAGGCCTTTGCGCTGATAATGGTCACGCTGGCGGCCATGGCGAGCCGCAGGGTCAGCACAAACCAGTAAAGCGGGACGATGCGGAGGAACCGGCGCAGCAGAAATGCGGAACGACCGCCCGTCGCGGCAAAATAGGGCCGGGATGCATAAACGATGACGAAGCCGGAAATGACAAAAAACAGGTCGACACCGCCTCCCAGCCTCAGCAGATGCAATGGAAAAAGTGTGAATGGCCAGTTCACGTCCGCGTGCAGCGCAACGACCATGGTTGCCGCAACGGCGCGCATTAGCTGAAGGACATCGAGACGCTGCGCGCCGGCAGCGGGCGCTTTCTTAAAATTTTTCATCATCGTCAATCTATAAAAATAAAGATATATTTAGTATTATATCGCACCCGATTTTGCGGGGCGGAAGTCCAGTATTCAAGCAGGCTATCATGCAATAGCGCGACGCGATACACACAATTTTGCGATGCGGCATTTCCTCCGCATCAGTCAGAAAACTTCCAGAACCGTAAGCTGGTCGCTGACGGAAAGCCGGTATTGCCCGCTTTCCTGCGTAATTGTCTGCTGGCTCACGGAGCCGTCATCGCGGAAACGGTGTGCGATAACGTGACTATGCTGGCCGGCCACCGAAAATGTGGCAACCCGTTCGGCGGGCGGGTTTTCGATGCGGGCTGGCCACTGCCAGCCGGAAATTCCAAGCCAGACAGGCACGAGCAGAGCACCGTCCGGTCTTGTAAGGTGCAGGGCCAACCTTTGGGAATCGTCGGTAAGGAAATCGAGCTGTCGTTCCGCCGGTCCGGTCTGCCGTTCCGCCCTGCAAAGGGAAAGAAGGATGCGAACGGCCTCGTAAGCGGGGGTGCGGCTTAAATCATGGCGCAGCAGGCCGAAGGAGGATTCCGGGTTTGTCTCATCGGCGGCGAAGCTTGAAACCATTTCATAGATGTAGGACCGGCGGATGCCGCTGATGAAACACCAGAGCAGCATGCGCGGCATATAGCGCGCCTTGATGCCTTCGGTGACGGGGAAATGAAATGTCCTGGTCTGCAGAGAGGTATGGTAACCCATTTCCGTGGCGAGCACCGGCCTGCCGGCCGCTATATGCGCCGAAGCGGCGACGGATTTAGAGAGCGCCCCCGGACCGGTGGTTTCGGGATGCTCCATCCCGGCATAAGGGTGGATATTGCCGTAATCGCAGGCATTTTTCAGGTCCTGCGCCAGCGCTCTGTTCGACAGGACATAACTTGGCGCCGCGACGGGCACCGTACTCAGGCGCGGAACCGAGCGGATGGTGTCGTGCAGCGCCGCCTGATGCTCCGCCGAAATGCGCGGAGCATTTTGCGGGTCCTTCGTCAGGTTGGGCTCATTGCTGCCTTCGAAAATATCGATACCCGCATCGCACCAATCGTAAAAATCCATGAGCCTGTCGAGCGGCGTGGAAACGTAAGGGTTGAGATTGTCGTAACAGATGACGGTGAGGCGAACGCCAGCCGCCACGATCCGTCGCAGCCGCCGAAAGACGGGGCTGTCGCGACTGTCTCTTGCGGCGATGAGCCCGTCGTCACGCAGATGCCGGACGCCCAGCGCTTCGAGCTCGGGCACGATCCGGTCGAACCGTTCCGGATAGACGCCCGTGGGGCGGGTGAAGTGACCGCACACCCCGACACTGTCGAGAAAGGCTTCGGTACTGGCCGAAGCAAGTCTCTGCGCCCTTGCCGAAGTAGCGCTAAGACCCGAGGCGGCGACCAATGCAAGGGGTGCTGCTGAAAGCAGGTTGCGCCGCGTCAGGCCACCCATCGTGGCTGGCGTTCTTCCATTCATCTGCGCCTCCGTGAGAAACGATAAGACAGACGCCGTCACATGGGCGTCGCCGTTTGAATGGCGGTCACGGTTGCCCGGTCTCGATATCAAAATGGTCCGGAAATCTTGGCATTTGCGGCCGCCCAAAATCCATCTCTTTGAAATAAAATGATATTATGAATTTCAGTTAAATCATTGCCTGCAACGCAACCGATTGCCGATTGCCTGCACTTTAAAGTGGCTAAACCGTAACACGAGGCCGGTTCTTTTCGCAACACCGCATGGCTTTTGCCGCGCCGCAAAAAAAATCACTTGAAATAGCGTCGATTCCCGTGCTTTTTGAAAAGTAGATTTTGGTAATTCATATTTTCAAACATTAGTTCTGCTCCGGCTCTTTATATTTTTGCAGATGTCTCACTGGTCTCCTGGAATGAAGGGAGACAAACGAGCCCGGGATGGACGCCATAGATTTTCGATGAAGGAAAACAGAGCGTATCCGCATGAGAATTCTCCATCTTAGCAGCCTTTATCCGCCGCATATCGTTGGTGGATGCGAGCGTTCGGTCGAACATCTCGCCGAGGAACTCGTCTCCATGGGACATACGGTCGGCGCCGCCTGTATCGAGCGGCAGGCCGAACCGAAAACCATGCGCAACGGCGTCTCCGTCTACCGCATGTTCCATAATAACGATTTCTGGCTTGAGGACTGGCCGCAATATTCGCCGCAGCAGCGGCGCATGCAGAAGCTCAAGCAGCAGTGGAATTTCGACGTCGAAAAACAGTTCGAGGCCGTCCTCGACGATTTCAGGCCTGACGTTCTCAACACCCATTCGCTGCTGGATGTGACGACGCTGGTGTGGCGGGCGGCGCATAAGCGCGGCATTCCGATCGTTCACACGATCTGCGAATATGATCTCCTGTGCGGCAATGCCGCCATGTTCAAGGGCGGCAAGCCCTGCGAGCACATCCATCTCGGCTGTCAGGCGGTGAATTTCACCAAGAAATTCACCCAGCGTTATATCAGCGCTGTCGCAAGCGTCGGCACTGAAATCCTCAAGACGCATGTCAATCACGGGCTTTTCCGTCACATCCCGGAAAACCTGCGCCGCGTTATCTTCTATTCCTGCACGGTTCCGGAGGGCGATCCGGTCGCCCGCCGGCAGATCGACCGCACTGGCCGGCCGCTGACCTTCGGTTATATCGGCCGTATCAATACGGAAAAAGGCGTCGGCAACATGGTCGATGCCTTCAGGGAAATCGGTCACGGGAACTGGCGCTGTCTGGTCGCCGGCCATGCGATGGACGATTCGATCGAGCGTTTCACGGCTCAGGCCGGCGATCTGCCGATCGAATTCGTCGGCTGGGCGAAACCGAAGGAGTTTCTCGAAGAGATCGATGTGCTCATCGTCCCTTCCTTCTGGGCCGAGCCTTCGCCACGCACGATCTACGAGGCTTATGCCATGGGCGTGCCGGTCATCGGCGCAGCCTCCGGCGGCATTCCAGAGCTGATCGGCGAGACCAACCATGACTGGCTGTTCGAACCGGGCAACGCCACCGACCTTGCCGCCCGTATCCGCCGCGTGCTGACGCTCTCGCGCGAAGAATTGCCGACGGAGGCGGATTTCGGAAACATCGTCGAGGAATCCACCTCGCGTCGGGTCGGCGAAAATTATGTGAAACTCTATGAGGACGTCCTGACGAGCAGCAGGCAAAGCCGAACCCTGCGTGCATCTTAACCGGCAACGGACCCGGTCCGTTGCCGCGGTTTTCTTTGAAGGAGAGGGCATATGGCGGGAAGCAATAAGGGCAGCCTCCGCTTTCACGGCCTGGGCGTCGACTGTTTTGCGGCGGTTGCGCATGGTGCGTCGACTCGGCCGGGTTTACGGATGGTGGATTGATGGCCGAAGCTACGTCGATAGGCAGCGCCGCCGTTACGGGTGTCTTCTGGTCCATCGTCCAGAACTGGGGCGGTAAGCTTTTCACCTCCATTCTCTTCATCGTTCTGGCCCGTTTCCTCAGCCCTACCGATTATGGCATGGTCGCCACCGCCGGGCTGGTGCTGATGTTGATCCAGATGGTGTCGGAGTTCGGATTCGCGGACGCGATCGTGCAGAAACGCAACCTGGAACCCGGCGACGTCAATCTGCCCTTTTATGCCTCGGTCACGGTCGCAACGCTGCTGGCTATCGCCGTCTGCGTGTTTTCACCGGAACTGGAACGCTGGTTCGAGGTCGAAGGGCTGGCGCCGGTCATCGTGGCGATCTGCATATTGCTGCCGCTGAACACGGCTTCGCTGTTTCAGGAGGTGAATTATCGCCGTGCTTTGGCTTTCAAACCGCTGGCAATCAGAACCTTCATCTCGAACATCGTCGGCGGTGGCGTGGCGATTGTTTTCGCGATCACGGGCATGGGCGTCTGGAGCCTCGTCGTTCAAACCTATGTCGCCACCCTCGTCACGCTGATCTGGCTCTGGCGAAAGCCGCATTGGCTGCCGGGCACCGCTCTCAATCCCGGCACCTTCGTCGAACTGCTTCGCTTCGGTTCGTCGGCGCTCGGGCTTCGCATTGTCGATTTCGCGGCCACGCGCCTGATCGATTTCATGATCCTGGGACGTTATGGCGTGGCCGTCTTCGGACTCTACACCGTTGGCAGCAGGCTCTATCAACTTATGATGCAATTGCTTCAGTCGGCACTTTATGACGTCTCGCTAACGGTGCTTTCGCGCGTCTCGCACGAGCGCGACCGCATGGCGGAACTTTACAAGCGGTTGATCGCAATATCCGCTATCGTCTCGACACCAGCCTTCGTGCTTTTTGCGGCATTGACGCCGGAGATTTGCCGCGTTTTGTTTGGTGCGCAGTGGCACGGGGCAGATGAGATCGCGAGACCCCTGCTGCTGCTCGGCGCTTTACAATGTGTGCAATTTCAAAACGGCCCATTTCTCTCCGCACGCGGCCGCCCGAACAAGGTATTGATTGCCGGCGCCGCCAAATCGATTGCCACAATTCTGATGATTGTCTTCATACCGACCGACGGTATCGATGAACTCGTCACTGTTTACGTATTTGGTCAACTTGCTTCAACGCCCTTTACGTTCTTTTATGTTTCGCGTGAATTGGGCGTGTCGCTCCAAAAAATAATGTCTCTGCTTCTGCCGAGTTTTGCCGCCAGCGGTCTTTGCTTTATCATCGTTCAATGGATGCGTCCTCAGATTGCCGCCCTCAGTTTAGGCGATTTCATGTCCGCAATACTGCTCGGTTCCATTTTTACATTTACTTATATTTTGCTCATAGCGCTGGTTGCCCGGACGCAGGCGCGGTCGGCCCTTGTTTTCGTCACGAGCAAGGTACTCCCACGGAAGGAAGTGAATGCGTAAGCTCATAAAAAAAATCATTCCCGCACCGCTGCATCGTGAATGGGTGAAGTACAATGAGAGCCGCAATCAGGATGTTGCTATTCGTCACTTCTTTCACACGCTGCAGGAGCAAAAGCGACGTATAAAAAACCTCGCCGCTGGGGATCATATAAGTCGGGTTCTGATTGTCGCGTGCGATCCCTATTCCGTTTTTGGCTCTATCGGCGACGATGCCATGATCACCGCGACAGTCCAGCATGCTCGTGCAAGAAATCCTGATGTCGAAGTCGATATACTGGTCGAAGGTACAGGTGCTTCGGATTTGGTTCGTCAGAGGGGATTTAATCCCGTCGATCTCTTTGGCGAAATTGATTTTTCCGGAGCACTTCTTAACCACTTTGAAGCGCGGCGATACGATTGCGTCGTGGTGGTTGGGGCAGATGTGATGGATGGATATTATCATCCACTAGTCAGCGCAAAACTCCTGGCAAGTGCTGATTTGGCTGCGGCCGCCGGGATAAAAAATGTCATCCTTGGTTTCAGCTTCAACCAAGCGCCTCATCCCGCTCTGGCTATGTTTTATAGCGCCCTTCATCCCAATGTCTCAATTAATGTACGCGATCCGGTTTCCCTCAACCGCCTGCAATCATTCGCCAGGACAAACGCGGTACTGGTTGCCGATTCGGCGTTTAGCCTTGTTGCCTCAGAACCGGATGAAGACACAGTCTCCTGGATCAAACGGAAACGTAATGAGGGATACAGGGTGATGGGCTTCAACCTGCATCCCATGTTGTTCAAAAATGCTGACAGCAGCCAGGTCGACACCATCATAAAGCGTGGAGCCGAGGCATTGCACTTTGTGGCGGATGCACGGCCGGTCTGCTGGCTGCTTATGCCGCATGATTACCGGGATGGTTTCGGTGACGAATTTTGCCTTCAGGCGATTGCCGGGCAGGTTCCAGATTCACTGTCAGATCGGGTTCGATATCTGAACGGCAGGTGGTCCGCGTCCGTTCTCAAGGGCATTGCGGCGCAACTGGATGGAATTGTCAGTGGGCGCATGCATCTCGCCATAGCAGGGCTGGGTAAAGGCGTTCCGGTCATATGTATCGCCTATCAAGGGAAATTCGAAGGGCTATACCAGCATTTCGCTCTATCTTCGTCGGAACTGCTCGCTCCCTCCGCCTTCTATAGCGATGACGGCATCAGGAACGCTTTGATGGAGTTCGTCGACAATGCTGATGACCTTCGCGAGCAGGTCCAGCGGAAATTGCCTGATGTTCTCGGCCTATCAAAAAACAATTTTCAGATTTTCGAGTCCTTTCCAAAACAGAATCAATCGGTCTCATGAAAGTTGCTTTCGTCTCAGCCATTCCCGCCGTTCCCGCGTCCGAGGGCAATCGCAGCCGGATTCTCCAGTTGACGCGCGCCGTTCGCAGCCTGGGACATGAGGTGCATTTCGTTTATGTTGATACCCCGATTGCCGCCGATTTCGATCCGGCCGTGCATGAAGCAGAATTCAGCTCCGGGCGCCTGCATTTCGTATCACGGCAGCGGAGCCGTTTTAAAACAAGGCTTATCGGGGATTGGGGGCTCGAAGCTGAAGTGATCGCGTTTCGAGCCGTCCGAAAGGTCCACCGCCTTCTCGGTCGCGACAGCGGTTTTTATAATCACCTAGACGAGTTCTATTACCCGGAAATCGGCCGGCAGGTTCGGGATATTCAGCGCCGGCTTGGCATTGATGCCGTCATTGTCGAATATGCCTTTCATTCGCGGGCGTTCCTGGGGTTGCCGAAGGGGGTGCTGCGCATTCTCGACACCCATGATTCCTTCGCCGACCGACACAAGGCTTTCGTCAATACCGCGAACAAATATGGATACTGGTTTTCCGTTCCACCGAAAATGGAAAGCAAGGCTTTCCGCCGTGCGGACGTCGTTGTCGCCATTCAGGAGGAAGAGGAGCGGACGTTCAGGCAGCGGCAGGGGGCAGAGCCGCCGGTTGTTGCGACCGTCAGCCATACTCTCGATCTCGGTGGAAGAGTGGAAGACCTCAGTTCGAGCGACTTCCTGTTTCTTGGTTCCAGCAATGACGCCAACATCATTTCCCTGACGGGCTTCATTGACAACGTCCTGCCGATCGTCAGGGCGACACGGCCGGATATTCGCCTGGTCGTGGCTGGCAGCATATGCGGCAAGATCGGGGATAGGGACGGTGTTGTCAAACTTGGCCGTGTGGACAGCCTGAAGGAAGCTTTCACCCGTGCGCCACTCTCGATCAATCCCATCACGCTTGGAACGGGCATCAACATAAAATTGCTCGACGCTCTCGCCGCAGGTGTTCCCACGATCAGCACCCGGACAGGCGCGAGGGGACTTTCGGAACGATACCGGCGCGGCGTGGTCATTGTTGGCGATGGCGATCATCAGGCTTTTGCCGACGCAATCCTGCAATTGGCCGCGAGCCAGGATCAGCGGCAGGAACTTGGAAACAAAGCCTTCGAGGACGCGATTGAGTGGAACCGCCGGCAAATGACGGTGCTGAATAATATTCTGACCGGCAGGAAGCCTGAATAAGGTATGAGTTTTCCGCTGGATGCCGTCTCCCGCCGAGGGGACCGATAATCCGTGATGTCCGTCGCTGCGCCCGTCAAAGGGTTGTTCTTGGTGGGCGGATCGATGTATTCAGGGGCCGGATCGTCACTTGAACCCGCTGGTATATGGAAACGTCGCTTTATCTGCCCGTCAAAGGCTTTCTTGAAAAGGCTGGTTACACCGTCAAGGGTGAAGTTGGTGGTTGTGACCTTGTGGGTCTGAGCGACGACGACCCGGCTGTTGTCGTGATCTGTGAGCTGAAACTGAGCTTTAATCTGGAACTTATCCTGCAGGCTGTCGATCGGGCGGCTATCGCAGATGAGGTCTGGATCGCGGCGCGGGTCTCGGCCAAGGGCAGGGGCCGTGAGGCTGACAAACGTTACCGGGATCTCTGCCGCAGGCTCGGGATCGGCATGCTCGGTATTTCCGATGCCGGCGATGTCAGCATTCTCGTCGGCTCCGTGACCCCCATGCCGCGCACCAATCCGAAACGGCGCTCCCGGCTGATGCGCGAACACCAGAGGCGGCGTGGCGATCCGGCAGTGGGTGGCAGCACACGCGCGCCGATCATGACCGCCTATCGCCAGCAGGCACTCGGCTGCGCAGAGGCGCTGGCATCAGGCCCCTTGCGCGTACGCCAGATCAGGTCCAGCGTCCCGGATGCCGGCAAAATCCTGCTCGCGAATGTCTATGGCTGGTTCGAACGGCTCGATCGGGGAGTCTATGGCCTGACCGAGGCGGGGCAGGAAGCCCTGCAGCGATGGCCGCAACCGGCAACCTGACACGAAACGGCTCGTCCCATAAACCGGAAGCCCTTCTCGGCCTTCCGGGTCCTGTTGAATGGCAGCCGCTATTCCGCCGTTGCCTGAATGTCGACCTTGTCGAGCAGAAGCATCGAATTGTCAGAAGCGGCAACGAGATCCAGAAGGCCGAGGCCATTTGCACCTGTCGATTTGACCGTGACCGTCAGGGTTCCCGGTGTGCTGATGAAGCGGCCGAGCGCCTCCACCGCATTTTGCAGTTTAGGCTGTTCAGCCGCGACCTGTTGCAGCAGGGCATTTGCCACCAATGTCAGGGTGGCGCGAATCTCTGCCTCGCTCATGTGGTTTTCCAAAGAATAAAGCTTGATCGCCTTGGCCATCAAACCTTCGTCCTCGATCGTGAGTTTCACCTCGCGGCCGGCAAGCCCGAAGAGCGCAGCCTGGGCGCGACCGATGTCGAAGGAGAAGAATTCTTCCGTAAACCCGCTCGCGAGACCGGAGAAATTGACGCTGCCAATATCCTTGCCGCTGAAGGAGATTTCCCGGATCATCAGATTGTTGTTCGGTTCGTCCCAACCCGCGGAAAGGCCATAAGACAGGGCGAGCGACTCGATGCCCAGCTTGCGCGCTTCAACAAGAACCTCCTCCGACGAGTCCGCCGGGATGGGAAGAGTCAGATCGTCCTGCCGGATCGTAATGTCGGTCGGAATGCCGTTGAAGGGTTTTCTCAGCCCCATTTCGAAATTCTTGAGTGTGAACTTGACGCGCTCCGGCGTGCCTTTCGTTTCCTCGTTTGCCTCCTCGTCCGATTTTTCGGGCGCGGCCACATCGACATTGATGCCGCCAACACGGATCGTTCCGAGTTCCGGTATCAGACGGTTGAACGGAAAGGTCTCGATCTCCGTATCATCGAGCCCGGCGAGCTCGGAAATTGCCTTGATCGACGAACTCCAGTCAAAGCCCTTGAGGCTTGCCTCATCGACCTTGATCGAGTTGTCGCCATTTTCGATCGACATGCCGTTCATGCCGAGATCGAGTTTGCGGCTGTCCATCTGCATGTCGATACGATTGATGGTGGCCTTAACCCTCTTGCCAGCTGCGCCCTCGCTTTCGTCGGGCGCATCCACCTTCATCGCTTTTGCCCAACAGCCGCCGCCGCCCGGTCCGGCGGATGGTATGGGTCGCCCCGATGCGTCGCCTCCACCACCGCCCCATCCCGGTCCGAAGGATGCCGGTCCCGGTGAAGACGGACCACGCGGCCGTATGCCGCCTCCGCCGCCATCAAAAGACGCGCATTTCCGCCTCGAGCAGGGCGATAGCAAGATCAACGAGGAGTCCGATAGGAGACCGGAAGCGGCGTAACAGCGCCGCTTCACGCCCTCTCACGGCGTCCTCATGCGCGTGTCAGAGCAGCAACGTTGCAAGCGACGCCAGCAAGGCCGGCGTCATGACGAGGGCGCCCAGTTTGAGGAAGTCCAGCGCGCGCACATGCAGGCCTTCCCGCCGGAGTGCTGACAGCCAAAGGATGGTTGCGAGCGAGCCCGTGACCGACAGGTTCGGTCCCAGATCGACCCCGATCAGAACAGCGGCAGTGACATTGTCCGGCACCTGTGCAGCCTGAACGGCACTTGCGGCGAAAAGACCAGCCGGTAGGTTGTTGACGAGGTTGGAAAAAAGCGCGACGGCGACGCCGCCGATCCCAATGGCCTGTGCCTGCGAATGTTCACTCAGCGCCTTCAATTGCTCGGCGACCACGGCGGTGATGCCCGTATGGCTAACGGCTTCGACGATGACGAACAGGCCCGCAACGAGCGGCAGCACACCCCAGCTCACATCCTTGATGATCTCCACCGGGTTCTGCCGCACGATGGCAAGAACGAGGATAGTCGTGATTACGCCAGCGAGGAACGTCGGAAGGCCGAGATCCATGTGGAATGCAGAGGCTGACAGCAGCACGGCGGCGGTTGCCAGCAGGCCGACGCCCGCCAGTTTCGCCGGCAGGCTGAGGGTCGGGCGTTCCACCCGATCCGCGACGGTGTCTTCCGCGAGAACACGGCGCTGCGACCAGTAAAGCGCAAGAAAGGTGACAAGAATTGCCGCAATCGACGGAAGCAGGAACGTGTCCAGCCAGCGGGACAGCGGCGGCATCTCGCCGCCGGCAAAAATGACGAGGTTGGCAGGGTTGGAGATCGGCAGCACGAAACTCGCCGCATTGGCAATGAAGGCGCAGATATAAAGGTAAGGAAGCGGATTCTTGACCCTGGCGGCACGGCAGGCCGCATAAACGGCAGGCGTCAGGACGACGGCGGTGGCGTCGTTGGAGAGAAGCGCGGTCACGACGACGCCGATCAGGTAGATCAGCACGAAGAGGCGCCGCGCCGACCCTCTTGCGTAAGAGATCGCAACGGCGGCGACCCAGTCGAACAGACCTTCACGCCGGGCAAGCTCAGACAGCAACATCATGCCGGTCAGGAACAGGTAAACGTCGAGACCCTTGATCACCCCTGACCAGACTTCCGCAGGAGTCAAAATGCCCAGCGCGAGGATCAGCAGCGCTCCTGCGACGGCCCATACGGCCTCGGGCCACCGGAACGGCCTGATAACCACCCCTGCCGCAGCAGCGACCGCAATGGCCGACGTATAATACGCAGCGCTCATGTGTTTCCTTGATGCTGGTTGTTGAGGTTGATCAGGTGGTGGGTTGCGTCTGGTTATTTCAGTGTTGTCTTCGCGTTCGGGAAGCCCGGCGGGAACAAAAGGGATTACCGGCATTCTATACAATGTCGGAAGCGGGCTGACCACAAGTCTGCCGACAATTACCTCAGTGAGGAGGCCAGTCCTGTTTCGTGCTTGAAGCTTTGCCGTGCATTTCCGACGCTTGCAATCGGCGAGGAGACCATGCTTGTTCACTGTTCAAGCCGCATCTACGCGTTTTCCAGCGCGCGTAAATGCCGGAATACCGCCCGCCCGCCGACGCACTGCATCGAGGAGTAAGGCATGAAGAAGCTTATCAACGATCCATCCACCGTTGTCCGGGACATGCTGGAGGGCGTCGTGGCGCTCAGCCCGCAAACCACTCTGCTTCTGGATGGGAACGTGATCATTCGATCCGGGCTGCCCGAGTCGGAGAAGCGCAGGGTGGCGGTGCTTTCGGGCGGCGGCAGCGGACATGAGCCTGCCCATGCCGGTTATGTCGGCGTGCTGGCCATCGTCAAGAACTATACCGGCGACCGGCTGAATTTCGGCTTGGCGGCGGAGCTGGCGAGGGCCGAAGGAATCCCTGTCGAGATCGTTGTCGTCGCCGACGACGTTGCCTTGAAGGATACGGTTCCCGTCGATCGCCGCCGCGGGATTGCGGGAACGGTGCTCGTCCACAAGCTCGCCGGGGCCGCAGCGGAAAAGGGGCTTGCTCTTGAAGAGGTGACCCGCATCGCCCGGGAAGCCGCCCAAGCTCTCTTTGATGGGTGTCTCGCTGGGCTCCTGCACGCCGCCGGCTGTCGGCAAGCCGGGCTTCGTGCTGGGTAAGACCGAGATTGAAGTCGGGCTCGGAATCCATGGTGAGCAGGGCGTGCAGCGGATGCCCATCGCCTCGGCTGACGCGCTCGTGAAGCTGGTGATCGAAACGATCGAGGCCGACGGCAAGCTCGCCGGCGGCGATCGCGTCGCGCTGCTGGTCAATGGCCTAGGGGCAACGCCACCGATGGAACTCGCTATCGTGGGCACGGTCGGCGGTCGTGCTGCTGGAGGCGAAAGGTGTCGTCGTGGAACGCGCCTGGGCCGGCGCCTTCCTTCGGCCCTAGATATGCCGGGTTTTTCGTTGTCGGTCTTGCAAGTCGACGATGCAGCGCTGCAAAGGCGACAGCCTCGATGAAGCCACGGCTCGGGCGCGCAAGTTACCTCGGTGAGTGGGTGGTCGGTCATCCCGATAGGGGCGCGGTCGCCGTCGGTATCTGGCTCGAAGCTATTGATGGTGCGTGAGGATCGGCCTTATCCCCGGTTAACTGATGTGGCGGTGGAGATGACTGTCCGCCGCCCGCTCCGTAAAGCGGGGATGGCCATCGCTGACACAGAGACTTACCGGCGGCCTGAAGCCGGAGTGGATTTTTCGAAGGTTGCCAGAATGTCTGTGAGCAGCTTCCGGCTCCTGGAAAGTCCGTTCATCTGTTCTTCAACCCTGCCGATCTGCATCCGCAGCTTCGATTTCAATTCGTCGCATGGCTGGAAGGCTTGCCGCTGATCAAGGGAGCAGGGCAGGAACTCCCTGACATTGGCGAGGGTCATGCCGGCATTGCCGAGCAGAAGGATGCGCTCGACGGTATCGACGTCGGCGACACTGTAGTCCCGATATCCGGCCTTCGTGCGGCCGGGCGTGAGAAGGCCTTCGGCCTCGTAATAGCGGAGCATTCTAATGCTCACACCTGTTTTCAGGGAGAGTTCGCCGATCTTCATTTCCAGCCCTTGACTCTGACAGCACTGTCAGACTGTAGGGAAGACGCTCCAAGATGTAAACACGCTTCAGGAGCTTGAAAATGACTGGAAAATCCCGCTTTCGTACCGAACTCGATGGCCGGACGGCGACCGCACAAGACTTATCACCTCTGGCCTTCGCAGGTTTTGCGCATTTCACCGCCATGCAGGTGCGGGACGGCGCCGCGCGCGGGCTGGATTTGCATCTCGCCCGACTGAAATCGGCGTCGCAAGAGTTTTTCGGCAGAGCCCTGCCGGATGATCTGGTGCGCGACCGGTTGCGGACAGCGATCCATGCAGGCCCGCCGGCCCTGTCGCTGACGGCTACCCTGTTTTCGCGCAGTGGGGAATTCACTCGGACGGGAGCAGAGAACGACCCCGCCATTCTCGTTCGCACAACGCCTGCCTTTGATGATCCGAAACAATCCCTGCGTCTGGCACTCGTCAACCATGAACGCCCCTTCGCAACGATCAAACATGTGGGTGAAGCATCAAAAACCTATTTCCTTCGCAAGGCCGTCGAGGGTGGATATGACGATGCGGCCTTTGTTGACGCGCGGGGATATCTGAGCGAAGCAACCATCTGGAATCTGGCCTTTTGGGATGGCGAGGCGGTGGTCTGGCCAAGGGCCGCCTTCCTTGCTGGTATCACGATGAGCATCATTCGCCGCCAGCTCGACGCGCTCGGCATCGCTCAGCGCGAGCAACTGATCCGTCCCGCCGATCTCGGCGATATCAAGGGCGCGGTCGTGATGAATTCCCTGACACCTGGCATTCCGGTTGAAGCTCTGGGGCCGCATCGCGTGCCCGTGGCGCCTTCTTTCGTGAAAATGCTCCACCAGGCCCATGACCGAGAGCCGCTGGTGAAAATCTGACCGAGGCTTAGCCGATCAGGTGCAGGCCCGCATCCGAGAGCCTGAGAATGGTGAGCCTGCCCGTGGTGTAAGCGCCGGTGTCGATGCCGATGCGCTGCGGGCCGGTCTCCGGTTGCTCCACCGGTGTGTGTCCATGGACGACGAGGAGGTCCAGCCCGGCTCCCTGTGAGAGGAAAGGCTCACGGATCCAGAGCATGTCCTCATCGGTCTGCGCATCAAGCGGCAATCCCGGTCTCAAGCCGGCATGCACGAAGATATAGGAGCCGATGCGGGCATAGACGGGCAGGCTGGATAAAAGCTGGCGATGCGGCTGCGGGATCGCGCCTAGCAGCGCATCCCTGAAAGGCTGTAGCCTGAGACGGCCTTTATTCATGAAATAGTCGATATCGACCCCGTAGGACAGAAGTGTCTGGCGGCCGCCGAAGTCCAGCCAGTGCATATTCTGCTGCGGATTTTCGAGAAAATCATGGAAGAGCTGCTCATGGTTGCCGCAAAGCGCAATACGGCGCAGCGGCGCGGGCGGGGGCTGCAGCAAATGTTCGAGAACGCCACGGGAGTCCCGTCCGCGATCGACATAGTCACCGAGGAGAACGACCAGCGCGGGTGCGGGCTCGGGTCCCAGATCGGCGAGGATTTTCCGCTCCGCCTGCAAAAGCAGATCGAGGCAGCCGTGCACGTCGCCAATGGCGTAAATAGGGAAGGTGGCCGGCTTGTCGCCAAGGTCTATTCTACGCCGCCTCCGGTCGTCGCGGGGGGCTGGTTGCTTACGACCGCGAATCCAGTTGAATACCTTGGGCATAGCTGCCGATACTGTCTCTGCCGCACAAGGTCAAGGGCGTTGGAAACGGCTGTCGCATCCTGCGTCAAAGCCCGTGTCGAAGCCCCCACGAATGAAGCCCACGAGTGCAGGACTGACGGTCTAGAGTTTCAGCCAGATGCGCGGGTTCTCATGCGACTGGATCTTGATCCATTTCAGATCGACGGCTTTCCAAGGCTTGACGACATTGGTGCGGTTATCAAGCACCAGATCGCCCTGGCTGGTGCTGACGACCAGGACGGCATGGCCAATGCCATCCGTCGTGCGCGCCGTTGCGATGCGCAACGCGCCTGAGGGCCAGCCGGCGCGCAGGAGGCGTTGCCGCTTGGTCACCGCGAAATCTTCACAGTCGCCGCTTGCCGGGTTCAGTTTCCAGTCGTCTTCGCCGTCCTGTTCGCTGGCATAGATTATCGACGTGTTGATCTCGGCGTTGATGCGCTGGAGTTCCGCGCGCTTCTGTTTGCTCAGTTCCACCATATCGCGGTCGCCGATCCGGAGGCACTGGTCGGCGGCGCTCTCGCAGAATTTCGCAAAGGCAATGGGCGCGATGGTCGGGCGGCTCGTGGTCATGAACTGGCCAGGCCGCGATGCGCCGGGTTTCTGGGTGAGGCCGCCGAGCTGGACGGCCGATGCCGTTGTCGCAATACTTGCCGCCACGCTGGCAGCGACGGCAAAGATCTTTGCCAGACGGATTGTTTTCTTCGCCATGTCCTTGCCCCTGCACAATTGTCGTCTCTTATGCCTGGCACCATAGCGACCCATTCTTGCGGGCCGTTTAAGTCGATAGATTGCATTTTAACGAAATCTAATTTTGTTGCAGCGTGCTAGAAACAGTCGGAAAATTGGGCTCGCGCTCACCTGCAGCGGGTTCTACCCTCGGTGTCGATGATACAGGTTTGCTGCGGGACAGCGCGCCTGAGTTCACGCCGTGTATCGGGGGAGGCGCGGTTTACCGGCGGCCGGTCGTAATTTCGGTAAATTTCGAAATTGCGCCCGCCGATCGTTCCCTGCGCTCCGCCGCGGCCATCCGGCGTCACTTCGTAATTCTGGTACTGCTGGGCATGGGCGCACGCGAAGAGACCGATCACGGCGACGAGCACGCCGGCCGCGAGGCTGCCCCGCAATGCTGCCGCTTGCCGCCTGCCCAACCTCATGACCGTTCCTCCATTGACGAAATGACGGACGCCGCCGCACATTTGCCATGCCGGGCGCGCATTGATGTTCCATTGGTCCGTCGGGGGTAATCATATCACCGATAGTGCGTCCGGTGTGAGAAGGATTTGTGTCTGGCAAAGGCCCGAATCGCCTCCCTGCCGCATCGGCCCGCGGTGTCCCTGGCCAGGAGGCTCCACCGTGCCGCTTGATCGTCAGGAATGCGAAAAACGCCATTTCAGGGCTCAAAAATTAAGCTCTTCGCCGCTGCATTTATAGGCTTCACAATCCTGTAACAACGGACCTAATATACAAGTGCAGATGCCGAATCGCTCAGGAGAAGCCCTTGACGATTGCAGTTTCACCACAGGCCCTGCCGGCGCTCGTTCTGAACGCAGACTACAGGCCACTGAGTTATTATCCCTTGTCGTTATGGTCCTGGCAGGACGCGATCAAGGCCGTCTTTCTAGACCGTGTGAACATCATTGCAGAATATGATCATGCGGTGTCGTCCCCCAGCTTTTCCATGCGGCTGCCGAGCGTCGTCAGCCTCAAGACCTATGTGCAGCCCACCCGCAACCCCGCTTTTACACGCTTCAATGTTTTCCTTCGGGACAAGTTCGAATGCCAGTATTGCGGCACGCGGGACGAATTGACCTTCGACCACGTCATTCCCCGCGCGCATGGCGGTGAAACGACGTGGCACAATGTCGTGGCGGCGTGCTCTCCCTGCAACCTTAAAAAAGGCAGCAAGCTTCCCAAGCAGGCGGGCATGTTCCCGGCGCAGAAGCCTTTCCAGCCCACGGTTCAGGATTTGCACAATAACGGGCGGCTGTTCCCGCCCAATTATCTGCACGAAAGCTGGATGGACTATCTTTACTGGGATACCGAGCTGCAGCCCTGATCTTTTAAGGACTGCAACGCGGTTTTCCGTTTACCGGCTTTTACGGCTCGCGCCAAAAAAGGCGACTGCCGCAAGTGCAACGCTTGCGATGACATTCCAGCCCGCAAAAGAAAGGCCGAGCACCCGCAAGGCGGCGTCGTTGCAGGAAGGCGCCTTGATGGCGTTCAGATTACCCAGCAAATCGCCGGCATTGGTGGTGATGGAAGGCGCCCCGGTGGCGCAGGTGATCGGTCCTTCCCAGAAACCCCATTCCACACCGGCGTGATAAACGCCGAGCCCGGCGCCGATCAGCATCGCCACACCGATAAGGGCAAGCAGCAACCGGGTGATCTGAACCGGCAATTTGAAGATGCTGGTCGCAATGGCCAAGATACCCAGCGGAATGGCGTAATAATAGGGATCGCGCTGCAGCAGGCACAGGGCGCAGGGCGTATAACCGCCAATATGCTGAAAACCGAGGGCGGAGCCGACGGTGAAGATCATTCCCGCCGTGACGCCGAGAGCGGCGAGCGTGCGGCTGTTGTCGGCGGTGGTCGCATTGGCCATGTTGTTTTCCTCGAACTTCGAAAAGAAGCAGATATCCCGGACGGGCTTTCAAAAAGGCGGGCGTGATGGCGAAATTAAGTCGCCGGTTTCCACGGTGTAACGGGATTCGTCTAATCCAGTCCGCTGCGTCTGGCAAATGAAAGCCCGGCACTATTGGCGGGATGAACAAGCAAAGTTTTGTGAGGGTTGCGATCGCGGCTGTCATGACAGCGCCTTTTCAAGGGCTTCGTAAAGCGATCGAGGTCCGCGTCGTTACACAAAGCGGGCGCGCACCGCAGCCGCCCACCTCCGGGGGCTGAAACACAGGGCCGACCGTAAGTCTTCGGCGAAGCGTCTATGCCGTGAGGAGGCCGGCCTCGCTCTCCTGCGGATGGTGAATGTGTGCCATGATGTGCTGGCTCATATCGGCATAGATGCCATTGTTTTCGACGATGCCCTTCACCCTGTAACGGTCCATCACGACGATGCGATCCGCCAGTGCCACCATTTCCGGCATGTCGCTGGTAATGATGAGAATGGCGGTGCCGCTATCTGCCAGCTCGCGCAGCAGATCATGCAGATAGGCCTTGGTCTTGATGTCGATACCAACGGAGGGTTCATCGACGATCAGCAGTTTGACATCGGCGGCGAGCCATTTGGCGACACTGATTTTTTGCTGGTTGCCGCCCGATAGATTGCCGACCGTCTGGCTGAGGCTTGGGGTCTTTACTTCGAGCTTTTTAAGGAAAGGCGTCACCGCCGCGCGGATGCGCCCATCCGAAAGCACGCCGAACGCATTCGCGAGCTTGCGCCAGATGGGAACGCCCGCATTGGCAAGAACGGAGTGCTGGAGAATGAGGCCATCGCCCTTGCGGTCTTCGCTGACATAACCGACGCCATAGTCGTGGATCGCTTCGGCAACGGAGCGGATGCGTGCCGACCGGCCCGAAAGACGCAAGTCGCCGGCCGTGACCGCGAACTTACCCATGATCGATTTTGCAAGTTCGGTGCGACCGGCGCCGACCAGCCCGTAAAGGCCGACGATCTCGCCCTTGCGCACGGACAGGCTGACATCGCGGTGACCGATCGCAGTCGATACGTCTTCAAGTTCCAGCACCATCGGATTGTGTTCGACCGTACGTGTGCGCCAGCCGCCGCCGCTTTCGGCGCGTCCGATCATCAGTCGCACGAGATCCTGACGTCCAAGCCCTTCCATCGAACGGCTTTCGCAGGCGTTTTCACCATCCCGCAGCACCGTCACCCGGTCGCAGATGTCGAGAACCTCCTCCAGCTTGTGGCTGACGAAGACAAGGCTCGCACCATCGTCGCGCAGGCGGCGCAGAATGCGGAAGAGATTGTCCGTCTCGCTCGGCGTCAACGAGGTCGTCGGTTCATCGAGGAGCAGTACACGGCTTTGCAGTGAAAGCGCCTTGGCGATTTCCACGAGCTGCATCTGCGCGACGGAAAGCTCCGATACCGGCGTTGCCGGATCGGTTTCCAGATTGAGCGCCTCAAGCCAGCGGCGCGCATCGCGGTTCAGCGCGGCGTAGTCGATAGGTTTGAGATAATGCGCGCCGAGCTTTTCCATGTGGATATTTTCGGCAATCGAGAAGCGCGGAATGAGGTTACGTTCCTGATGGACGACACCGATGCCGCGGGCAATCGCCTCGCGCGGATTACCGAAGCGCACTTCCTGCCCATCGATGAGAATCTGGCCGCTGCTTTGATGATGGACGCCGGTGATGACCTTGATCAGGGTGGACTTCCCGGCACCATTTTCACCGAGCAGGGCATGGATCGAGCCAGATTGCAGCGAAAGATTGACGCCCTTGAGAGCTCTGACGCCGGGAAAGACTTTTTCGACGTTTCGCGCCTGAAAAACGGGTTGTTTGTCCATGATGTCAGGCCTTCCCTGTCTTTTTGCCGAGATGCGTTTCGCGCAGGCGGTTGATGCCGACGGCGGCGAGGATCAGTGCGCCCAGCACCACCTGCACGAGGAACGGATCGATGGAGAACAACACCAGTGCCTGGGTGATGATGGCGACGATGACGACGCCGAGCAGGGTCGCCCCGACGCTGACATGCCCGCCGGCCAGCACGGCGCCGCCGATAACGGGGGCGGCAAAGGACAGGATGAGCCAGTCATCGCCGATGGAAGGCTGGCCGATCTGCAGACGTGAAACGAGCAGAATGCCCGCTACCGATGCCAGAAGGCCGGAAATACCATGCGCCACGATCACCGTCATGCGCACCGAAATGCCGGAAAGCTCCGCCGCATGGCTGTTGCCGCCGATGGCAAGGATGAAGCGGCCTATCGGCTGGCGTCGCAGCATGAACCACAGGGCGAATGCGATGACGATGGTCGGGACTGCGAGCCACGGAATAGGCCCGGCAATGAGGGCCGAACCGAAGTCTTTCACCGACTCGGGTATGCCATAGAAAGGCTCCGCCCGCGTAATGCCGAGGTTGATGCCCTTGTAGATCGACAGGGTCGCCAGCGTTATGACGAAGGCGGAAATGCCGGTGATGGCAATCAGCAGGCCGTTGAGCATGCCGCAGACAATACCGATCAGCACGGCGGCGATGGCAGCCACCGGTGCCGGAAGCCCCCAGACCTGCATCACCCCCGCAAAGGAAATTGCCGCAAGGCCGCCGATCGCACCCACGGAAAGGTTCATCTGGCCGATGGCGATGATGATCATCTGTGAAAAGGCGATGAGCGCATTGACCGAAATGGCCAGAAGCAGGATCTGGATGTTGAAGGAAGACAGGAAGTTGGGGCTGAAGCCACGGATCAGCACAATTGCCAGCACCGTGACCAGCAGGGGGCCGAACCAGTCGGTTCTGGCAAGGCGTAGAAGGGTGTTGTCGGTTGTCATCGTCCAGTCCTCAAGCCAGATTGCGCCGGGCGAGATAGCTTCGCCGCGCCTTGTCCATCAAAACCGCCAGCAACAGCAGCAGGCCGAGAAATGTCTGGACCCAGAATTCACCGAGCTGGAGCAGCAGCAGGCCGCTGGTCAGCATGGTGACCAAAAGTGCGCCGAGACAGGTGCCGAGAACCGAAACCTTGCCGCCCTGCAACAGCGTGCCACCGAGGACAGGCCCCAGGAAGGCTGGCAACAGCCAGTCCTGCCCGAGTTGGCCGGCCATGGAAGGAATGGCGGCGCCCGTGCGCGTCACCAGCATCAGGGCAGCAAGTGCGGCAAGCAGGCCCGACAGCATGTGACACGCAATAAAGATGCGGTCGACGCGGATGCCGGAAAGTTCCGCCGCTTCCGGGCGTGCGCCTGCCGCCAGCATTTCGCGGCCAAGAACGGTGCGCCGGTAGAGAAAGGACAGGGCGAGGGCCGTTGCGAGCGTGACGAGAAGCAGCGGCGAGAAATAGGTCGCGAGCTTCATCTTTCCGAAGGCTGCGAAGATCGGCGGCAGGCCACGATAGGCCTCGGCCCGCGTCAGGAAGATCATCACCCCGAAAAAGATGCTCATGGTGGCGAGTGTGATGATGAAGCTGTGCAGCCCCGTGCGGATGACGGTCCAGCCGTTGATGAAGCCGAGCGCTGCGCCTGTGGCGAGGCCGCCGATGAGCGCGAGCGGCCAGGGCACGCTAAGCACCTCGATGAGATAACCGCAGGCCATGGCCGCCGAGACGCCGATCGCGCCAACGGCAAGATTGAGGCCGCCGGTCACGATCACCGCCATCATCGACAGGCCGATCATGATGTTGATTGCGGCACTGCGTCCGAGCGTGAACAGGTTGAAAGGCGAAAGGAAGCCGCTGGCTGCCACGCCAAAAATGATGGCGAAAACGACGATCAGCAGAATGAGGCCGAATTCATTGGTGAGGAAAAAACGGCTTTGCGAAATGCGCGAGCCCATGCGGTCCTCTGTCTCCTGCACGCCTTTTGTAAGCAAACTATCGTTCACGGTCATGAAAATGTTCCGGTATTTGTTTGGCCCGCAGACCTCGGCGGTCCGCCTTGACGTTGCGCCGCCGCCGGAAGGCGGGCTTTCGGCGGTGCGGGATTGCCGGGCGTGATCGCGGCCCGCCCGGCAGGTGTTAAAAAGCCTGATTATTTGCAGCTCAGATACGTCGCATCGAAGTTCGCAAGCAGCTTTTTGGTCTCGGCGCGCATGGCATCGACATAGTTATCGACCTTGCTGGCATCGACATAGGCGGTGCCGGAATCGATGAACTTGGTCGTCAGTGCGTTGGACTTGAACGGCGCGTCCGCCTTCACCTTGCAGCCGGACTGCAATTTGCTCAAAGCGAAGGAGCCGACATAACCCTGGCCATAAGGGTTCTGCAGCATCGTACCATCAACGAAACCATCCTTGATCGCTTTCAGCACCACTTCGTCGTGGTCGATGCCGACCATGTGGATGCGTTTGTCGCCGATCTTGCGCAGCGCGTTGGAAGCAACGACCGCCGGAACCCAGGCCGTGGTGACGATGCCATCCACTTCCGAGGCATGGGCGGCGAGGTAAGCGTTGATCTTTTCCTCGGCCGGTTCCGGCGCGTCGATATCGGCGATGACCTGAACGACCTCGGCGCCGCCTTCGTCAGCCGCCTTCTTCACGGCATCGATACGAAGCTGGGTGTTGGGGTCAACAAGGAAGCCGGTGAAATGGGCGATGCGTTTTTTGCCCGTTCCCATTGCCTTGATGAGTTCCTTGGTGCCGAGATAGGCCGAATTGCCGGTATCGGTGCCGAGGCAGAAGGCCGCAGGCGAAGGGTCCTTGAAGCAGCCGGCGCCGGCAATCACGTTTGCGCCGTTGCCGGTCAGTTCCTCGGCTGTGGAGACCGCGCCGACGGGATCGCCGGGGAAAATCAGGAAGCCGTTATACCCTTGGCTCAGAAGGCTTTCTAGAAGCTGGTTCTGCTGTGCCAGTTCCCATTTCTGCGGCACCTTATAGTCGGCGCCCGCCAGACCGAAGTCCTTGGCGGCGTCCTTGCCGGCCTGCTCCCAGGCAGAGAAATAAGGGTGCGGACCGCCTGGAACGAGGGCGACCTTGCTGGCGTCCGCCGCCTGCGCAACACCGCAGGCTCCAGCGCCGATGATTGCGGCAGCGACGAGGCTGCGCATGAAATGCGTCATGTTTTTCTCCTCCATGAAACGGCCTGTTTCTTTAAAAAAAGCGACTGGAACCTCCCTTAATCGCTTTTTCTCCCAACAGCCGACTTGCGTAAGCACCATGGACACTAGTATACTTGTATCCAAGTTGCAATCAGATTTTCACGGCGGCCTTTCAAAAGGGGAGCGTTCATGACGAAAAACACCAATGCCGGCTTTGCCGGACGCGGCGGCCATCAGGAGGCCTCAGGCCCTGGAATCGAAAGCGTGGAGCTTGTGGTCAACCGCTATGGATCCGTGGCCGATCAGGTTCATGCGGCCCTGCGTCAGGCCATTGTCGAAGTGCGGCTGGCGCCCGGTGCGCCAATCAGCGAGAACTCCATCTGCCGTCAGTTTTCCGTGTCGCGCACGCCGGTGCGCGCCGCCATCCAGCGCCTGTCTGAAGAGGGGCTTGTGGATGTCTATCCCCAGCTCGGCAGCTTCGTCGCACCGATCAGGCTCGGTGAAATCCAGGACAGCCATTTTATCCGCCGTTCGCTGGAAGTGGCGCTGCTGCGCGAAGTTGCGCCGAAATGGACGAAAGAGATGAGCCGGACGATGCGCGACGTCATCGCCGAGCAGGAAAGGGTCATCGCCGCCAACGACGCCAACGGCTTTTTCCATGCCGACGAGGCGTTTCATCGGCTGCTCGGCACATTCTCCGGCCGCGAGGGCGTCTGGCAGGCAATCCTTGCCGCCAAAGTGACGCTGTCGCGGTTCCATCGCTACTGGGCGAAACCGGAGCGCCTGCCCGCCGTGATCGAGGAGCACCTGGCGGTCGTCGACGCCCTCGACCAGGGCGATGCCCACGCCGCGGAAAAAGCGCTGGTGACGCATCTGGATATGGTTTTCGTGATCTACGAACAGCTGCCCGAAGAAGAGCGCAAGCATTTGTCCATCTGATAGTGGGCGTGGAGGAGACGGAATGGAACTGAAACACAAGACCGCGCTCGTGACGGGCGCGTGCGGCGGCATCGGCCGCGCCGTGGTCGCGGCGCTGGTGGCGCAAGGGGCAAGGGTACTCGCCTTCGATCGCGATATCGAGGCTGTTACAGCGCTCGCGGAGGGGTTTGGCAACGCCTGTGATCCCATTGCGGTCGATCTCGGTGATGCGGCGGCACTACAGGCCGTCATGAAAGATGTCGCCAATCGTTTCGAGGTCATCGATATTCTCGTCAACAATGCCGGCGTACTGTCGCCGCACAAACTGGCCGCGACCACGCTTGACGAATGGCACAAGCTGATGGCCGTCAATCTTGATGCCGCCCTGCTACTGACGCAGGCCGTCGTTCCCGCCATGAAGGAAAACCGCTGGGGGCGACTGATCAACATTTCCTCTTACGCCTGGAAATCCGGCGGACTGACGGCGGGCACGGCCTATTCGGTGTCAAAATCGGCGATGGTCGGCCTCACCTATTCCTCCGCCCGCGAACTTGCGCCCTTCGGCGTCACGGCCAACGCGGTGGCGCCGGCCTATGTGGTTTCGCCGATGATCATGGAGCAATTGTCCGAGGAAGACCGCCAGCGCCAGCTCGCAGCCATTCCCGTCGGGCGGTTCTGCCAGCCGGAAGAGGTGGCCCATACCGTACGTTTCCTTGCCTCGCCGCTGTCCGGCTTCATGACAGGCACCGTCGTCGACATGAATGGCGGCCTGCAATTCGGCTGAGATACGGAGACAACAAACGTGACCAATCGTCTTTCTTCCCTTGCACTGCCCCATCTTCCGCAAGACGTGCTCGTGCAAGCTTATGACCGCAAAGCGGTCACACCGGGCATCGTGCATCTCGGCGTCGGCGCCTTTCACCGCGCCCATCAGGCCGTGTTCATCGATGATTGTCTCGCGCGTGGCGAGACCGGCTGGGGCATTGTTGCTGCATCGCTGCGCAGCCCCGATACGCGCGATGCCATCGCGCCACAGGACAATCTCTATACATTCTGCCTGCGTGACGGTGAGAACGAGACGCTGCGGATTGTCGGTTCCATCCTCGAGACCATCGTCGCCCCTGAGGAACCGGAGCGGCTGCTGCAAGCCATGACCGATCCGCGTATCAGGATCGTCACTTTGACGGTGACGGAAAAGGGTTACCTCGCCGATTTGTCGGCAGGCGCGCTTCTTCGTGACCATCCCGATGTCGTTCATGATCTGGCGCATCCACAAAAGCCGCGCTCCCCGCTCGGTTTTCTGCTGGAAGCAACAAGACGCCGGCGGGCCGCGGGGGCTGTGCCGCTGACTTTGCTCTCCTGCGACAATCTTCCGTCCAACGGACGCATCCTGCACCGTCTTCTGGTGGAGATGGCTGGTATCACCGACAAGGATCTCGCTGCGTTCATCGCAGAAAATCTTTCCTGCCCCTGCGTCATGGTGGACCGCATCGTGCCCGCCACCACGGCTACCGACCGTGAGCATGTGACGGCGCGTCTCGGCTGTGAGGATGCCTGGCCGGTGATTGCGGAACCTTATTTCCGTTGGGTGATCGAGGATCGCTTTCCGCACGGTCGCCCTGGCATCGAGCTGTCAGGTGCCGAAATCGTTGACGAGGTCGAGCCCTATGAGCATATGAAGCTCAGGATGCTGAATGGCGCTCACACCGCCATGGCCGCAATCGGTCAATGCAGCGGGCTTGAGACGATCGCCGATATCTATGCCGATGCGCGTGTCCGCGGTTACATCGACCGCTACTGGCGGGAGGTCGGGTCGACATTGAGCCCGGCCGTCAGCGGACCGGACTATGTTGCCGGTCTGCGCCAGCGTTTCGCCAACCCCGCCCTTCGTCATCGCGCCGCCCAGATCGCCTCTGACGCTTCACAGAAAGTGCCGCAACGCATTCTCGCGCCGCTTGCGGAACTGCGTGCCGCAGGCGCGCCGAATACAGCCACTCTTTTTGCGGTTGCGATGTGGATACGGTCCTGCGCAGCGCTGAACGAGAAGGGAGAGGCAATTATCATGGCCGATCCGGCCTTTGCGGAGTGGGGTGCGCCTACCGGGAGCGGCGAGGAGCCGGACGCGGTCATCGACAGGTTTTTAACATTCCGTCGCGTCTTCGGGCCTGAATGGCAGGCGGACGAGGCGTTCGTCACGGCGCTTCGGGCCGCCCACCGCGACATCGTCCAATACGGCGCTCTCGGCGCCATCGAACGGCATTTTTCGGAGGAATAGACTATGAAGGAAACCTGGCGGTGGTTCGGTGAATCGGACCCCATCACCTTGGAGCATGTGCGGCAGACGGGCGCCAGCGGCGTTGTCACGGCGCTGCACCAGATTCCCGACGGCACGGCTTGGCCAGCCGAAGAGATCGCCAAACGCAAGGGGATGATCGAGGCGGCCGGTCTGGAATGGAGTGTCTGCGAATCCATTCCCATGGAACAGTCCGTCAAGCGTGGTGATGCCGATGCCCCGAAGGCGATTGCGCGCTGGAAGGATACGCTCGCCCGTCTCGGCCGCGCTGGCGTTCCCGTCGTTTGCTACAATTTCATGCCTGTCGTGGACTGGACGCGCACGAACCTACGCTGGCAGGCACGTAATACCGGATTGGCGCTGCGCTTCGAAATGGCGGATTTCGTCGCTTATGACGTCTTCATCCTGAAGCGTGTTCGTGCGGCGGAAAATTACGATCCTGCGCTGGTTGCACGGGCCGAAGAGCGTTTTGCGCACATGAGCGAAGAGGAGCAGTTGCTTCTAGAGCGAAACATCATAGCAGGGCTGCCAGGCGGCGCGCTGGTGCAGACGCGCCAGTCCATCGCCGCGCTGATTGCGTCGTTCGATGGTATCGACAGCACGACCATGCAGGGCAATCTTCTCGCCTTTCTGCGGGAAGTCGTGCCGGTTGCGGAAGAGGTGGGCGTGCATCTCGGCATCCACCCTGATGATCCTCCATTCTCGCTGTTCGGCCTGCCGCGCGTGGTCTCGACACCTGCCGATATCCGCACCATCCTCTCGGCCGTTGAAAGCCCGAACAACGGCATTACCCTTTGCACCGGCTCCTACGGCGCGCGCAGTGACAACGACCTCGTGGCAATGGCACAGGAGTTCGCGTCCCGCGTCAATTTCGCCCATCTTCGGAATGTGACCGTTGAAGCGGATGGTTCCTTCTTTGAGGACGATCATCTTGATGGCGGAACCGACATGATCGGCGTCATCGAGGCATTGTTGCGCGAGGAGCTGGCCGCCGCCAAGGCTGGCCGCCGCACCAATATTCCAATGCGACCTGACCACGGCCATCTGCTGGGTGATGACATCACCAAAAAGACCAACCCCGGCTATTCCTATATCGGCCGCATGAAGGGTCTCGGCGAACTCCGTGGTGTCATCCGCACCGTCGAGCGCCAGCTTCGCCGCGAGGAGGGGGCCGCATGAAAACCCGCAAACTTGGCCGCACGGCGCTGTCGCTGAGCGAGCTTTCTTTCGGCGCTGCCGGTATCGGCAATCTCTACCGCCGCGTCAGCCGCGAGGATGCCATAGCGACGCTGCAAGCCGCCTGGGACGCCGGTATCCGTTATTTCGATACCGCACCCTATTACGGGCAGGGCCTTTCCGAACGACGCGTCGGGGATTTTCTTCAGGGCAAACCACGCGACGAATTCGTGCTGTCCACCAAGGTTGGGCGGATCCTGAAGCCGGCTGAAGCGGGCGTGACACCGGATTACGGTTTTGTCGATGCGCTGCCTTTCGTGGTGGAATACGACTACAGCTATGACGGCATCATGCGCTCACATGAGCAGAGCCTTGCCCGGCTTGGTCTCGGTTCGGTGGATATTCTCTATGTCCACGATCTGGAGGAGACCACGCTTGGAGAGGAAGCCTATCGCCATCATTTCGGAATGTTCACCGAAAGCGGCATCGAGGCGCTGCACGAGTTGAAGGCGAAAAGCCTGATCGGCGCGTTCGGCCTTGGCGTGAACGAGGTTCCGGCCTGTCTGAACCTCATGGAGATAGACGAGATCGATTGCATCCTTCTGGCGGGCCGTCATACGTTGCTCGACCGGTCGGCGGCGGCGCGGCTGCTTGGGCGTTGCGCGGAAACCGGCACCGCGCTTGTGATCGGTGGTGTCTTCAACTCGGGCATTCTTGCAACCGGTGCTAGGCCGGGCGCGACCTTCAATTACAATGAAGCTGCGCCTGAAGTCATGGAGCGGGTGCGCGCCATGGAAGATCACGCCGCCAGCTACGGCGTCGCGCTCGCGGCGGCCGCTTTGCATTTTCCGCTGCAAAACGCCGATGTCGCCAGCGTGCTGATCGGCACGGCGAAACCGGACAGCCTCCAGCGCAATCTATCCATTTTCGAAACGGCCGTGCCGGACGCCGCCTGGGCGGGTTTTGACGCGCTCGCTCTTGAAGATTGACGGGCACGACAGGGAGAAGGACGCCATGGACCTCATTGATACCCACCAGCATCTGATCTTGCGGGGCAAACTCGGTTATGCCTGGACGCGCGGCGAGCCGAGCCTTGCGGGAAGCTTCACCCGGGCGGACTATGCAGCTCTTGTCGAGGGCAGCGGTGTCGTCGGCACGATCTTCATGGAAACCGGGGTCGATGACAGTGATTATAGGGCGGAAGCCCGGCTTGTGGCCGGCATGGTTGGGGAAGGGACCTTGCCGATGTTCGGCCAGATCGCCAGCTGCCGGCCGGAAACGGATCAGGGGTTCGACGCCTGGCTGGAGGAATGCCGCCACCTCAAAGTGGTCGGGTTCCGGCGTATCCTCCAGGTCATGCCCGACGATACCAGCCGTGCGGAAAACTATCGCCGAAATGTGCGCAAGATCGGCAAGGCCGGGTGGCCGGTCGATCTGTGTTTTCATTCCCGTCAGCTGGCCATTGCCGCCGAACTTGTCCGGGCCTGCCCCAATGTCCGCTTCATGCTCGACCATTGCGGCACGCCTGATATCGCCGGAAACGATTTTTCCGCCTGGAGCGAGCGCATGGCCGATCTGGCCCGCCTGCCCAATCTCTCCGTCAAGCTTTCGGGTGTCACCGCCTATTGTGCGCCGGGGCAAACGACGCTGGAAAACGTGAGACCTTACGTGGAAACCGTATTGACGCTGTTCGGCCCCCAAAGAATGGTCTGGGGCGGCGACTGGCCGGTGGTCGATCTCGGTTCCGGCCTGCCGGAGTGGATTGCCATGACGAGAGCGCTTCTGTCGGCGCTTTCACCGGATGAGCAGGCAGCGATCGGCCATGGCAATGCCAGACGTTTTTATCTGGCGGCGTAGCATGATCCTTGACCGGATATGGTCTCGTTCATGCCGATAAATTCGCGCAAATCGTAAGAGGTGGTGCGGGTGGTCGGGGTCGAACCGACACTCCTTTCGGAACCGGATTTTGAGTCCGGCGCGTCTACCAATTCCACCACACCCGCATTTCGATGCCGATTGTGTTTCAGGTCACTGAGGCAATGCCACGGCGTCTATCACGGGCGAGACCGTGCGTGCAAGCCCAAAAGCAGGAAATTTGCCTTTACGAAAGGCTATCCCAGTGCGCGGTGGCGTAGGGCGAAAATCACGAGCCGACATTTAAAAAATCGGCGAAATTGCTGCGGCGCAGGCATTTCAATCAGTCGCGCCTGTTTCAAAACAATACACCTGGGGTTGAATTATTCGGATAATTTTAGATATCTCTAATAAAATAGCATATACGCAATTACTAATTGAAACTATGATGCCGATGTGGAGTTTCCACGCGGGGCGGGAGTAGCCAACTCATAGGGAGGAAATTATGAGGGCTCTTTCTCGCAATTTGTTACTGTCTGCCTGCTTGATCCTACCGGTCAACGCCCATGCGCTGGATATCGGGATCGGCGGAGAGAACGGGGTGAATGCTAGCGTGGGTAGCAATGATAGCGGTGGTCTCGGTGTCGGTGCTTCCGTTGGCGGCAGTGGCGGGGTTAATGCCGGTGCTGATATCGGCGGCCGCAGCGGCGGCGGGCTGGGTGCGGATGTCAACGCTTCGGTCGGTGGCAGCAATGGGGTCAATGCGGATGTCAACGCATCCGTCGGCGGTTCCAGCGGGGTCAATGCCGGCGTGAATGCCTCCGTTGGCGGTTCCAACGGTGTCAACGCAAATGTCGGAGCCAATGTGGGCGGATCAAGCGGGCTCGGTGTCGATGTCGGGCTGGGCATTGGCGGCTCAGGTTCGTCGAGTAACCCTGGCAATCCGGGGAACCCGGGAAATCCTGGCAATATCGGAAATCCGAACAATCCCGGCCGGCCGATGACGCCTCGCGCCATGCGTCAGGTCATCCAGTCCTATAACGACATGTCGCGCACGGAGCAGATAAAGCTTGCCCGCCGGTGCGTCGATATTCTGGGTGGCGGATACGATGCCGCTTTGACGCAATTGTGCAAGATGATCAGGACGGCCTCGCGCTAAGACGGGTCCCATCCGCGTCCTGAAATCCGAAGGGCGCTGCCAGCGCCCTTCGGATCAATTGCCCTTGCGTCCGAAGGACAGGATTTTCTGCCGCAGGCTGCGGGCGAGGTTGCGGGTATTGCGGTACATGTCCACCTGGGTGGAAACCTGCCGCACGTCCCGGTCGCTATTCTGGGCAAGCCCGACAACCAGCGTGCCCATTTCCTGCCGTTCCTGCCAGAAGCGGCTCATGATCGGATGATCGGGCACGGCGCAGCTGTCGCTGCGCAGAATATTGGCGTCATCCAGATGCCAGTCGGTCAGTCTCTGCACCAGCAGCTTGCCGGGAGAAAATTGCGCATAGTTTTCGTCGAAAGCGGTCTTCCACGTATAGGCTTCGCCGGCTGCGATGAAGACGACCATGGAAGCAATCGCGCTGCCGTTGAGATCGATGGTGTGGATACGCACCGCATCCGCTTCGGCCAGATTGGTGATCGCCTCGCGGGCGAAGGCGGCGCGATAACGGTCGTTGACCAGCGCGGTGCGCTTGCGGCCTTTCCAGCCGCTCGCCTCCAGCGCCAGAAACTCCTCCATGCGGTAACGCACGTCCGCTGGCTGCCGGGTAACGGTATAGGAGAGGGCCCCAAATTTTTCGAGCTGACGCCATTGCCTGTTCATTTCGCGCAAATGGTGCGGCGCAAGGGCGTTTCGCAGATACGCCTTGCCGTCAAGAAGGCTTTCCAGCATCGGCCGGTAATAATTGCCCGTCGTCGTCACCGGCAGGTTGCGGCTGAGCGCGATGGCTTTGAACATTCGGGCAAACGGCCCTTCCAGCCGGACATCCGGCAGAACCAGAACATTCGGCAGACGCATGTTGCTGTCGGACAGCGCATCGAAAAGATTGTCGAGGGTTTCGGCAGCACCTTCGGTGTCGACCAGCGGCGTGCCGAGCGGCCCGAATGGATTGGCCCAGACGCGAATGATGGAGGGACCGATGGAAAAACCCGGCTTTTCCACGGTAAAGGGCATCAGGAAGCGCATGCGGCTTCTGGCGCCGTTCTCGTCGCGAATGAGGGCGAAGCGCACGGACTTGTCTTCGATGCGCGGCATGGCGGGTGCGAGAAGCCGCCCGGTGAAGAAGACATTCGCCTCCATCACGCGGTTGGACAGGAAGTCGAGTTCTTCCTGCATGTCATAACCGAGCTGACCCGGATAGATACAGAATTCCCGGCCATCGCGGCCCACGCGTCGGCTGCTGTCGGCCACGGGACGGTCACGCTCCGCAGACGCCATCAGCGCCGCGATGCGCGGATCCTGAAAATCCGGATTCTTTGGATCGCTGGACATGCTTATCGTTACACCGCCTTCCCAGTGTTTTGACCCGCCCGGGGATCGTTGAAGGCAAAAAGGACGATCCCGAGTGTGCGGCGAATGGCAATATGCAATAGCACAGCTTCTATGCACATGGCTATCGCCACCGCTGCCGCGGCCCCTGCCAGACCATAGACCGGAATGAGCGCCATGTTGAGTGCAATGTTGCAACCAAAGATGATAATATAAAGCGCGACGCACAATTTTTGTTTGCCGGCCATGTTCAGCAATGTTTCTCCCGGGCCGATCAGCGCCTTGGCGAGGAAGCCTGCGAAAAGGAAGAACATCAACTCATAGCCCTGAACGAAGCCGGGGCCGAACAGCGACAGCAGGAACGGGCCGGCCAGAAGCACCACGCTGCCGACGGCGAGCGACGGCCAGAAAGCCCAGCGCGCGGCCTGGCTGGCGAAACCGGCAAGCCCCTGCCTGTCATTGGCCGACATCAGGGCGGCCAGGCGCGGGGCGGCGGCCGCCTGCACCGAGAAAAACACAAATTGCATCAGCACGATGGTCTTGGCCGCGGCAAAATAAATGCCGACCTGATCCGGCGGCAGGTAAAGGCCGACGATCACCACATCGGAATTGGTCATCAAAAATCCGATGCCGTCGATCAGGAACATCGGGAAGGCGAAGCTTATCCAACGGCGGAAATGCACCCTGCGGGCCGTGCTGCGGAAATGCCGGTTGAGCCGGCGGTTCATGAAGACGAAATGGAAAAGCGTGGTGACATAGGTGGCAAGAAGCGCCGTGAGCATGGCTGTCGTTGCGGTTTTTCCCGCGCCAAGACCGATTGCCGCCAGCATGAACAGCAGGATAAGCACCGGGCGAACGATGTAGGTGGGGCTGAGAGCGGAGACCGCCCAGCCATTTGCGCGCGCCGTGCCGTTCAGCACATCGCCCAACGCAACCATGGGCAGGGTGAAAAGCGCCAGCGACATGGGAATGAGATAGTAGGAAGCGATGCGCTCGCCGAAGAAATACAGGAAAACGAAGCCGAAGATCGCAAGCGCGCTGGCCGAAAGCATGGCGAAGACACGCGCCGTCGAGGTCAGTCCCATGATCTTGTCGTGGGCGTCCTCCAGACGATAGCCGGGTAAAAAGCGTATGACCGTGGTGTGAAAACCGAGACAGGAAAGATTGCCGAACAGGATCACCAGTACCCAGACAAATGCGAACAGGCCGTATTCGAATTCGCCCATCAGGCGGGCAAGAATGATCTGGGAAATGAAGGCGATGCCGGCGCTGACGATGCGCACCGCAAACGCAACGAGCGCCATACGCTGCGCACGGGAGAGTTCATCTCCGCCGGAAAGAAGAACGGCGACTTTCGTTACCAGCGGCGAAAGCTTCGCGCGCAGGTCTGCGGGTAGGGCTTTTTCCGCCGTGTTGAGGATAGCCATGATCCACACGCCATCATTTCCAGTTGAATAGGCAGGCCGATCATACCCGCTCCATCCTTAACGAAGGGTTTGGGACGCGCCGGCCCGTGTGCCAATATCGTCCATCACGCGTGGCCTGCGGATGCCGTTGAACAGGAAAAGGGCGAGCGGGCTGCAACGTATCGCCTGATGCAGCATATAGGCCGCCGCCGTGGTGGCCGCGACGATGATGGTGAATTCCAGGATGGGCGGCAGCGCAATGAGGATGAACAGCGTTCCGAAGGCGTAGATGAGCGGATGGTGAAACAGGTAGATAGTGAAGGATGCATCCGTCATGCCTCTGGCAATCCGGTTCGGCCTGTCGAAATAGCGGCAGGCGAGGTCGATCAACAGACGGCTTGTCGCCACCGCTGCAACTGCCGACACCAGCACCAGCAGCGCCGAATTCGAAAAGGGATGTTGCAGGCGCAAGGTCACCGCCGTCGCGATGGCGCCCGCCGCGACGACGCCGGTGGGAAGACCCGTCTGGCGAAAGCGGTGAAAGAGGGCGCGGTCACGCTGCAGAAGCGCGCCGATGAGGAAAAATGGCAGGTAACGCGCATAGGGGTCGGAGGCGCGTTCATAAAGAAGAAAAAGGGGGCTTCCGCTCTTTGCCGCAAGCAGGCCGGATCCGTAGATCGTCAATTCCCATAAAACAGGCAGGATGCACAGCGCCGCAAAAAACAGGGCGGCATGCCGCTGGCGCAGGCTGCCGAACCAGTGTCTGATATGTGCCAATGGCGGACGTTCCGCGAGAAACAGCAGGCCGGCAAGCAGGATCGAATAGAAGATAAGGGCCGGCAGGAACCAAAGATGCATGATCCATTCTTCGCTCGGACGCAGCAGGCCGGGTAGGCTTTCAAGCAGCCGGTCGGCCGGGATGTCGCCTTTGGCGACGCCGGCCAGTTGCAGCAGGAAAAGCTGTGATGGCCCGAGCAGAAGGACCGCCACGACAAAGGGCACGCCGAGACGCAGGAAACGTTGCCTCAGCCAGCGCATCTTGCCCTTCTTGCCGATGACCATGGTGGAGAAGTAGCCGGCAACCAGAAAGAATGACGGCATACGGAAGGTGACGAGCGCAGCACCCAGCGCGCTCAGAAGCGGGCTGGTGTCGAAATCCTTGATGTCCCATGGCAGAGCATGGCTGTAGAGAAGGGAGGCGTGATAAGGGATGCCGAGCAGCATGAGGAGGGCCCTTAGCGGGTCCCAGTAATGCTCGTAATCTGATTTGCCCGGTTGCATTTTCCCCTCGCGCCGTAAGCGCGATCCCGTTTGATCAGCAATGACCAGCACGACTATTGGTGGAAAACGCTAACAAATCCTTCACGCCCCGGAGGGTGTGGGCGGAGCCTTTTTCCTGGGCAGGAGATCGAGAACCAGGGTACAGCCTAAGATGATGATGCCGGCGCCGAAAAGCTGGGGAAGCGAAAGCGGTTCATCCAGCACCAGTGCGCCGATGAGAACCGCCACGACGGTCACGGCGAATTCCACGCTGATCGCCCTGGTTGCACCGATCGAGGAGACAAGCCTGAAATAGGTGATGTAGGTAAGTCCGCTCATGACAACCGCCTGTATGAGCAGATAACCGTAATCGATGAAGCGCGGCGCTCCAGGCAGGGGCACGGCCAGAAGAAGCGGTAAAGTCATCAGCCCGCCCGTGAGGAAGGAGCCGATGGTGATTTCCCACGAACCCACGCCCTTGAGATGGCGGCTGGCATAGTTGCTGCCATAGGCGGCGCAGATGCAGGCGGCAACGCAGGCGGCGCAGCCGATGAAGAAGCTGGTTGTGACGGGAACCGCGGGAAAGCCGACGAGCAGGATAATGCCGCCGAAACCGATGACGAGACCGGCAAAGCCCCGCTGCGTCAGACGCTCAAGACCCCATAGCTGTGAGATGAGCATTGAAAAGAGCGGGATGGTGGCCACCAATATGGCCGCCATGGCGGTACCGACCAGCGGCGTCGCATAGGAAAGGCCGATCAACTGTCCCGCGACGGTTGTTGCGCCGACAACGGCAAAGGCGCGCCAGCTGGCGGAAAATGCAAGCTTTCGGCGGGCCGTAATCGCGATCAGAAACAGGGCGACGGCGGTGACAAGCGAGCGAAGCGTAACCGCGCCGATCCAGCCGAAGGCCTCCACGACATGCAAAAGCAGCAGGAAAGACATTCCCCACGCGAGTGCGAGAAAAACATAAGACGCAAAGTCGCGAGGAGCCATGAAAGCGTTTTCCGAAAGACGATGAGGCTCCCATATTGGAAATTGCCGATATCCGTCAACAGCGATCAAGTGGCACAACGAAAATCGCCCGCAACTGAAGATGCGGGCGATTTCGTTTGACTGTCGGGAACTGCTTCAGGCCTGTTCGTAAACGCCGTGGCAGTGCTTGTATTTCTTGCCGGAGCCACAGGGGCACATTTCGTTGCGGCCGATACGGCCCCAGGTGGCCGGGTTTTCCGGATCGCGATCCCCCGCCGGCACGAAAGCGGCCTGCGCGTTCTGTGCCATTTCATCTTCACCTGTGAGAGGGTCGAGATGATGCGCCGTCATTTCCGGCAGCTCGGGCTGCTGCGGTTCCTGCTGCACGAGTTCAACGCGCATCAGCTGGGCGGTGACGGCCTCGCGCAGATTGGCGAGCAGGGCCTGGAACAGTTCGAAGGCTTCCGCCTTGTATTCCTGCAGCGGGTCGCGCTGTGCATAACCGCGGAAGCCGACGACAGAGCGCAGATGGTCGAGATTGACGATATGTTCGCGCCACAGATGGTCGATCGTCTGGAGAATGACCGAGCGTTCCACATAGGTCATGATCTCGGGGCCGAAACGTTCCGCGCGCTCGGCGGCGTATTTGTCGGCGGCCTCGGTGACGCGCTGGAGAATATCGTCCTCGGCGATGCCTTCTTCCTTCGCCCATTCCTCCACCGGCAGGTCGAGATTGAGGAAATGCGCGACACCGGCCTTCAGGCCTGCAATATCCCACTGTTCGGCATAGGCATTTTCCGGAATATGCTTGGTGACGAGCGTTTCGATCACTTCGTGGCGCATATCGGCTGCGGTTTCGCCGATATTGTCTGCTTCCATCAGTTCGAGACGCTGCTCGAAGATCACCTTTCGCTGGTCGTTCAGCACATCGTCATATTTCAGAAGGTTCTTGCGGGTCTCGAAGTTGCGGGCCTCGACCTTCTTCTGGGCGCGTTCCAGCGCCTTGTTGATCCACGGATGGACGATTGCCTCGCCTTCCTTGAGGCCGAGCTTCTGCAGCATCGAGTCCATGCGCTCGGAACCGAAGATGCGCATCAGGTCATCCTGAAGCGACAGGTAGAATTTCGAGCGACCCGGGTCGCCCTGACGGCCGGAACGGCCACGCAGCTGGTTGTCGATACGGCGGCTTTCGTGACGCTCGGTGGCGATGACGTAAAGACCGCCGGCGGCCAGCGCCTTTTCCTTCAGCACCTTGATTTCGGCGCGGATAGCCTCTTCCTTCGCGTCACGCTCAGGGCTGGACTCCATGCCTTCCAGCTCGCGCTCGAGGCGCATGTCGACGTTGCCGCCGAGCTGGATGTCGGTACCGCGACCAGCCATGTTGGTGGCGATGGTAACTGCGCCCGGAACGCCGGCCTGCGAAACGATATAGGCTTCCTGCTCGTGGTAACGGGCGTTCAGAACCTGGAAATCGGTAAAGCCGGACTGACGCAGCATATGGGCCAGAAGCTCGGATTTCTCGATCGACGTCGTACCCACCAGAACCGGTTGACCGCGCTCATGCGCCGCCTTGATCTCGGTGATGATTGCCTGGAACTTCTCCTCGCCGGTGCGATAGACCTCGTCGTCCTCGTCGATACGCTGGATCGGCAGGTTGGTCGGCACTTCGATGACGTCGAGACCGTAGATATTGCCGAATTCTTCCGCTTCCGTCGATGCCGTACCGGTCATGCCGGCGAGCTTGGAGTACATACGGAAATAGTTCTGGAAGGTGACGGAAGACAGCGTCTGGTTTTCCGGCTGAATCTGCACCTTTTCCTTGGCTTCGAGAGCCTGATGCTGACCTTCGGAATAACGGCGGCCCGGCATCATACGGCCGGTGAACTCGTCGATGATGACGATTTCGTCGTTACGGACGATATAGTCCTTGTCGCGGGTGAAGAGCTTGTGCGCCTTCAGCGCATTGTTGATGTGATGGACGATGGCGACGTTTTCGACGTCGTAAAGCGATTCGCCCTTCAGCAGGCCCGCCTGCCGCAGCAGGTTCTCGAGCTTTTCGGTGCCGTCTTCGGAGAAGTTGGCCGAGCGCTGCTTTTCATCGATTTCGTAATCTTCCGGCGTCAACAGCGGAATGAAGGCGTCGATGGTGTTGTAAAGGTCGGAACGGTCGTCCAGCGGGCCGGAAATGATGAGCGGCGTGCGCGCCTCGTCGACCAGGATCGAGTCGACTTCGTCGACGATCGCGTAGTTGTGGCCGCGCTGAACCATCTGGGCGCGGTCATACTTCATGTTGTCGCGCAGATAGTCGAAGCCAAGTTCGTTATTCGTGGCGTAGGTGATGTCGCAGGCATAGGCCTCGCGGCGCTGGTCGTCGTCCAGCCCGTGGACGATGACGCCGGTCGTCAGGCCGAGGAAACCGTAGAGCCTGCTCATCGTGGCCGCGTCGCGCTTGGCGAGATAGTCGTTGACGGTGACGACATGCACGCCCTTGCCGGCGAGCGCGTTGAGATAGACCGCAAGGGTCGCCACCAGCGTCTTGCCTTCACCGGTCTTCATTTCGGCGATAGCGCCTCCATGCAAAATCATGCCGCCGGTCAGCTGCACGTCGAAGGGGCGCATATGCAGAACGCGGCGCGATGCTTCGCGGGCAACGGCGAAAGCCGGGATCAGCAGGTCGTCCAGCGTCTTGCCATCGGCAAGCTGCTGGCGGAATTCCGCCGTCTTGGCCGCCAGCGCTTCATCGGAGAGCGCCTTGGTGGCCTCTTCCAGCGCATTGATGGCTGCGATCTTACTTTTATAGGAGCGGACGCGGCGGTCATTTGCCGAACCGAACAACTTGCGGGCTATTCCGCCGAGACTGACCATATTACTGGCCCTTTCTGAAATTCCGTTTTGCCGGGCGCTTTTCTCCGTCACGCCGATTTCAGCATAAATGACGGACTTCGCCCTTCAACGTATCTGGACGCGAGGTTGCGTGACAGATAAGAGGGGGGGCAAATGATGTCAACGGTTCTGCCCGTTACAGAATGGCCACAATCCGGTGTTTGGAAGTTTTTTCAGAGCCGGAAACCATGTCTGGAGCCGGCATTGTCCCCGAAAGGTTCAAAATGTTGCGCTATAATAAAATTGCGGCTGCGGTGATTGTGGCCACGCTCGGCCTCCAGCTTCCGGCTTTTGCACAGGAAGACAAGGTTGTCGCCAAGGTCGGCGATCTGGAAATCCACCAGTCCGAACTCGACCTCGCCATGAGCAATCTCGACCCGCAGCTCGCGCAGCTTCCCGATGAGCAGAAGAAGGTTGCAGCCTTGTCCGGTGCCATCGACGTCAAGCTTCTGGTGAAGAACGCCAGCGCCGAAGGGCTGGAAAAGACCGAAGATTTCAAGAAGCGCATGGAATTCATCCAGGACCGTGAGCTTCACAACGCCTATTTCCGCAAGCACGTGGTCGACGCCGTCACCAATGACGAAGTAAAGGCCCGCTACGACAAGGAAGTCGCAGCCCTGCCGCAGGAAGAGGAAATCAAGGCCGCGCACATTCTCGTCGCCAGCGAGGACGACGCCAAGGACATCATCAAACAGCTTGATTCGGGCAAGGATTTCGCCGCGCTCGCGAAGGAAAAGTCGACCGATTCCAACAAGGATGACGGCGGCGATCTCGGCTGGTTCGGCAAGGGCCGCATGGTGCCGGAATTCGAAGAGGCCGCTTTCGGCCTCGAAAAGGGCGCCTACACCAAGGTTCCGGTGAAGACCCAGTTCGGCTTCCACGTCATCAAGCTTGAAGACAAGCGTATCGCGCCGCCGCCGGCTTTCGAGCAGGTCGAGCCGCAGGTTCGTCAGCTTGTCATGCGTGACAAGTACGTTGCACTCATCGAGAAGGCAAAGGCTGACCAGAAGATCGAAATCATGGATGAGACGCTGAAAAAGGGCTACGACGAAGCCACGAAGGAACAGCAGGCTCAGCCGCAGCAGTAAAGACAAATGTTACGGGGCGGCTATGGGCCGCCCCGTTTCATCTCAGGCATTCCAGACCCCTTTTCCAGAATTTCAGGCGCTTCCCATGTCCGTTGCCGTTTCCCCGCTCGCTCCGAAATCCTATCCCGACATGCCGGCGCTGCGCGGCGTTCGCATGGCGACGGCCGCCGCCGGCATCAAGTACAAGAACCGCACGGATGTTCTGTTGATGGTGTTCGACAAGCCTGCAAGTGTTGCCGGCGTCTTCACCAAATCGAAGTGCCCCTCCGCCCCGGTCGATTTCTGCCGCGCCAATCTCGGCGGCGGCGTGGCGCGCGCCGTGGTGGTCAATTCCGGCAATGCCAATGCCTTTACCGGCCTCAAGGGCAAGGCCGCGACCGAATTGACGGCGAAATCCGCCGCCGCCGCCGTCGGCTGTGCTGAAGGCGAGGTCTTTCTCGCATCGACGGGCGTGATCGGCGAGCCGCTGGATGCGACGAAATTTGCCGGCGTTCTCGGTGACATGAATGTCAGGGCGGAAGCCGATTTCTGGCAGGAAGCCGCCAAGGCGATCATGACGACCGACACCTATCCCAAGGTCGCGACCCGCACCGCCGAGATCGGCGGCGTGATCGTCACGATCAACGGCATTTCCAAGGGTGCCGGCATGATTGCACCCGATATGGCGACAATGCTCTCCTTCGTGGTGACGGATGCGGATATCGAGCCCGCCGCCCTGCAGTCGCTGCTCTCTGCCGGTGTCGGCCCGACCTTCAATTCCGTGACGGTTGATAGCGATACCTCCACCTCCGATACGCTGATGCTGTTCGCCACGGGTGCAGCAGCGGAAGACGGCCAGGTTAAGGTGACGAGCGCCGATGACGAGCGCCTGTCCTCGTTCCGCACGGCGCTTAACGATCTCCTGAAGGATCTCGCGTTGCAGGTGGTTCGCGACGGCGAAGGCGCACGCAAGATGGTGGAAGTCACTGTAACAGGCGCGGAAAACGATGCCGCCGCCAAGAAGATCGCTCTTTCTATCGCCAATTCGCCGCTGGTGAAGACCGCGGTTGCCGGCGAAGACGCCAATTGGGGCCGCGTCGTCATGGCTGTCGGCAAGTCCGGTGAGATGGCAGACCGCGACCGTCTCGCCATCTGGTTCGGCGGCGTGCGCGTGGCCGTCAACGGCGAGCGCGACCCGGATTATTCGGAGGCGGAAACCAGCGCGGTGATGCGTCTCGAAGACATTCCAGTGAAGGTGGATATCGGTCTCGGTCAGGGAACGGCCACCGTCTGGACCTGTGACCTGACGAAAGAATATGTTGCGATCAACGGCGACTATCGGAGCTGACCGTTGGAGCCGAAGAGAATGCAGGACAATAAAGCCGTCAATCTGCCGCTGGTTCGCCGTCTGGAAGCCGTCAGCTTCCGGGCATGGCCTGCGTCGTCAGTGATTTATGACGGCAGCTGGCAAATTCGCCTGACGGGTTCACACCCCTCCAAACGCATTAACTGCGTGGTGCCGCTCGATCCGTCCGATTACGGAAACAGCGCGCTGCGGCTGGAAAAGGCGCGCAAGCGTTTCGAGGATTTCGGCCGGCCGCTGGTGGTACGCGAAACGACACTGATGCCGCGGCAACTCGTGGATTTTCTGTCTGCTGATGGCTGGTCCGTCTTCGAAGAGGTCATGGTTATGACGGCCGATCTCTCCAGCATGGAGCTGCCGGAAACGCTGGTCAGCCTGCCGAGCCACGATATCGGCCGGTTTGTCGAAGCCAGCATCAAGGTCAGCGATGGCGATCCGGCGCTGCGCCCGGCAATCGCTGAAATCGTCAGTTCCATCAAGCCGATGCTCGGCCTTTTCATCAACGAGGAAGTGGAGGGTAACCCGCTCGCCACCATGATCTGCGTGCAGGATAACGATCTTGCCGGCGTCATCTCGCTTGATGTCGAAAAGTCGCAACGTAAAAAGGGGCTGGGCACGCAGGTTCTGTCGTCGGCACTGCGCTGGGCCAGAATAAGCGGCGCAAAAACCGCCTGGCTGCAGGTCGTCTCCACCAATGCGCCTGCCATCGCCCTTTATCAAAAATTCGGCTTCTCCGAGGCTTATCGTTATCGCTACTGGCGCAGGGGTTCAGGTGAATGAGCGAGGCGGGAAAAAAAATCCTGCTGGTCGCCGCCTGCGCACTTCTCGATCAGGACGGCCGCATTCTTCTGGCGCAGCGTCCCGAAGGCAAGTCGCTTGCGGGCTTATGGGAATTTCCAGGCGGCAAGGTGGAGCATGGCGAGACGCCAGAGGAAACCCTTGTCCGTGAACTGGACGAGGAACTGGGTATCAAAACCAAGGTCGCCTGCCTCGCGCCGCTGACATTTGCCAGCCATACCTACGAGACCTTTCACCTCCTGATGCCGCTTTATGTGTGCCGTCGCTATGAAGGCATCGCCCATGGCCGGGAAGGGCAGGCGATTAAATGGGTCAAACCCCAGGCATTGCGCGATTATCCCATGCCGCCGGCCGATGAGCCGCTCATCCCCTTCCTCCAGGATTTGCTGTAGAACCGAGGGGTCACTACGGCCCTCCTGCCTTATCCCGTCACAGCTTCGTGAAAACACCTCTCTTCCAGTGCTTTACCGTGCCAAAACGGGGCTTCGTTAAGAGATCGTTCAGCACCCTCTGGCAGATTGTTAAGCTAAAGAAGCGGTAAACTGCGCGAGACGAGGTTGGTCATGAACGAGGATTTCTGGAAGACGGTGGAAGGTCGTCACTCTTATCCTGACAAGTCCCGTCGCACCGGCGTGCTCAATGTGGCGCTGCTTTTCGGCACGGCGGTTATCGCGCTCTCGCTGATCGTCACTCCCATGCTTGCCGGAAAATCCTCCACAAGGGTGGCGCAGTTTCCTGACAATTACGACATGATCAGCACGGGCTCCATCAAGAAGACCGATGTGGGCAAGACCTATTCCATCCGCCGCAGCATCACCCAGCCGATGCCGGAAACGCCCTGCGTGGTCATGGGTTATAGCAACGAGAGCGGTTGCTGATCGTTTACCATCAACGGTAACGGATTCCTCACATCGCCGGCCTAATATAAAGCTGATTTCAACAGGGTGGACGCCGGTTGTCGCAACGCGCCGGATGGCGGATGGGGAATATCCTGTGCTGCATTTTCTTATCAATCTATGCAAAAACGAAAACGGTGCGACAGCGGTGGAGTACGGCCTGATTGTCGGGGTGATTTCCGCTGCCCTGATCGTTGGCGCAGGCAGCATCAGCAGCAACATCAATGACGTGTTTCAGTTCATCGCAGACACTTTGGCCGAGTAGAAACCTTTTGGCTGATCGCTCAGGACAGCTTCACCTCTGTTGTCTTCAAGGCATCGGCAAGCCGCACCTTGGCGGAACCGGGTTTAAGCGGTTTCTGCTGGCTTTCATGCGGCGCCCAGCCTGATACGTAAATAACCGAAAATGTCGCCCTTATCCGTCCGTCAGGATCGGAATATCGCTCGGCGTAAAGCTCTGCCGCGCGCAGAAAAAAAGCGCGGTTGAGCGGCTTTCTGCTGCGGCTTGCCAGTGGGTTGGCCATGCCCATGGCGCGCAGGTCGCGCATCAGCGGGAAAATTGAATCGTAACGCACCGTATAGCTTTCCGCATCGGTCACGGGGAGCGCAAACCCGGCGCGCTGCAAAAGCGCGCCGACGTCTCGTACATCGGCGAAAGGAATGACACGTGGGCTGGCACCTCCGGTCAATTCGGCCTCTGCGGTCAGCAGCACGTCGCGCAGTTCCTGCAGGGTGCCGCTGCCTGGAATGGCGCCGAGAAACAGGCCGTCCGGTTTTAATGCCCGCCGGATCTGGATCAGCGCGCCGGGCGTATCGTTGGTCAGGTGCAGGGCAAGCGGTGAAACGATGAGGTTCGCGGAGGCCTCCTCAAGCGGCAGATGCTCCATGGAAGCGGCCTCGGGAATATTCGCATCCGTCGCGAAAGAGCTCTCGGTTTCGATACGGCGAATGGTATCCACCTTGCCGGTCTCAGCCAGGCGTCGCGCCGTGACGCCGGTTCCGCCGTGAAGTTCGATCGCGGTCTCGAACTGGCGCTCGACGATGGCAAGCCTGTCGGCCAGCTCTTCGGCTGCCATATCGAGAAGAAACAGGGCCTTGTCGTCGCGCCTGGCCCACGCCCGGTGACGGTTTTGTTCGATCAGGGCCTGGTCAAAGAGAATATCCATCGTCTTGCCTGCTCGGCCTCAAGCGCCTTTGAGATCGGCGGGCCGTATCGTTGGTCTCATGCCGCTTGGGGCATCGTTTTCCCGGTGTCGGAAGGAAACTATCGCTCTCGCAAAGGCACCCGTTCGGCGGTAAAGTCAACCTCATGGGTGCTGGTGAAAGTCTGTTTTCGGGTTTGCTGTCGAAGTCTGCGGCCGCGCCGGCGGCGGCGGGAGACATGTGGCGTGCGGTCTTTCGTATGGTCTATCCGCCAACCTGCGCGGGCTGCACCCGCATGACCGGCGGCGAGGGCGCCTTATGTGCGGATTGCTGGCGGGATGTGGCCTTTATCGATCGTCCTTTTTGCGAGGTTCTGGGCATTCCCTTCGCGCGGGATCACGGAGACGGTTTCGTGAGCGCGCAGGCGATTGCCGAACCGCCGCCTTTTGACCGGCTGCGCGCCGTCGCAAGCCATGAGGGAACCGCCCGCAAACTCGTGCACCGGCTGAAATATCAGGACCGGACCGATCTCGCCCGCCTGATGGCGCTGTGGATGCTAAGGGCAAGCGACGGAACGGTGGATGCCTGCGATTGCATCGTGCCGGTTCCATTGCATCGCAGCCGTTTCCTGCGCCGCCGCTTCAATCAATCCGCCGAGCTGGCCCGGCATCTGGCCAGGGTCGCCGGCAAGCCCTTGGCTGCCGGCACGCTGCTGCGTGTGAAGCCGACGGAGCGGCAGGTTGGGCTTTCCGCACTTGCCCGGCGCGACAATGTGCGCGGCGCTTTCTCGCTTGCGCCCGGCCGTGAAGGTGATTTCCATGGCAAGCGCGTGGTGCTGGTGGACGACGTCTATACCACCGGCGCGACGGTGGGTGCGGCAAGCCGCGCCCTGCGCAAGGCCGGTGCCGCGGATGTGACGGTTTTGACCTTTGCAATGGCCATTTCCGGGCCTATATGAAACCTGAATGACGACTTTATCGTGCGTTTTACCGCACGTTTGCGAGGGCTTCGAGAACATGGCACCGGTGACGATCTATACGCGGGATTTTTGTGGTTATTGCGCGCGCGCCAAGGCGCTGCTGGACAGCAAGGGCGTGGATTACGCCGAATATAACGCCACGACGACACCGGAATACCGGCAGGAAATGATCGAGAAATCCGGCGGAACGACCTTCCCGCAAATCTTCATCAACGGCCAGCATGTCGGCGGCTGTGACGATCTGCACGCGCTGGAGCGCGCCGGTAAACTGGACGCGCTGCTGGCCGCCTGATCGGCCGCGATTCTCGCGGGTATGGAGGATGTGATGAGTTTCAAGGCTGCCGCCATTCAGATGCGCTCCGGCGTCGATCCGGCAAGAAACGCCGCCGATATGGAACGGCTTGTGCGTGCGGCCGCGGCCGAGGGCGCTGTTTATGTGCAGACCCCGGAAATGACGGGTGCGATTCAGAAGGACAGGCAGGCGCTGCGTGCGCAATTGCGAGATGACGATGGCGATATCATCGTTGCGACGGCCGCCCGTCTCGCCGGTGAGCTCGGCATTCATGTCCATGTCGGCTCGACCGCGATTGCCCGGCCGGATGGGAAGATTGCCAATCGCGGTTTTCTCTTCGCGCCGGATGGTTCGCGCATTTGCAGCTATGACAAAATCCACATGTTCGATGTCGATCTCGACAATGGTGAAAGCTGGCGTGAAAGCGCCGCTTATCAACCCGGCGAAGTCGCGCGTATCGCCGAACTTCCGCTGGGGAAATTCGGCTTCGCAATCTGCTACGATGTCCGTTTCCCGCAGCTTTTTCGCGCTGAAGCGCTGGCCGGTGCAGAAGTTCTGACGGTTCCGGCGGCTTTCACCAGGCAGACGGGGGAAGCCCATTGGGAAATCCTGTTGCGCGCCCGCGCCATCGAAAATGGCGCTTTCGTCATCGCCGCCGCGCAGGCTGGCGTGCATGAGGACGGGCGCGAGACCTTCGGCCACTCCATCATCATTGACCCATGGGGCAAGATTCTGGCCATTGCCGGCGGCGCTGGCGAAGAGATCATCTTCGCCGAGATCGATACGTCGATGGTGGCTGCCGCGCGTGGCAAAATTCCCAATCTGCGCAATGCCCGCGAGTTCGGACTGGACACTGTCATTCCCTTGAAACCTGCTGGAGGTGAAGCGGCGTGATCCGTTATGCGCTGGCCTGTGAAAAGGGCCATGAGTTCGAGGGCTGGTTTGCCGGTAGCGACGATTTCGACAATCAGTTGCAGCGCGGTTTCCTGTCCTGCCCGGTCTGCAATTCCGTGCAGGTATCAAAACTACTGATGGCGCCTTCGGTCTCTACCGCCCGCAAGAAAGACGAACGCCAGACGCTCGCCATGGATACGGCCAGAAAAGAGGCGATGGCGAAAATCCGCGAGGCTGTCGCCAATATCCGCGCCAGTGCCGAGGATGTCGGCGATAAATTTCCGGAAGAAGCCCGCAAGATCCACTATGGCGAAGCGGATGAGCGCGGCATCATCGGCAATGCCTCTGCGCAGGAAGCCAGGGCCCTGCTGGATGAGGGTATCGAGATCGCGCCGCTGCCGGTCTTGCCTGATGACGTGAATTGAATTTCTTTAGAACGACATCACTCAGATCGCGCCCGGCGTTAGCCTTGCGCCGGTCTTTTCGCCAGCATCATGTAGTTGACGTCCATATCCGGTGAGAGATTCCAGCGATCCTGCAGCACGTTGTAAAAGACGCCGGTGCGGTGGATGATATCCATGCCGCTCGCCACCAGCGGCCGCTCGAGTTCTTCCGGGCGGACCAGCTTTTCATACTGGTGTGTGCCGCGCGGCAGCCAACGCAGAACGTTTTCGGCGGCGAAGATTGCTAATGCGCGGGCTTTGAGCGTGCGGTTGATGGTGGCCGCGAACATCAGGCCGCCGGGCCGTACCATTTTCGCGCAGGTGGTGACGAAAAGATCGACATTGGCCACATGCTCGACCACCTCCATGTTGAGGATGACGTCGAAGGTTTCGCCGGCTTCCTGCAACTGTTCGGCGGTCATGGCGCGGTAGTCAACGCTTACCCCGCTTTCGCGGGCGTGGGTGGAAGCGATGCCGATATTCTTTTCCGAGGGATCGGCGCCCACCACATCCGCGCCCATGCGCGCAACCGGTTCAGAGAGAAGGCCGCCGCCGCAGCCAATGTCTAATATGCGCAGCCCTTCCAGCGGGCGGTGCACCTTCGGGTCGCGGCCGAAATTGTCGCAGATGCGGTTGCGGATATATTCGAGCCGAACCGGATTGAACTTGTGGAGCGGGCGGAACTTGCCGGTCGGGCTCCACCATTCCGCAGCCATCGCAGAGAAGCGATCCACTTCGCTCTGGTCGACGGTCGTCTGTGCGGTTTCGCTCATGGTTCTGCTCCATATTGCTGTTGCATTGAAGTCGGATGATTGCCCTCCGAAGTCAAGACCGGTCGTCCATTCCGGCGGCGATTTATCGGGCGCTCATTGCCGCAGGTGGAACTGATTGGATGCCTTATTTGTTTCATGCTGCGTTCATGCAGCTGCGCGTATTTTCCGATCGTGGCAGTATGCGGAACGCGTACTCGTCCGTCGAACACGGTGGATGCCGACAAGGGCAAAGCGGGCCTTTGCTTGAGGAGAAAGAAGTGAAGAAAAAACTGTTAGGCGCAATTGCGCTGTTGGCCATGCTCGCCGCGCCGGCTCTTGCCGAGGCTGCGACGCGCGGTTTCGCCACTGCGAATGTGAATATGCGCTCCGGCCCGAGCACGGCCTACCCGGCCGTCGTGGTGATCCCGAATGGGGCGCCGCTCACCGTCCACGGCTGCCTTTCCGATACGCCGTGGTGCGATGTCTCGTTTGTGGGCGGTCGCGGCTGGGTGGCCGGTCGTTACATTGCCACGACCTACAGGCAGAACCGGGTCTATGTCGAGCCGCGTTATTACCGCGATCTCGGGGTGCCGGTGATCACCTTCGAGGTCGGCCGTTATTGGGACCGCTATTATCGTGACCGCGACTTTTACCGCGAGCGCGACCGCTGGCGCCGTCCGCCGCCGTCAGGTGGTTACTGGAACGCCACGCCGCCCCGCGCCGACTGGAATCGTCCACGTTCGCGTGACGAGTGGCGTGATAGCCGCCGCGACGACTGGCGTGACGGGCGTCGTGATGAATCGCGCGACAATCGGCGCGATGAACGGCGTGATCCGCGACAAGGCGGGCCGAACGACGGCCGCTGGGAGCGTCGTCATGGGGAATGGAACGAAGGTAATCGCGCACCTGAGCCGCCGCGTGGAGATGCTGGCAGTAGCCAGAACAACGAAGATCGTGATCGCATTCTCCGCCTGAAACGGGATCTTGGGATAGGTCAGTAAGCGTTTTCGGCCATTGTAAAGCAACGGGCCTTAAGTGCTGCATCGTCGAACTTCAGTCGACATCCAAAATCATAGGCCCGGCGAGATTTCGTCGGGCCTATTCCATTGAATAGTTGATTGGATTTACTGAAGCGGCGTTATTTTGCAGCGGCAGCCTTGCGGGCGCGAGTCTTGGGTTTTGCAGGGGCTTCCGCATCCGGTCCGGATTCTGCCGCAGCGGCCTTGGGAGCGGCCTTCTTGCGCGTGGCGGGTTTCGTCGCTTCCGATGTCTTCAGCAGCGAAAATTCATGTTTGGCCTGTTCCCAATGGTGCGCATCGCGCCCATGCGGGTGGCCTTCCTTTTCCCAGAGTGTATATGCCCGTTTACTGATCCATTCATGTTCCGAAACCTGCATGCTCGTCTCCCGTTGCTGTTGACAGCGCCTATGAGAAGGCGACATTCCGCTGTGGTCCGGCACACGCTCGACAGGAGGCAATGCCGGCATTTCCAGAACCCATTACATGCCATGATTTTCCGGGCGTCAAGCAAACATGCTGCATTGCGAAAACGGATTTCCGGCATTTTCTATCTATTGACGCGGTTTGAGCGAAAGACGTTCCCGCAGGATAAGATCAACATTGCGCGATCGCGCCAAGGCCGCCAAGATGGCGGGATGAATGGGCAGCGGAGGAGACGACCTTGGAACGGAGAGCGGAAGCGGATGCACAGGTCATCATCGAAAAACGGGGAGGGGCCGGCATCATTCGCCTCAATCGCCCGAAGGCCATCAACAGCCTGACATTGCCGATGGTGCGCGACCTGTTTCAGGCGCTTCAGCGTTTCGAGGACGATCCCGATGTTTCCTGCGTGGTACTGACGGGAGAGGGCGACAGGGGGCTTTGCGCCGGGGGCGATGTGCGCATCATTCACGATCTCGGCAAGGCGGGCGACCCGCAGGTGCTTGATTTCTGGCGGGAAGAATTTCCGCTTAATTATCGCATCGCTCGCTTCGCCAAGCCCTATATCGCCCTTATGGACGGTATCGTCATGGGCGGCGGCGTCGGCATTTCAGCCCATGGCAGCCACCGCATCGTCACCGAACGCACAAAACTCGCCATGCCGGAAACCGGAATCGGGTACTTTCCTGACGTCGGCGGCTCCTGGCTACTGCCACGCGCACCGGGCGAATGCGGCACCTGGCTGGGAATGACGGGCAACGCCGTCACTGCCGCCGATGCCATCTATGCCGGTTTTGCCGATTATAGTGTTCCTTCGGACCGTCTCGACGGTCTGGTCCAAGACCTGTCCAAGGCCGCAGATGTGGACAGCATCGAGGCGGCGATCATGGCGCACGCAGTCGAGGCCGATGAAGGCGTTTTATCCATCAATCGGGATATCATCGACGCGACATTCCGTTTCGACACGGTCGAGGAGATTTTCGCCGCCCTTTCGGCGCGTGCGGATGCGTTTTCGCGCGAGACCCTCGAGGTCCTGCAAAAACGCTCGCCCACCAGTCTGAAACTGACCCTGAAGCTGCTGCGTCTCGGCCGCGAAAGCGCGAGCCTCATCGAATGCCTGGAGCGGGAATTCGCCGCCGGCACGGAAATATTGCGCCAGCATGATTTTTACGAGGGCGTGCGCGCGGCGCTGGTCGACAAGGACCGTAATCCCCTCTGGCAGCCGGCGCGGCTGGATGAGGTGCGGGAGGAGGACATTGCGCCTTATTTTGTCGCGCATTCCGGCAATCTGTTTCCCGATCATCGTCTTTAAACCGACGCAAAAGAAATCCGGCTTCTTGACGTATATGAAATGATCGCCTCTGAAGTCGATGCTTTTTGGGCTAAATTTCCAGTGAGTGCACCCGGAAAGCATGACTGTTTCTCGCCCCTGTTGCCTTCGCCCGCTATGTTGAGCGTCATTCGAATTGCCGGGGGTATTCATGAAACGTCTTCTCATCATCGGTAGCGCTATTGCTGCTCTCTTGGCAGGTGCGGCGCAGGCGCAATCGCCGACGACCATCCTCAACGCGTCCTATGATATTGCTCGCGAAATTTTTGCGGCTGAGAATGAGGCGTTCATCAAGCAGCATCCGGGCGTAACTGTCGACCAGTCGCATGCCGGCACCTCCAAGCAGGCCCGCGCCATCGTCGAGGGGCTGGAGGCAGACGTTGTCACTTTCAACCAGGTGACCGACGTCGATTTTCTGGTGAAGCAGGGCTTTGTTTCCGCCGACTGGAAGAAGGATTTCCCGAACGATGCGTCGCCGTTCTATTCCTTCCCGTCCTTCCTCGTGCGCGCCGGCAATCCCAAGGGCATAAAGGACTGGGACGACCTTGCCCGCGACGACGTAAAGATCGTTTTCCCCAACCCCAAGACTTCGGGCAACGCCCGTTACACCTATCTCGCCGCCACAGCTTACGCCAAGGAGAAGTTTAATGGCGACGACGCGAAGGTTCAGGCATTCGTCAAGAAAATCTTCGACAATACGCCGGTGTTCGACACCGGAGGCCGCGCCGCCACCACCACCTTCGTTGAGCGTGAAATCGGTGACGTGCTGATCACCTTCGAGGCAGAAACCCGCGGCATCGCCAAGCAATATGGTGCAGACAAGGTGGAAGGCGTCGTGCCCTCCGTGAGCCTGCTGGCCGAATTCCCGGTGGCCGTGGTGGACAAGGTGGTCGACAAGCGCGGCTCGCGTGATCTGGCGAAAAACTATCTCGATTTCCTCTATACCGAGGAAGGTCAGCGCATCGCCGCCGAATTTGGCCACCGCGTCCACAATGAAAAGGTTGTCGGCGAATTCAAGGACAAGTTCCCGGCCGTTCGCCTTGTCAACGTCGATGACGTCTTCGGCGGTTGGGACAAAATCCAGAAAGAGCATTTTGCATCCGGTGCGACGCTTGATACGCTTTATGGCAGCCGTTAATCACAGCGATACACAACAGGTAAAAGACCCGGCGGGAAACTGCCGGGTCGCTTTTTGATGAATTGGGGGCGGGGTTTGAAGCGGAATGTTCTGCCGGGGCTGAAATTATCCCTTGGCGTCACCCTGACTTATGTCGCCATCATCGTGCTCCTGCCGCTCTCGGCGCTGGTGTTCAAGGCGGCAAGCCTCGGCCCTGCCGAATATTGGTCGATCATCTCTTCACCGCGCGCGGTCGCAAGTTATCGTGTTACCGTGCTTAGTGCCTTGGCCGCCACGCTCTTCAACGTCGTTTTCGGGCTGGCGCTCGCCTGGGTGTTGACGCGTTACCGTTTCCCCGGCTGGCGCATTGTCGACGCAATCGTCGATCTGCCGTTTGCACTTCCCACCGCCGTTGCCGGCATTGCGCTGACGACACTGTTCGCAGGCAATGGCTGGTTCGGCTCGGTACTTGCGCAATTCGGCGTCAAGGTGGCCTACACGCCGCTGGGCATCATGGTGGCGATGGCCTTTACCAGCCTTCCCTTCATCGTGCGCACCGTGCAGCCGGTGCTCGAAGACCTCGATCCGGCGCTTGAGGAGGCGGCGCAGTCGCTCGGTGGTTCCGATTTTGAAATCTTCCGCAAGATCATCCTGCCGCTGTTGACGCCGGCATTGCTGGCCGGTCTGTCGCTGTCCTTCGCCCGCAGCCTCGGCGAATTCGGGGCGATCATCTTCATCGCCGGCAATCAGCCGTTCTCGACGGAAATCACGGCGCTGCTGATCTTCATCCGGCTGGAGGAATATGATTATCAGGCTGCCGCCGCCATCGCTTCCGTGCTGCTCATCACCGCCTTCGTGATGCTGGCGGTGACCAATTATCTGCAGGCGCGCGCGCTTCGTTATACGGTGAGGGGCTGAGAGATGAGCGCCGTTTCTTCACATCGCAAGCCGCCGCGTGTCGGTGACGCGCCTCTCGTTCGCCGCAGCCTGATCGGTTTCGTGCTGGTCATCGGCGCGCTGCTGGTCGTGGCGCCGCTTATCGTCATCGGCATCGAAGCCTTTTCGCAGGGCTGGAAGGCCTATACGGCCACCATCACCCATCCCGATACCCGCCACGCCATCATGCTGACGGTGCTGACGGCGCTGATCGCAGTGCCCGTCAACACGGCCTTCGGGGTTGCGGCCGCATGGTCGATCACCAAGTTCGATTTCCCCGGTCGACGCTTCCTGCTGGTGTTGATCGAAATACCCTTCTCCATCTCGCCGATTGTCGCCGGTGTCGCCTATCTTTTCGTTTACGGCCTGCAGGGGCTTTTCGGTCCGTTTCTCGATGCGCATGACATCAAGATACTGTTTGCGCTGCCCGGCATCGTCATCGCCTCGATGTTCGTCACGGCCCCTTTCGTGGCGCGGGAACTCATCCCGCTGATGCAGGCCCAGGGCCGCGATCTGGAAGAGGCGGCAACCTCGCTTGGCGCATCCGGCTGGCGCACTTTCTTTTCGGTTACCTTGCCGAATATCAAATGGGCGCTGCTTTATGGCGTCGTGCTGTGCAACGCCCGCGTGATGGGCGAGTTCGGCGCGGTATCGGTCGTATCGGGCAATATTCGCGGCCAGACCAATACGCTGCCGCTGCATATCGAGCTGCTCTATCACGATTATCAAGCCGCCGGCGCTTTTGCCTCGGCCTCCATCCTCGCCTTGCTTGCAGTAGTCACGATCATCGCCAAGGTGGCGCTGGAACGGCGCGGCGCCGGGCGCAGGGCCAAGAAGACCAACGGCGATGCCGCCATCGCCACGGAGACCTGATTCCCATGAAAATCCGCCTCGAAAATGTGGTGAAGACCTTCGATACTTTCCGCGCCGTGCGCGATGTTTCGCTGGATATCGAAAGCGGTGAACTTCTGGCGCTGCTCGGTCCCTCAGGCTCCGGCAAGACCACGATTTTGCGCATGGTCGCCGGTCTCGAATATGGCGATGGCGGCCGAATCTTTTTCGGCGACGAGGACGCCACCAATATTCCGGTGCGTGATCGGGGCGTCGGTTTCGTGTTCCAGCATTACGCGCTCTTCCCGCATATGACCCTGCATCAAAACATCGCTTTCGGCATGAAGGTCTCGAAGGTGAAGCGGGACAAGGCGGCGATCGACGCCCGCGTCGAGGAACTTTTGCGGCTGGTGAAGCTCGATGGCCTGGGGGACCGTTTCCCGGCGCAGATTTCCGGCGGGCAGCGGCAGCGTGTGGCGCTGGCGCGTGCGCTTTCGGTCGATCCGAAGGTGCTTCTGCTCGATGAGCCTTTCGGGGCGCTGGACGCCAATGTGCGACGGGATCTTCGCCGCTGGCTGCGCGAAATTCACGATGCGCTGGGCATCACCACGATTTTCGTGACGCATGACCAGGAAGAGGCGCTCGATCTCGCCGACCGTGTCGTCATTCTCAATCAGGGCGAGATCGTGCAGCAGGGTACGCCGAAAGAGGTCTGCCGCCAGCCGAACAGCGCCTTCGTCATGCGCTTTCTGGGCGATGCCAACCGGGTCTCCGGCGTGGCGCGCGGCGGCAAGGTCTATGTCGGCGATAACGAGCTGCCTTTCTCCTATGCCCAAGGCGACGGCGCGGTGGACATCTATGCTCGCCCCGGCGATCTCGAATGGGAAGATTTGCATGATGGCATTCCGGCCTCTGTGGCGCGGGTTCTCGACCGCGCGGGCGAGCGTCGGGTGATCGCCAGCACCGATGGCGGCGACCTTCTCGAGTTCGACGTGCCGCCGGAAAACGATGTCGCCGCCGGAGACCGCGGTTCCGTCATCATCCGCCGGGCGAAGATTTTCCCGGCGGCGTGAGCCGCGATCAACCCAGAAGCTCGAAGGCGCTTTCCGCCACAAGCTTGCCGTTGATCATCAGGTCGACCCTGTGGATGCCCGGATAGTGTTTGCGGGTCGTGAAATCGCGTATGGCGCGGCTGATCGACAACGCGCACGTCTCGTCAGGCTGAAGCTCGATTTCTTTCCACTTGAAGACTTTCGCCGAGGCGTCGCCGCTCTTCTTCACGTAATGCACGGCGTAGTCGATCACCAGTTTCTGCGGGCGTTTCGCCGCTGAGGTGAAAGAGGCTGAAATCCGCACCGGATTGCCGAGCGCAACCTTGTCCGGCGTAACCTGAAATGCCGCAAGGGAAATTTCCGCTTCCTCATGCGCGCCGAGATGGGCAAGGGCGGCGGCGTCGCCCTTCTTGATCAAGGTGCGTAGGGCCTGCCGTGTAATCCAGCGCGTATGCGGATTGTCCTTCGGCCATGCATCGATGAGCGCCAGCACGAAAGCGGGATTGTCCTTGGTGATGTCGTTCAGATGATTGGCGACGGATTTGCGCACATAAAGCGCCTCGTCGGCTTTCATGGCCTCAAGGATCGCGGTGACCGGCGAAGGATCGTCGATGAGAGGCTTGAGCTGGAACGACCATGGCAGGCGCGGCCGGCAGCCCTCGCTCGCCAGCCGCCGCACATGTTCGTTCTCGTGCCGTGACCACGTTTCCATCACGGCAAGGGTGGCGCCTAAGTCCTTCTGCAGAAAATGACGGATAGCGAATTCCGAGGAGCCGAAGCGAGTGAAATAATGCAGCGCTTCCATGGAAAGATCAAAATCATCGAGACCGTAGAGCGCCACATATTCCGGTAACGAAATGGATGCGAAGCCATTGCCGATGCCGGGGGCTGCGGCGGTCAGGATTTCGATGTTGCGGGCATAGTCGCCGGGAAGCGTGGCGTGCAGGCTCGTCGCCACCTGCCGCATGCGTTGCATGATGCCAAGCGCTTCAAGGTTTTCGGTGGCGAGCGCCATGAAGGCGGAAACGTCGAAGGCCGGATGAACCGCCTTGGTCTGATCGGCGATATGCCGCAATTTTTCGTGGTTGAAGATTTCCTTCAGTGCCGGTGCCGCCGTGTCGTTCATAGTGCCCCCAAAGTTCACTTTTTGTTCTTTTAGGGGATGGTGAAGTGTGAGGCAAGATAAGGCTGAGCGATTTTCAGACAGACTGCGTGGTTGCAGCTCGCTTCTTCTCCCCGTCCGGGAAGAAGGTCGCGGCAGCGGGATGAGAGGGCAAGGGTAGCGATAAGTCGCGATCTTGCCCCCTCATCCGACCCTCGGGCCACCTTCTCCCGGCGGGGAGAAGAAATTTTGGAACACTCAGCTCATCTGGCTGACGAATTTGGTCTCCAGATAGGCCAGAACCGCCTCCGAGCCGCCTTCCGTGCCGTAACCGGAATCCTTGATGCCGCCGAAGGGGACTTCCGGAAGCGCAAGGCCGTTATGGTTGATGGTCAGCATGCCGGCTTCGACCTGCTGGCCGAGCGCATGTGCGGTCTTGACCGAGCCGGTAAAGGCATAGGATGCAAGACCGAAGGGCAGGCGGTTCGCCTCAGTGATGGCGTCATCGAAGCTCGAGAAGCGATTGATGATCGCAACCGGGCCGAAGGGTTCGTCATTCATGATTTTGGCGGTGGTCGGCACATTGGCGAGAACCGTAGGCTCGAAGAAATTGCCCTTGTTGCCGATGCGGCGACCGCCGGTCTTCAATTCGCCGCCATGGGAAACGGCGTCGTTGATGAGGCCTTCCAGTGCCGGAATGCGGCGCTCATTGGCAAGCGGGCCCATGATGACGCCATCTTCGAGACCATTGCCGACCTTGATGGCCTTTGTCGCTTCCACGAAACCCTCAAGGAATCGGTCCGCCACGCCATCCTGAACGAGGAAGCGGGTGGGGGCGACGCAGACCTGGCCGGCATTGCGGAATTTCGCAAGTGAGGTGACCTCTATCGCCTTGTCGATATCGGCATCGTCAAAGATCATGACGGGCGCATGGCCGCCAAGCTCCATCGTGGCGCGCTTCATGTGCTTGCCTGCCAGCGCCGCCAGATGTTTGCCGACGGGGGTGGAGCCCGTGAAGGAAATCTTGCGGATGACCGGATGCGGGATCAGATATTCCGAAATTTCAGAGGGAACGCCGTAAACGAGGCCGATGACGCCAGCCGGGACACCCGCATCCACGAAAGCGCGGATGAGTTCGGCCGGCGATGCCGGTGTTTCCTCCGGTGCCTTGACGATGATGGAGCAGCCGGTGGCAAGCGCTGCGGACAGCTTGCGGACGATCTGGTTGATCGGGAAGTTCCAAGGCGTGAATGCCGCCACAGGGCCGACCGGCAACTTGATGGCAAGCTGCGAAACGCCGGTTGCACGCGCGGGAATGACCTGGCCATAGGTGCGGCGGGCTTCTTCCGCGAACCAGTCGATGGTATCGGCGGCGCCCATGATTTCGGTGGCGGATTGCGCCAGCGGCTTACCCTGCTCGCGGGTCATGATGTAGGCGATTTTGTCCTTGCGCTCGCGCAGGATATCGGCCGCCTTGCGCATGATCTTCGAACGCTCGTAGGGGGAGGTGTCGCGCCACAGCTTGAAACCGCGCTCGGCAGCGGCCAGCGCCAGATCGAGGTCTTCCTTCTCGGCATGGGCAATCGCGCCGATGATCTCGTCGGTTGCCGGATCGGACACGGCGATCGTCTTTCCGGAAACGGCGTCTCGCCATTCGCCATCAATGAGAAGTTTGATGTCGGGATAGGTGTGCATTGGGCTACCTTCATGATGCGGACGATACGGCGGATGCCGTCCGGCCCGGAGACGTGAACAGAATTTTCCTGGCCGGAGGATATCCGGCATCGCGGCTTTCGCTGCGCGGAATATGTGTCTGGATATTTCCGACGGGGCTCGTGGAATTGCCGGAAACGACAGCCTTTATATTAAGGTCCGGGCGACGTGTTTCAACCGTGCACACCGGCAATCGGCACGATTTTTCCGCGGTGGAGAATCTGTCATCCCTCTTTCCCCGGCGCGCAGACGGGGCGCCGCGTATCCCGCTGCCTCAGACGAATCAGATGAGGTGCGCGGTGAGGGAAAGGTTCTCGACACAATTCGGCCTTTGCCCAACCGGGTGAATTATCGGGAGGGTCTCCGCAGTCTGCCACTTGCGTCATATCGGGGCGTGTGGCCCGAAAAATTACAATAAGGTGAAAAAATTATCCAAAGGGTTTACTCAAAACCTAGAGAAAATACGGATAAAATCTCAGTGAGGATATAACACTGATTCCTGATATATATTACTGGCACCGGTTCACTTGAACTTCAAAGGTTGGCGAAAACCCTCGACCTGAACGTTATCGATGGAGAAAAAGCATGAGTTTCGCCCGGGTACTTCTCAGTGCGTTCTTGTCGCTCGCGTGGCTTTCCTGCGCCGAAGCCGGCGAAATTGCCAAACCGCAAGGAAAACCGATATTAACCATATCCGGAAACATCACCAATACGAATGCCGAAGGCGCTGCGGTGTTTGATCGTGACATGCTGGAAGCGCTTGGCATGGACACAGTGGAAACAATGACACCCTGGCATGATGGCCGGGTCCGTTTCGATGGTGTTTCGCTGGCAAAATTGATGGATCTCGTCGGCGCAAAGGGCACCAGCGTCACGGCAGTCGCTCTCAACGACTATGTCAGCACGATACCTATTGAAGATTTTAAGAAATTTAACGTTATCCTGGCGATCAAGCTGGATGGCAATTACATGACAGTTCGCGAAAAAGGCCCGTTGTTCGTCATCTATCCCTATGACAGCGATCCGGAGCTGCAGAAGCAGACATACTACTCGCGATCAGCATGGCAAGTTGCCAAACTGATAGTGGAATAAAGGTGCCGTTTGCGAAAACTTGTGGCGGTGATCATCTGTTGCTTCGTCCTGGCAACGGGCTATATCGCTTTCGTCATTGCCGAGCGGCAGACTGCTCTGCAGAAATTCGCCCGCTACAATGATTCCTGGGCCGTCAGCCAGACGGTTGCAGAATATCTGCGTCTCCAGAACAAGCTGGCCGTATTCGCCCTTGACCCCGGCAAGATTGATCGGGACGAACTGCAGTTGCGTCTGGATATTATGCTGAGCCGTCTGGAGCTTCTGAAACAGGGAAATCTGGGCGCCTTCATCAATGAGAAACAGCAGTGGCGGGATCTCGTAACCCATCTTGATGCGGTTCTGGTCCATCTTGAGCAGCGGATGAGCGATCTCAATCCGGCCGAGGTTCCGGATATTCTTTCCGCGATGAGCGCGCTCGACGCGCCGATGACGACGCTCGCCTCGTCTTCCGTCGCTTTTGACGTCAACCTTATCGACACCGCCCATGAGGATGTGCGCAAGCTGCATATCGTTTATACGGCGCTGGCCGGCGGCCTTATACTGTGTGGTATCGCGCTTGTCATATTGCTGCTCCGCCAAAACGATCTCCTGAACCGGGCGCAGAAAAGCATGCGTGGTCTGACGGACGATCTGCGTGCCGCCACGCTGGAATTGCAGGCCAAGAATGTCCGGCTCGAACATGACGCCTATCACGACGCGCTGACGGGACTGCCGAACCGCGCGCTTTTCCGGCGGGAGTTGATCGAGAGATTGCGTCGATCCTTCGGCGGGACTGGAACGACAGCCATCCTTCTGCTCGATCTGGACGGGTTCAAGGACGTCAACGATACGCTCGGCCATGACGCTGGCGATGCCCTGCTTCAGGCCGTGGCGCAGCGCCTGTCCGGCATCGGAGGCGATTATGATATGGTCTGCCGTCTGGGCGGTGACGAATTCGCCGTCGTCTCCGACGATCTGAACGAGGATGCCGCCCGCCGCATCGCCAACAGGCTTATCGACCAGATCAGCCGCACCTACCAGCTTGGCGAGCAGGAGGTCAAAATCGGCACCTGCATCGGCATCGCCATATCGCACGGCGCCGTCGACGCGGATGAATTGTTCAAGCGCGCGGATCTGGCGCTTTATGAGGCGAAAGCCATCGGCCCCGGCCGGGCGAGTGTCTTCAAGGTCCGCATGCAGAAGCAGCTGACCGAGAAAAAGTCCTTCGAGGCTGACTTGCAGACCGCGCTGCAGAACGACGAGATGGAAGTCTATTACCAGCCGCAGGTGGCGACGCAGACACGCAAGCTTTGCGGCTTCGAGGCGCTGCTGCGATGGAAACATCCGGTGCGGGGCGATGTGCCGCCCAGCGTGTTCATTCCCGTTGCGGAAAGAACCGGCCTCATCCATTCGCTCGGAAAATGGGTGATGGAAACCGCCTGCCGCGAGGCGATGGGCTGGGACGAGGACATGAAAGTGGCGGTCAATCTGTCGCCAGTCCAGTTCCACAGCACCAGCCTCATCCAGAACGTCATGGGCGCGCTTGAGAAAAGCGGGCTGGAAGCCAGCCGGCTCGAACTTGAAATCACTGAATCGATCCTGCTCAACAAGAGCGACCAGACGATCAACACGCTTTCACGGCTGAAAGCCGTCGGCATCCAGATCGCCATGGATGATTTCGGGACAGGTTATTCATCGCTCGCCAATCTGCGCGGCGTGCCTTTCGACAAGATCAAGATCGACCGCTCGTTCCTGCGCGATATCACCAGCGACCGCGACGCGCTGGCGATCGTGGAATTCGTGGTCGGCGTCGGCCGCAGTCTGCGGATGACGACGATTGCGGAAGGTATCGAGACGGAAGAGCAATATGAATGTGTCAGGCGTCTGGGTTGCGATCAGGTTCAGGGATATCTGATCAGCAGACCGTTGCCGGCCAAGGAGCTTGTGGCCTGGAGTTCCGTCTGAGGCGCGCCTGTTTTGGCGGCGACCGTATCTTGGATTTTTTACCACGTCATAGTGTTGCTTGCGAAAACCGATACCGGTTGCCGCAACGATGCTGTAGAGCATTCCCGGTCGATATGGGATCATTGCGGCAAAGCGGCCGAGTTTTGCGAAAAGGCTTGAGACATGGAAATACTGGACGTGCATGGAATTGCCCTTCCTCTCTCTTCCGATGAGGTGTCGCCGGTCATCTGGCAGGCGCTGACCGACGGCAGCTATGAGGCGAAAGAGGCCCGCAGCGTCCTGAAAGCCATCAAGCCCGGCGATCGGGTGCTGGAGCTCGGCTCCGGTATTGGGATCATCACCTCGATCATTGCCGGCATCGAGGATGTTTCCGTCTGGGCCTTCGAGGCCAACCCCTCCACCGCGGCGCTGGCAGAGCGGGTGATCAAGGCCAATTGCCGCGGCAATGTCGTGTTTTCGCAGGGGCTTCTCACCGCCGATGAGCCGAGCTCCTATCCTTTTTACGTCCGCAGGGATCTCTGGATGTCGTCCATGGACGAAAATCAGGGTCCCTATGAAAAGCGCATCGAAATTTCCTCCGCCAATATCGACGAATTTATCGCCAGCCGGGGCATCACCGCGCTCGTTATGGATATCGAGGGTGCGGAACGCGATCTGCTCGGCAGGGCCGACCTCTCCGGTGTGGAGCGGATATTCGTGGAACTGCACGACCATCTTTACGGTCTTGCCGGAGTTCGCGATATCATGCAGGCGCTGACCGCGAAGGGATATGCCTATGATCCCCGGGGCTCACGTGGGCCCTGCGTCCTGTTCTCGAAGGACGAAAGCCCGAGGGAATACGATCCCGAGGTGGACTGAGACCGCGCCGAATTCACGGAACCGTCCGCCTGTCCTCTCCGTTCTCACATTTGCATGAGGGCGCGGAGCGGGTCGATGCGCGTATCGTAATCGGTACGCCACGATAATTTCATAAACAGCAATTCATTCCCAATTATTGTTGCAATTGTAGCAACCGTTATCCTGCGTCATCATCCCTCCATCAAACCGGCGCACAAAAGGATGCACCGGAGATGCCAACGCAACCGAAGGAGTAACGATCATGGGCTTTGTTAAGACGACAGACGGAACCGAAATCTTCTACAAGGACTGGGGCCCGAAGGACGCCCAGCCGATCATGTTCCACCATGGCTGGCCGCTCAGTTCAGATGACTGGGATGCGCAGATGCTGTTTTTCCTCTCCAAGGGTTTTCGCGTCGTCGCCCATGACCGCCGTGGCCATGGCCGTTCCGCCCAGGTTGCTGACGGTCATGACATGGACCACTATGCCGCCGACGCCTTTGCCGTCGTGGAGGCGCTCGATCTGAAGAACGCCGTCCATATCGGCCATTCCACCGGCGGCGGCGAAGTGGCCCGTTATGTCGCAAAACATGGCGAACCCGCCGGCCGCGTCGCCAAGGCGGTTCTCGTTTCCGCCGTGCCGCCGCTGATGCTCAAGACCGAGGCCAATCCGGAAGGCCTGCCGATGGAAGTATTTGACGGCTTCCGCTCTGCGCTTGCCGCAAACCGCGCCCAGTTCTTCCGTGACGTACCGGCCGGCCCGTTCTATGGCTTCAACCGCGATGGCGCGACCGTGCATGAAGGTGTTATCCAGAACTGGTGGCGTCAGGGCATGATGGGCGGCGCGAAGGCCCATTATGACGGGATCAAGGCCTTCTCGGAAACCGACCAGACCGAAGACCTGAAGAATATCAGCGTTCCGACGCTGGTTCTGCACGGTGAAGACGATCAGATCGTGCCGATCGCCGACTCGGCTCACAAGTCGGTGAAGCTTCTGAAAAACGGCACGCTGAAGACCTATCCCGGCTTCTCGCACGGCATGCTGACCGTCAACGCCGACGTGCTGAATGCCGACCTGCTGGCCTTCATTAAGGGCTGATACTTTTCCGACATCAGAATGCGGCCGATCACTCGGCCGCATTTCTATTTGGGCAAGGTGAGATGGCCCCGCCAGGCGGTGCGATAGGAAGTCAGCTCCGGGAAATCCCCCGCCGTGAAATGACGCTCTCGACCGGCACCCGGCTTGATACCGGTGAGCAGCGCAGCACCCGCACTGGTCCCCGTTGAGCCTTCCATGGCAATGACGTCGGTTGTGGCAAAAGCGGCGAGTGCCTTCAAATAGAGCGTGTTTCCGGCGAAGGGTCCTTCGACGACAATCGGCCCCCTTCGCTCGACGAGCGAAAGGCAGAATTCCGTCATCAGGGCGAGATAGAGCGAGGCAGTCGCATGTCGCTCCGCCCCCGTTGCATCGCTATCGGCGATCCAGCGTGCCGCGTTTTCCGGAAAGGGGCCGGAGCCGCTGACGACGCTCGGCAGCAGCATCATTCCTTTTTCGATAACCCCGCCGAGCGCGGCGTCAATCTCGTCGATTGTCTCTGCTCCGAATTGCTGCGCCAGCATCTCATATTCCCTGCCACCCATGAAGCGGGAGGAAGGAACGGGTCGCCCGAGGGCATCGACATTCAAAAGCGTATCGCGGCTGGGATCCAGCGCATCCGCCTTCCCGCCAATGGCGAAATTCACCACCCAGGTGCCGGTTGAGACGACGGAAAAATCGCCGTCGCGGCGAAGTAGATGCGGCAGGAGCGACGCGTTGGAATCGTGGATGCCGCAATAGACCGGCATATCAGGTGACAGCCCGGTTTCCTGCGCCAGCAATGGGCGGATCGTGCCCAGCACATCGAAAGCGGAGCGGACAGGCGCCATCAAATGCTCGATGCCGAGACGCTCGACCAGCGATGAAAAGCTCTTCAAGCGTGGGTTCCATAGGTCCGTGTGGCAACCAAGCGAGGTGGTTTCGGTTGCCTGAATGCCCGTCAGTCGTCCTGCCCAATATTGCGGGTAAGTAACGATGTCGCGCACCCTGGCGAACTCGTCCGGAAAGGTGGTTTTCTGGAAATGGATTTGTGCGCCGAGGTTCAGTCCCGCAGGAAGCTGCGGCGAGCCAGTCTCTACGAAATCGGGCCTGATCTCGCGATAGGCCTCCTGAACGGGTTCGGGGTAGACATGCTCGTAATCGAGCACGGGCATGGCGAGGTCGCCGTTTCCATCGAGAAGTGCTGCTGAAGCGCCATGGGTGGTGATGGAAATCGCATCAAAACCCGGCTCGTGGCCAAACCGTTGAAGCGCGGCAAGAATGAAGTGCCAGAGCATCTCCACATCGTAGTGCGGGTAGGGGCCTTCGCGAAGAACGGGATTCGTCCGCTTCTCGCCGGCAATTTCCTCGCCGCTGCCGGTGTCGATGACGACCACCTTGGCATTGGTCTTGCCGATATCGATGACCGCGACCCGGTTCGGTTTGGTGCTGTCGCTCATGGCAGATGGAACACCGTCACCAGGTCTATTGCAACGGGCGAATTGTCGGGATTGCTCTCCATGATGTCGGCCATATGCGCCCACCATTTCTTCATCACGGGGTGGTCGGGCAAGGCCGCCATGCCGTGGTTTTTCGGGCGCGTCAGCACGCCGAACAGAATGTTGGTTTCCGGGTCGAGATGGATGGAGTAGTCGCGGACCCCCGCCTCGTGCAGCAGCGCCACCAGCTCCGGCCATATCTGGTCGTGGCGCTTTTTATATTCGGCCTCTTTTCCGGCAAAGAGTTTCATCTTGAAGGCGTGTTTTTCGAGTTCCGGCATGGCTTAATTTCTCATGGCTCGAAGGCGTCGGACGACGATGGGGATGGCGATGGTGATGATGAGCAGCAGGCCGACGAAGATCGACATGACGATGCCGGGCACGTTCAGAAGCCCCAGCCCGAAAGTGACGAGGCCCATGACGAAGGCGGCGATGACGACGCCCGCAATGGTGCCGGAACCGCCGAGGATAGACACGCCACCCAGCACCACCATGGTCACCACCTCAAGCTCCCACCCCTGAGCGATTGACGGGCGGGTGGAACCGAGCCGCGAGGTGAGGCAGACGGCGGCGATGCCGCTCATCAGGCCGGTCAGGAGGAAGAGGATGAACTTCACGCGCTCGACGGGAATGCCGGAAAAGCGCGCGGCGAAGGGATTGGTGCCGATGACATAGACCTGCCGGCCGAAATTGGTGGCGTGCAGCAGAATGGCGAAGAGGACGGCCATGACGATGAACAGCACGAATTCGAAGGAGATCACCCAGAACACGTAGCCCTGACCGAAATAGGCGAAATCCGCCGGATATTTGCCATAGGCCTGATCACCCAGCACCATATAGGAAATGCCGCGAAACAGGCTCATGGTGCCGATGGTGACGACGATGGAGGGCAGCTTGAGCCCCGCGACCAGAAAGCCGTTGAAAGCCCCGCACAATAGCCCGGTGCCGATGCCGATGGCGACGAGGCCTGATGTGCCGACCCCCATCTGCACCGCCGCACCCATGGCGGTGGAAGTAAGCGCGATGATGGCGGCGACTGACAGGTCGATTTCACCGGCGATGATCAGAAGCGCCATGGCAAAGGCGATGATCGCCTTTTCAGTGAAGTTGAAGGTCGCGTCGGAGAGATTCCAGGCGTTGAGGAAATAGGGCGAGGCGAGCGAATTGGCGATGAAGATGAGGATCGCGACACCAAGCAGCAACACTTCCCAGCTGGCCATGATACGGCTGAGCGGCGTGCCGAGTTTGTCGGGAATGACGCGCGGTGCCTGTGACGGTTGGGAATTCGTGCTCATGCGGATGCTTCCTTGCCATGGTCTGCTGCGGCCCGGTCGCGCAGGATGATACGGCCTTTTCTGGCTTCGGCGCGGGCATTGAAGACGACGGCGAGCACGATGACCACGCCTGATATCGCCATTTGCGCGAAGGGTGAAATGCCGATGACGGGCAGCGCGTTCTTGATGACGCCGAGGAACAGCGCGCCGAGCACAGCACCCGCCACCGAGCCGATGCCGCCCGCAATCGAGATGCCGCCGATGACGTTGGCTGCCACGCTGTCCAGCTCGAAGCCGGCGGCGATATCCACATAAGCAACGGCGTAGCGCGACACCCAGAGATAGCTGGCAAGACCGGCGAGCGCCCCCGACAGGACGAAGGCGAAGAAGCGGGTGCGGCCGACATCGATGCCCGCATAGACCGCAGCACCCGGATTGCCGCCGGAGGCGTAGGCGGAACGGCCGAAGGAGCTGCGTGTCAGCACCAGCCAGGCTCCGGCGATGATGAGAATGGCCACCCAGGACAGAACCGGCATGCCGAGGACCATCGTGCGCGGCACATTGAGGAAGGTCGGCGAAAACTGATGCGCATTCACCCAGCCGCCGCCCGACAGCACGAAAGCCATGCCGCGATAGATGGTGAGCGTGCCGAGCGTCACGACAATAGGCGGAATGCCAAGCCACCAGACGAGTATGCCGTTGATGGAACCCAGAAACGCGCCGATGCCGACCGCCATGACAATGAGTAGCGGCAGGGGAATACCCGGAAAGGCGGCATTGGTCATCGCCACCGCCATGCCGGTGAAGGCGAGATTGGCGGCGACGGAGAGGTCTATGGATTTGGTGAGAATGACCGCCATCTGGCCAAGCGCCAGGATGATGAGGATCGACGTATCATTGAAAATATTGACGAGATTGCCGGGCCGGCCGAAGCCGGGCGCGCGCAGGGCAAAGCCCGCAATCATGACGATGATGATGCCCGCCAGCAGCCATTCGCGATTTTTGAGTAGACGTTGCATGTTCTTGGCCCCTCTCAGGCATTGCCGGTGGCGGCGCGCACCAGCTTTTCCGGAGAAAAATCGGCGCGGTCGAACTGGCCCGCCATCAGGCCTTCGCGCATGACGATGGCGCGGTCGGACATGCCGAGGATTTCGGGAAGTTCGGATGAAATCATGATGATGGACAGGCCTTCGGCGGCAAGCTCGCTGATGAAGCCATGCACGGCGGCCTTGGAGCCGATATCGATGCCCTTGGTCGGTTCATCGAGTATGATGACCTTCGGCTGGGTGGCGAGCCACTTGCCGATCACCACCTTCTGTTGGTTGCCGCCCGAAAGCGTGCCAACAGGCACCGAAAGCGCGGTGGCGCGCAGATCAAGCCGCGCGGCATATTTGCGCGCCAGCGCGAATTCATTGGCGGCGGCCAGAAACCCCTTGCGCGAGGTGCGGGTGAGAGAGGGCAGCGACATGTTCTGATAGATCGGCATATCGAGCGCCAGCCCGTGGCGGCCGCGCTCTTCCGGCACATAAACGATGCCGGCGCGTATCGCATCTTCCGGCGAGCGGATGGTGAGCGGCTGGCCGTTCAGCATTACCTCTCCCGAAGCCGGGCGGGTGATGCCGAACAGCGACTGGCAGAGTTCAGAGCGCCCGGCGCCGATCAGCCCGTAAAGACCGAGAATTTCACCCTTGCGCAGATTGAGCGAAATATCGCGGAATTCCGTCTGGTGCGAATAGTCGCGAACTGACAAAACAGTTGACCCCAGCGTGACGGTCTGTTTGGGAAAGGCATTCGTCACGTCGCGGCCAACCATCAACCGCACGATTTCATCTTGCGGGGTGGTGGCAAGCGTGCCAGCGCCGACCATTTTTCCGTCGCGGAACACGGCATAATTCTCGGCGATCTCATAGACTTCATCGAACTTGTGGCTGATGAAGAGGATCGCCTTGCCCTGCCGCTTGAGGTTCTCGACGATGCGGAAGAGATCGTCGATTTCCTTGCGGGAAAGGGCGGCCGTCGGTTCGTCCATGATGACGATGCGCGCCTCGACCGAAAGCGCGCGGGCGATGGCGACCAGATGGCGCTGGGCGATGGACAGGTCCTTCAGCCGGATCGTCGGATCGATGGTGCTTTCCAGTTGTTCCAGCAGGGTTCTGGCGCGCGTGTTGATGGTCTTCCAGTCGATCAGACCGAAACGACCTTTCGGCGCATGGCCGAGGAAGATGTTCTCGCCGACGGAAAGCTCGTCGAACAGCACGGTTTCCTGATGAATGGCGGTGACGCCGGCATCGATGGCGTCCTGTGCGCTGTGAAAATGGACGGGCTGGCCATCGAGAAGGATTTCGCCTTCGTTCGGGCGATAGATGCCAGTAAGGATTTTGACGAGCGTGGATTTACCCGCACCGTTCTCGCCGATCAGCGCGGTGACCTTGCCGGGGTATAGCGCGATATCGACGCCATCAAGCGCTTTCACGCCGGGGAATATCTGGCTGATGCCGCGCATTTCCAGAATGGGAACGGCGCTGGAAGCCTCTGAGATGTTTATGGTTTGGGTTTCAGCACGCATCATTCCGTCTTACCGGTCTGTTTTGATGAAGCCGCGAGGGGCACCCCCCTCTGCCCTGCCGGGCATCTCCCCCTCAAGGGGGAGATCGGCAAGCGGATAGCACCCTGCCTTATGGATCGAGCGGGTGCGGCACATCGATCTCCCCCCTTGAGGGGGAGATGCCCGGCAGGGCAGAGGGGGGTGCCCTCCACGCACTGCCGTCACTTCTCAAGATCAGAAAATCTTCGAGAACTGATCGATATTCTTCGCGTCATAAACAAACGGATCGGCCATGGCCGCTTCGCTGTTTTCGCCAACCTTGATCTTGCCCATGCGACCTGCCTCGATTTCCGAGCCCGGTTTGCCATCGGTTTCGCCCTTCACCAGGCGATAGGCGATCTGGGTGGCGGAATAACCGAGGTCGATCGGGTTCCAGATCGCGAATTCCTTGGTCGCGCCCGACTTGATGGCACCGGCCATTTCAGACGGCAGACCAAGGCCCGTCACGAAGACCTGACCGATCTTGCCCGCATCCTTGACGGCCTGCGAAGCGGCGAGAACGCCGACCGTCGTCGGAGCGACGATGACCTTAACGTTCGGTTGCGAGGAGAGCAGTCCCTGCGCTTCGCGATAGCTCTTGTCGGCGAGGTCGTCACCGTAGACCGTGGTGACGAGGTTGAGGCCGGGAAAGTCCTTCAGCTGCTTTTTCATCTCGTCGATCCAGATATTCTGGTTCGTGGAGGTGGTGGTGGCCGAAAGAATGGCGAAATCGCCCTTGCCGCCTTCGAGATGTGCCGCGGCGAGCTGCAGGCACATCTTGCCGATCAGCGCGTTGGAGGACGGGTTGAGCTGGAGAATGCGGCCTTCAGGCGCCACGCCTGAATCCCAGGAAATGACTTTGATACCGCGCTGCGCGGCCTTCTTCAGCGCCGGAACCACGGCGTCCGGGTCATTGGCGGAAATGGCGATGGCGTCCACACCCTGCGCGATCAGCGAATTGATCACTTCGATCTGGCCTTCCGCCGTGGTGCTGGTCGGGCCTGTATAGATGATCTGCACGCCGCCAAGGTCTTTCGCGGCCTCTTCGGCACCCTTGTTGGCGGCTTCGAAAAAGCCGTTGCCGAGCGATTTGACCACCAGTGCGATCTTGACGTCGGCTGCCTGGGCAACGCCGCCAAGACCCGCAACGGATAGCGCCGCGCTAAGTGCCAGGACGCTCGTCAATGTTCTGCGTGTAAGTTTCATGTTCCTTTTCCTCCCGTTTTGAACCTGTTCCTCTCTTCGGTGCTTCCTCAAGCGACCGAAGAGGAATCCTCTCCATCAGGCGGGTTGGCCGTCTTGCCATCCCCCACCGCCCCGGCGATCAGCAATTCCACGCCGGCATTTTCCACCATCCTTGCCGCTTCGTCCGAAATCCCGTCATCGGTGATGATGGTCGTGACGTTTTCGAGCGGGCATAAAATCAGGCTGGAGCGTTTTCTGAATTTCGAGGAATCGACCATCACGATCAGCTCTTCCGCCTGCCGCATCAGCTTCTGTTCGCTCTGGATCACCAACGCGTCGGACTCCATGATGCCAAGAGCGCCCACGCCCTGCGCGCCGAGAAAAATCCGTCGCGCATAAAAATTGCGGATAGCGTCATTTTCGAAGGGCGAGAGGATGAGGCTCTGATCGCGATAGATCGCGCCGCCCGGCACATTGACGTTGCACTTGGAGTGTTTGACCAGATGCTCGGCGATGGCAAAGGAATTGGTCATCACCTGCAGGCGACGCGCCGCCATGTAATGCACCATCTGGAACGTGGTCGTGCCGCCATTCAGGATGATCGCGTCGCCATCATTGCAGAGATCGACCGCTTTGCGCGCAATTGCGCGTTTCTTATCGATATTGACCGATTCGGAAACACGGAACGGCCGTGCGGCGAGATTGCCAAGCTGCGGCGGATGCACCGCTTCCGCTCCGCCGCGCACGCGCCGCAACTTGCCCTGCACATGCAAAGACGCAATATCCCTGCGGATCGTCGCTTCCGACGCATCCGTCAGTTCGGCAATATCCTGCACCGTCACGACAGCTTTTTCCTGTGTGGCGCTCAAGATGATGCGGTGGCGTTCGCGTTCGTGCATGAGATCCTCCTGACGCTGATTTATTCGCAATCTCTTTACGTTGTCAATCAAGAACGATCAAATTAATCAATATCGCGCTGCAACATGAAGATTTATGATCGTTTTTGATTGACATTGTCCTTTTGAATGCGCGATATCTGCCGTCAAAGGAGGCGGGCCGATATCGGCTTCGCGAATGCAGACAGATATTGGGAGGAACACATGACGGGAACATCCCGCCTTCTCGAAAGCCGTTGGGACGACGCCTACGCCAGAACGCTCGATGAGCCCGGCAAGCTGCTTTATCGCTCCAATCTGCTCGGTGCCGACAAGCGCATCACCAATTATGGTGGCGGCAACACATCGGCAAAGGTGCTTGAGACTGACCCGCTGACGGGCGAAAAGGTCCGTGTCATGTGGGTGAAGGGCTCCGGCGGCGATGTCGGCACCATCAAGCTCGATGGCTTCGCGACCCTTTATCTCGAGAAGCTGGAAGCGCTGAAGGGCATCTACAAGGGTGTCGAAGATGAGGACCGCATGGTTGGCTTTTTGCCGCACTGCACCTTCAACCTCAACCCGCGCGCGGCCTCCATCGATACGCCGCTGCACGGTTTCGTGCCCTATGATCATGTCGATCATATGCATCCGGATGCGATCATCGCGATTGCCGCCTCGAAGAATTCGAAGGAACTGACGCAGCAGATCTTTGGCGATGATATCGGCTGGCTTCCCTGGCGTCGTCCCGGTTTCCAGCTCGGTCTCGATCTGGAAGCCTTCGTCAAGGCCAATCCCAAGGCGAAAGGCGTCGTGCTCGAAAGCCATGGCCTCTTCACCTGGGATAACGACGCCAAGGCATGTTACGAACTGACGCTCGCCATTATCAATAAGGCGATCGAATGGTTTGCAGGAAAGACCGAAGGCAAGGTGATCTTCGGCGGTGCCGTGGCCAAAAGCCTGCCGGTTGCCGAACGCCGCGCCATCGCCGCCCGGTTGATGCCGGAAATCCGTGGCCGCATCGGCCGCGAGGAACGCAAGCTCGGCCATTTTGACGATCAGGATGCTGTCCTGGAATTCGTCAATTCAAAGGAACTGAAGCCGCTTGGCAACCTTGGCACATCCTGCCCGGATCACTTTCTGCGCACGAAAATCCGCCCGCTGATCCTCAACCTCGATACCGCAAATCCCGATGTCGATGCGCTGACGGCTGGTCTCGACGCGGCGCTGGAGGCTTACCGCGCGGATTATACGCGCTACTATGAAACCTGCCGCCATGATAATTCGCCCAAGATGCGCGATCCGAACCCGGTGATATTCCTCATCCCTGGCGTGGGCATGTTGTCCTTCGCTAAAGACAAGGCGACCGCACGCATTGCCGGTGAATTTTATGTCAACGCCATCAACGTCATGCGCGGGGCGTCCACCGTATCGGAATATCAGGGTCTTCCCGAGCAGGAAGCCTTCGATATCGAATATTGGCTGCTGGAAGAAGCAAAGCTGCAACGGATGCCGAAGCCGAAAAGCCTTGCCGGCCGTGTCGCCTTCGTCACCGGCGGCGCTGGCGGCATCGGCCGGGCAACGGCGGAACGGCTGGCGGGTGAGGGTGCCTGCGTGGTTCTGGCGGATATTGACGAGGCGGCGCTGGAAGCCGCCAAGGGCGATTTCGTCAAGCGCTACAGCGATGATGCGGTGCGCACCGTCAAACTTGACGTGACGCAGGAAGATGCGGTCATTTCCGCCTTTGCGGAAGCGAGCGTGGAATTCGGCGGCGTGGATATCCTCGTTTCCAATGCCGGCATCGCTTCTTCCGCCCCGGTGGAAGATACGACGCTTGCCATGTGGAACAAGAATATCGACATCCTCGCGACAGGCTATTTCCTCGTTTCGCGAGAAGCATTCCGGCTGCTGCGGCGACAGAATCTCGGCGGCAACGTCGTTTTTGTCGCTTCCAAGAATGGCCTTGCCTCTTCACCCAATGCATCGGCCTATTGCACGGCGAAGGCGGCGGAAATTCATCTCGCCCGTTGCCTTGCGCTCGAAGGGGCGGAAGCGGGCATTCGCGTCAACACCGTCAATCCCGATGCCGTGTTGCGCGGTTCGAAAATCTGGAATGGCGAGTGGCGTGAGCAGCGGGCGGCGTCGTCCAAGATCGAGGTGACCGATCTCGAAGAACATTACCGCAAGCGCTCGATGCTGAAGCTCAATGTCTTCCCGGAAGATATCGCCGAGGCGATCTACTTCCTGGCGTCCGACGCTTCGGCCAAGTCGACCGGCAACATCATCAATGTCGATGCCGGCAATGCGCAGAGTTTTACGCGATAATAAGGGACGGTCATAGGCGGCGATCACGTCGCGTTGGCCGGGGAGGAAAAAATGACCGAAACGAAGATCGCCGCCGATGTCATCGCGGAGGAAAACGAAAAGCGCGCCGGCGCACAGAAAGACGACTATCAGGCGCTGGGCAACCAGCTAGCGCGCCGCAACATCGACATCGATGCAGTTACGGCCAAGGTGGCGGAATTTTTCGTCGCCGTGCCGTCCTGGGGCGTCGGCACGGGCGGTACACGTTTTGCCCGTTTCCCGGGCGCGGGCGAGCCACGCGGCATTTTCGACAAGCTGGACGATTGCGCCGTCATCAACCAGCTGACGCGGGCGACGCCCAATGTCTCGCTGCATATTCCGTGGGATAAGGAAGATCCGAAGCGGCTGAAGGCCCATGCCGATGCGCTCGGCCTCGGCTTCGACGCCATGAATTCCAACACCTTTTCAGATGCGCCGGGCCAGAGCCACTCCTACAAATACGGCTCGCTGAGCCATACGGATGCCGCGACGCGCCGGCAGGCCGTCGAGCACAATATCGAATGTATCGAAATCGGTAATGCCATCGGCTCCAAGGCGCTAACGGTGTGGGTGGGCGATGGCTCCAATTTCCCCGGCCAGAGCAATTTCACCAGAAGTTTCGAACGTTATCTCGCGGCCATGGCCGATATCTACAAGGCGCTGCCGGATGACTGGCGCATCTTCTCCGAACACAAGATGTATGAGCCGGCCTTTTATTCCACCGTCGTGCAGGACTGGGGCACCAATTACCTCATCGCCAACACGCTCGGCGAAAAGGCCTTTTGCCTCGTCGATCTCGGCCATCATGCGCCCAACACCAACATCGAGATGATCGTCGCCCGGCTGATCCAGTTCGGCAAGCTCGGCGGTTTCCATTTCAATGACAGCAAATATGGCGATGACGATCTGGATGCCGGTTCGATCGAGCCCTACCGTCTGTTCCTCGTCTTCAACGAGCTGGTGGACGCCGAACATCGCGGCGTGAAGGGTTTCCATCCCGCCCATATGATCGACCAGTCGCATAATGTGACGGACCCCATCGAAAGCCTGATCTCCAGCGCCAACGAAATCCGCCGCGCCTATGCGCAGGCATTGCTGGTGGATCGCATCGCTCTCGACGGTTACCAGCAGGATAATGATGCGCTGATGGCTTCCGATGTGCTGAAGCGGGCCTACCGCACCGATGTCGAGCCGATCCTTGCGCAGGCGCGGCAATTGACGGGCGGTGCTATCGATCCGGTCGCGACTTATCGTGCGAGCGGCTATCGCAGCCATGTTGCGGCGAAGCGCCCGGCTTCGGTTGGCGGTAGCGGGGGTATTGTTTAGTCGTTTGATTTATGAGGTGTGCAAAGGCTGAGAGCAGGCGGAGATAGCTAATGCCTTGCCTGCACCTCTCCCCCGTCATCCTCGGGCTTGACCCGAGGATCCACCACCCGTTGCGCCATGGATCCTCGGGTCAAGCCCGAGGATAACGGAGGATAGGTGCAGGCAAGGCTGCCATAGGGGTCCGGTCAAGCCTTCTCGCCCCCAGAACGGGACGGCTTGCGCACCTTAAACGTATGCTCCGGCCCTGGAAATGCACCGGAGCGCACCTCATCAGCATAAGCCGCCGCCGCTTCTGAAGCCGCCGTGCCGAGATCGGCGTAGCGTTTCACGAATTTCGGTTTGAAATCGGAAAACAGGCCGAGCATGTCGTCGGAAACCAGCACCTGTCCGTCACAGGCCGGCGATGCGCCGATGCCGATGGTGGGGACGGCAAGTTTTTCCGTCAAATCGCGAGCCAGCGGCTCGACGGTGCCTTCCACGACGATGGCGAAGGCGCCGGCCTGATCGACCGCAATCGCATCGCGCCAGATCTTCTGCGTTTCCGCATCCGAATGTCCGAGCGAGCGGAAGCCGCCGGCGGTGTGGACGAGCTGCGGCATCAGCCCGACATGACCGAACACCGGAATGCCGCGGGCGACCAGAAAGGCGATGGTTTCCGCCATTTCCTCGCCGCCTTCCAGCTTCACGCCGTCGCAGCCGGTTTCCTGCATCAGCCGCACGGCATTGCGGAACGCCTGTTCCTTCGATTCCTGATAGGTGCCGAAGGGAAGATCGACGATGACGCAGGCATGCTCGACGCCGCGCATGACGGCGCGGCCATGGGCGATCATCATGTCCAGCGTGACGCCGACCGTCGTGTCCATTCCGTAAAGCACCATGCCGAGGGAATCGCCGACCAGGAGCAGATCGCAATGCGGATCGAGCAGGCGGGCAATCGGCGTGGTATAGGCGGTCAGGCAGACGATGCGCGCCTCGCCTTTCATCTGTCGGATGGAGGCCGTCGTCAGCCGCTTATGTTTGCCATGGGCGCTCATTCGACAGCCTCCCGTTGATTGATCCTGTCGCGCCCGATGACACGGTTGTCGAGGAGCCTCGTGCTGCCCAGGCGCACGAATAGCGCCACCAGCACTGGTCCCGCCTGCAACGAAGCAACGGGGGCGAGCGTATCGGGATCGCGCACCGCGACGACTTCCGGTGAGGCCAGCGGCTCGGCGGCGATGAATTTTTCTATGGCCGTCTCGAATGCGGCAGGGTCGTCGAAGCCCTCGCCATAAAGCCGTTCCGCTTCGTCCAGCGCGCGCGGCACGATCACGGCTGCGGCGCGTTGTGCGGGGTTAAGATAGACATTCCGTGAGGAGCAGGCCAGCCCGTCCGCCTCGCGCACGGTGGCGACGGGAACGACCCTGACAGGTTGGGCAAGGTCCTCGACCATGCGGCGGATCAGCGTTACCTGCTGGTAATCCTTCTCGCCGAAATAGGCCGCGTTCGGCTGAACGAGATTAAAAAGCTTGGTCACGACGGTCGCAACACCGGCGAAATGCCCCGGCCGCACCGCGCCTTCCAACTGGTTTCCCAGTTCGGACACATCCACCACGGTCTGCATCGGGCGCGGATACATCTCGGAGACTTCCGGTGCGAAAAGAATGTCGATGCCCGCCTCTTCCAGCAATGCGCTGTCGCGGGTAAGATCGCGGGGGTAACGGGCGAGATCCTCATTCGCACCGAATTGCAATGGGTTAACGAAGATCGAAACCACTGTCACGTCGTTTTCCGCCTTGGATTGGGCAACGAGCGTCAGATGGCCGATATGGAGAAAGCCCATGGTCGGCACGAAGCCGATGGTTTTGCCCGCACGGCGAAAGTCGGCGGTGGCGTCCCGCAATTCGGCGACGGTTTTTACAAGCTGCATGGGTCTCCTCCGGCTTCCCCAATCGCCGCCCGGCGAAAGGTGCTGGATAGAACTCGATTTGCCGAACAGGGTCAACGGACGCATCGGGATTATATCGATTAACCCTATGACGACTTTCGAGAGAACCGGAGTTCGGACAGATGACGGCGATCACTCCACCCAGAGCGGTTTCCTTTTTTCGGCAAAAGCCAATCGCCCCTGCCGCGCCTCGTCGCTGACGCTGATCGTGGCGATGACGCTCTCGGCAAAGGCAAGCCGCTCGATGGACGGCATATCGCGCATCTTCAGCAACGCCGCCTTTCCGGCCGCGATGGCGCCCGGAGCATTCTGCCGCAACCGTGCGAGAACATCTTCCACCACGACATCGAGTTCGGCAGAAGGGACAGCCCGATTGACGAGGCCGAGACGCTCCGCATCAGCGGCGTTGATCGCAGCGCCAAGATAGGCCATTTCCTGAAGCTGGCTCAGGGGTATCTTCGCCAGAAGCTTTGCCGCCACCATAGCCGGGAAAAGTCCCACGCGCACCTCAGGCATGCCGAATTCGGCATGGTCGGCGGCATAGGCGAGATCGCAGGCGGCAACGAGGCCAAGCCCACCGGCCAGAACCCGGCCGTTGATGCGGGCGATGACGAGCCTGTCGCAGCCCTCGATGGCGCGCATCACATCGGCAATGGGGTTGGTTCCCTCCCGCGAGAGGAACATGCCGCCGGCGCTTTCCTTCAGATCGGCCCCGGAGCAGAAGCTGCGGTCTCCCGCCGCCGTTATTACCACGGCGCGCAGGCCGCCATCACCGGATGCCGCGCGGATGGCTCTCGTCAGTGCGTCCGTCATCGCGGCATTCAGGGCATTGTGCACCTCCGGCCGGTTGAGCGTCAGCCAGAGAATGCCTTTGCGCCTTTCGCTCAGCAGTTCATCCGCCATGCGCGCCATCCTTCTGTCTTGCCGCAAGCAGTGCCTTGCCGGCGCGGGCCGCATTCGGTCTACCGAGATGCCGGCTGATCCAGTCCCCGGTTTTCGCCACCGCCAACAGGTCGATACCGGTTTTAATGCCAAGCCCCTGCAGCAGATAAACGACGTCTTCTGTGGCGACGTTACCGCTGGCGCCCGGTGCAAAGGGGCAGCCGCCCAGCCCGGCGACCGAACTGTCGAAGACGGAGATGCCTTCATCCAGCGAGGCCAGCACATTGGCGACGCCCTGCCCATAGGTATCGTGGAAATGCATGGCGAGTTTTTCACGCGGGATGCGGGCAGACACCCGCTTGATGATATTGCGAATCTGGTCCGCCGTGCCGATGCCGATCGTATCGCCGAGCGAGATTTCGTAACAGCCGAGGCCGATAAGCGCTTCGGCCATCGCCGCCACCTCATCCTGTGCAACCTTACCGTCATAGGGGCAGCCGGCTATGCAGGAGACGTAACCGCGCATGAGGATGTTCCGGCCGGCCGCGGCTGATGCGACATCGCGCAGGCGCTCAAGGCTTTCGGCGCGCGAGCAGCCGATATTGTGCTGGCTGAAACCTTCGGATGCGGAGACGAAAACGGCGACTTCCATCACACCGGCATCAAGGGCAGCCTCGAAACCTTTCATATTGGGAACGAGCGCCGGATAGGCGGTGCCGGGTCGCCTTTCGAGGCCCTGGAACACCTCTTTCGAATCCGCCATTTTCGGCACTTTTTTGGGTGAGACGAAAGCACCCGCTTCCACCGCCGCCAATCCGGTTGCGGCCAGCCGTTCGATCAACTCGATCTTGATGGCGGCTGGAACCTCGGCGCTTTCGTTCTGCAAGCCGTCACGCGCGCCCACTTCGACGATTTTTACCTTTCGGGGCCAGCTCATTTCAGCCGCCCTCCGGCTCGAAATCCACCAGCACCGCACCGGCCGCGACCATATCGCCCTCAATGCAATTGATGGCCGTGACGGTGCCTTTCGCCGGCGCGCGGATCGTGTGTTCCATTTTCATCGCCTCCATCACCACAAGTGCCTCGCCGGCCTCAACCGCAGCACCGTTGCTGCTCAGCAAGGCGCGGATGACGCCGGGCATGGGCGCTTCCAGGCCGCCGGTATGGGTCGCGGCATCCGCAATATCGACGGGATCCGGCTGGTCGATGCGATAATGCTCGCCATCCAGAAAAAGAGTGTAACGGCCATCCTCGGCAAAGAAATGGCCCTGCCTTTTTCTGCCGTCCACGGTCGCTTTGAATTTGCCATCGTCCGAGAGGTCCCCATGGACATTGATGGCCCGTCCGTCGATCTCAAACGAAAAACCATCCGCCTCATGCGTGACGCCAACGCTAAGCGGCTGGTTGTCAAAGACGAAACACAGCGTTTCCCTTGCCGGCGCGTTGAGGCGGAAGGCCGCCGTCTTGTTCCATGGGCTATAGGGATCTGCCTGTGAATCAGGCTTTCCGTTTTTCTGCCGCGCAAGCAGCAGGCCAAGCGCGGCCATGGCTATCTCGTTCCCGTCCGTTGCTGCCGGAGCAAACAGCGCCACTTCGTGACGGGCGATGAAGCCGGTGTCGAGATCGGCGTTCGCGAAGGCCGCCAGTCCCGCAAGCCGCGTCAGAAAGGCGGCATTGCCGGTGACGCCACAGATCGCCAGATTTTCGAGCGCCAACCGCAAATGCCGCAGCGCCGATGGGCGATCACGGTCCCAGACGATCAGCTTGGCGATCATCGGATCGTAATGCACGGTGATGGCGTCGCCGGCGCGGATGCCGCTGTCGATCCGGACATGAGGGCCCTGATCGGGGAAAACCACATGGCTGATGGTGCCGATCGACGGCAGGAAATCATGCGCCGGGTCCTCGGCATAAATCCGCGCCTCGATGGCATGGCCGTTTATGCTAAGACCGGTCCAGTCTTCCGGCAGGGCCTCTCCGTTGGCGACGCGGATCTGCCATTCGACCAGGTCGAGACCGGTAATATATTCCGTGACCGGATGTTCGACCTGCAGCCTCGTATTCATTTCCATGAAATAGAAGTCGCCGGAAGGGTCGAGCAGGAATTCCACCGTTCCCGCGCCGCGATAATCGATGGTGCGGGCGGCGGCGACCGCCGCTTCATACATGCGCTGGCGAAGCGCATCGGGCAGGCCGGGGGCAGGAGCTTCCTCGATGACCTTCTGGTGCCGGCGCTGGATCGAGCAGTCGCGCTCGAAAAGCGAAACACAGTTGCCATGACCATCGGCAAAGACCTGCACTTCCACATGGCGCGGCCGCTCGAGGTATTTTTCGATCAGCATGCGGTCATTGCCGAAAGCGGCCAGCGCTTCGCGTTTTGCGCCAGCAAGCTCCGCTGCGAAGTCGCGCTTCTGCCGCACGATGCGCATGCCCTTGCCGCCGCCGCCGGCCGAGGCCTTGAGCAGAACGGGATAACCTATGGCGTCCGCCTCGCTGCCCAATCGCTCCTGCGCCTGTTCCTCACCGTGATAGCCGGGAACGACCGGAACGCCGGCCTTTGCCATCAGCGCCTTTGCCTCGCTTTTCCCGCCCATGGCGCGGATTGCCGCTGCCGGCGGGCCAATGAAAACGAGCCCGGCGGCGGCGCAGGCTTCGGCAAAGCTGGCATTTTCCGAAAGAAATCCGTAACCCGGATGAATGGCTTGTGCGCCGCAGGCATTTGCGGCGGCGATGATTTTTTCGCCGTCGAGATAGGAGGCCCGCGCGGGGGCCGCGCCGATGGCGATGGCCTCGTCGGCCAGCGCCACATGCATGGCGTCACGGTCGGCATCCGAATAGACGGCAACGGTGCGGATGCCCATCTTGGCGGCGGTGCGGATGATACGGCAGGCTATTTCGCCCCTGTTGGCGATCAGTATTTTTGAGAACATCGTCGCCTCACATCCTGAATATGCCAAAACGGGTGGGTTCAATCGGTGCATTGAGCGCGGCGGAGAGGCCAAGGCCAAGCACGAGGCGGGTATCCTTCGGGTCGATGATGCCATCGTCCCAAAGTCTGGCGCTGGCATAATAGGGATGTCCCTCCCGCTCGTATTTTTCCCGGATCGGCTGTTTGAAGGCCTCTTCCCCTTCCTTGGACCAGTGACGGCCATCGGCCTCGATGCCATCGCGACGGATTTGCGCCAAGACGGACGCCGCCTGTTCGCCGCCCATCACCGAAATGCGGGCATTGGGCCACATCCACAGGAATCGTGGCGAATAGGCGCGGCCGCACATGCCGTAATTGCCGGCCCCGAAGGAACCGCCGATGATGACGGTGAATTTCGGCACTTTGGCTGAAGCGACAGCGGTCACGAGCTTGGCGCCGTCCTTGGCGATGCCGCCCGCCTCATAGGCCTTGCCGACCATGAAGCCCGTGATGTTTTGCAGGAAAACCAGCGGGATACTGCGCTGGCAGCAAAGTTCGATGAAATGCGCGCCCTTCAGTGCCGATTCCGAAAACAGAATGCCGTTATTGGCGACGATGCCGACAGGATAACCGTGGATGTGGGCAAAACCGCAGACCAGCGTGGTGCCGTAAAGCGCCTTGAACTCATCGAATTCGGAACCGTCCACCAGACGGGCGATGATCTCGCGCACTTCGAATGGTTTGCGCGTATCGGCGGGAACGACGCCATAAAGCTCCTCAGCCGGATAAAGTGGTTCTACGGGTTCGCGGATATCCAGCTCCACCTGTTTGCGACGGTTGAGGGTGGAGACGATCCGCCGGGTCAGCGCCAGCGCGTGCCGGTCGTCGCGTGCATAATGATCGGTGACGCCGGATTGCCGGGAATGCACATCCGCGCCGCCCAGCTCTTCCGCACTCACCACCTCGCCGGTTGCGGCCTTCACCAGCGGCGGGCCGCCGAGAAAGATCGTGCCCTGATTTTTGACGATGACGGACTGGTCGCTCATGGCAGGCACATAGGCCCCGCCCGCCGTGCAACTGCCCATCACCACGGCAATCTGGGCGATGCCTTCCGCTGACATATTGGCCTGATTATAGAAAATGCGGCCGAAATGATCGCGGTCGGGAAACACCTCGTCCTGATTGGGCAGGTTCGCGCCGCCGGAATCCACGAGGTAAATGCAGGGCAGGCGGTTCTCCGTGGCGATTTCCTGCGCGCGCAGGTGTTTCTTCACCGTCAGCGGATAATAGGTGCCGCCTTTCACCGTCGCATCATTGGCGACGATGACGCATTCGCGGCCCGAGACCCTGCCGATGCCGGTGACAATGCCGGCGGCGGGAATCGGCTCGTCATAGACCTCGTAAGCTGCAAATTGCGAGAATTCGAGAAATGAACTGCCGGGATCGAGAAGCGCTTCGATCCGGTCGCGCGCCAGCAATTTGCCGCGGGAAAGATGCCGATCACGCGCTTTGTCGCCGCCGCCTCTCAATATTTTCTCGACGTGCTGCTGCAGGTCATCGACCAAGCCTGACATGAAATCGACATTGGCGGCAAAGGTGGGGTCGCGGTTCAGGCTGGATGTAAGCTTCATCTTGTGTCCTCACCCGTTGCCCTTGACCAGTTCGCGGCCGATCAGCATCCGGCGGATTTCGCTGGTGCCTGCGCCGATTTCATAAAGCTTGGCGTCGCGCAGCAGCCGTCCGGCCGGGCTTTCATTGACATAACCGGAGCCTCCGAGAAGCTGAATTGCATCCAGCGCCACCTGTGTGGCCCGTTCGGCGGCGAACAGGATTGCGCCCGCCGCATCCTGCCGCGTGATGCGGCCATTGTCGCAGGCCCGGGCCACGGCATAGACATAAGCGCGCGATGCGTTCATCGCCGAATAGATATCGGCAAGCTTTCCCTGCACCAGCTGGAATTCGCCGATGGGTTTGCCGAACTGCTTGCGCTCGCGGGCATAGGGCAGCACCAGATCGATGGCTGCCTGCATGATGCCAACAGGGCCGGCAGCCAGTACGGCGCGCTCGTAATCCAGCCCGCTCATCAGCACCGTCACGCCATCATTGAGGCGACCAAGGATGTTTTCCTCCGGCACCTCGCAATCCTCGAACACCAGTTCCGAGGTGGGGGAACCGCGCATGCCGAGCTTGTCGAGTTTCTGGGCCGGGCGAAAGCCCTTGAAGCCTTTTTCGATCAGGAAGGCCGTGATGCCGCGCGCACCGGCGGACATATCCGTCTTGGCATAAACCACCAGCGTATCGGCCTCGTGGCCGTTGGTGATCCACATTTTTGCGCCGTTTAGCACATAGTGATCACCTTTGCGTTCCGCCTTCAGCCGCATCGACACGACATCGGAACCGGCTTCCGTCTCGCTCATGGCGAGGGAGCCGACGTGCTCGCCGGAGACCAACTTCGGTAGATATCTGTGCTTCTGCTCTTGCGTTCCCCAGCGGTGAATCTGGTTGATGCAGAGGTTGGAATGAGCGCCATAGGAAAGGCCGATGGAAGCGGAAGCCCGGCTTATTTCCTCCATCGCCACGCAATGGGCGAGATAGCCCATGTAAGCGCCGCCGAATTCTTCCGAAACGGTGATACCGTGCAGGCCAAGCTCACCCATTTGCGGCCAGAGCTGACGCGGAAACCGGTCGTCGCGATCGATCGCGGCGGCGAGTGGCGCAATTTTATCATCTGCGAATGCACTGGCGCTGTCGCGCAATGCTGCGATTTCCGGGCCGAGATCGGCATCGAAAATGGCGGCGAGATTCAAACTCATCGCGTCTCCTCCTCCGGACGGCATCTGCCGCCGTCCCTTTTGTCAGCAACCGGCACCTCCTCCGCGCCGGCAACCCTTGATTATGGCGCGTCACCTCCGGTGAAGGCGGCGGAACGGCGCACGAATGTCTTGATGGCGAAATTGGACTGGATGCGCGACACGCCGGGAACCGTGGTCAGGAAATCCAGTAGCTCCTGATAATGCGGCAAATCCCGCACCATGGCGTGGATCAGATAATCGGAACTGCCGCTGGTCTGGTAACCGCCCACAACTTCCGGAATGGAAGCGACGTGGTGTTCGAAGGTGGTCAACGCTTCCTTGATCTGCCGCTCCAGCGTGACGGAAATGAAGACGCCCATGTTGCCGAGCAGACGGTTCTCATCGAAGACGGCGGTATAACCGCGAATGATGCCTTCCTCTTCCAGCTTGCGCACGCGGCGCAGCGTCGGCGTGAAGGAGAGACCGATGCGGGCGGCAAGATCCCGCCAGCTGACCCGCCCGTCATCGCCGAGAACATGCAGAATCTTCTGGTCGAAACTGTCGAGCTCAATCATGGATCATTTGCTCTATGATATGACTATTTGTTGGATCAAAGATATCGCCAATCAAAAAACTGTCAATCAAAATAGCTTTGAAATGAATTCGAGATAGTGATAGCGTTCACATCAGTCGCGGTCTGGAGGAGATTTGCGGCGGGCCGGTTCCTCACGTCAGGGCTGGCCAAGGGAGGTGAATTTGGCTGTGCATGACCCTGTCGTGATCGACGGGGCCGCCCATGCTTTCATGGGCAGGCCTCAGAACCAATTCCAGTTTGCGACGTTGCCGGCATCAGGTGACGTCGACGCGTCTCATGCGCTTCTGCTTTTGGGGGAGAGGCCGCGATGATGCTCACCGAAGCCCAGCAACAGATCAGAGATATGGCCCGCGACTTCGCCCGCGAGCGGCTTGCCCCTGGCGCCGCTTCGCGTGACCGGGAAAGCCGTTTTCCCAAAGACGAATTGAAAGCGATGGGCGAGCTCGGTTTCCTCGGCATGCTGGTCTCCGAAGAGTATGGCGGGGCGGAGACCGGCGCCGTTGCCTACGCACTGGCACTGGAGGAAATCGCTGCCGGGGATGGTGCCTGTTCCACCATCATGAGCGTCCATAATTCCGTGGGATGTGTGCCTATCCTAAAATTCGGAACCGAAGGCCAGAAGCAGCGCTTCCTGCCGAAACTCGCTTCCGGCGAATGGATCGGCGGTTTCGCGCTGACCGAACCGCAGGCTGGCTCCGATGCGTCAAATCTCAAGACCAAAGCGCGGCGCGATGGTGATCGTTATATTCTTGATGGCGCGAAGCAATTCATCACATCAGGTAAAAATGGCGATGTCGTCATCGTTTTTGCCGTCACCGACGCGACGGCGGGCAAGAAGGGTATCACCGCCTTCATCGTGCCGACGGACACGCCGGGTTACGAGGTCATAAGGGTCGAAGAAAAGCTCGGCCTGCATTCATCCGATACCTGCCAGATCGCCTTTACCGACATGGCGGTGCCAGCCGAATTGCGGCTGGGCGAAGAGGGGCAGGGGTATCGCATTGCGCTTGCCAATCTGGAAGGCGGCCGCATCGGCATCGCCGCGCAAGCGGTAGGCATGGCGCAGGCGGCCTTCGAGGCGGCGCGGGATTATGCCCGTGAGCGCAAGGCCTTCGGGCAGGCAATCATCGAACATCAGGCGGTCGCGTTTCGCCTCGCGGATATGGCGACGCGCATTCAAGCGGCGCGGCAGCTGGTGCTGCATGCGGCGGCGCTGAAGGAAGCGGGTGAGCCCTGTCTTTCGGAGGCTTCGATGGCGAAGCTCTTCGCTTCCGAAATGGCCGAGCGCGTCTGCTCGGACGCCATCCAGATTCACGGCGGTTACGGCTACATGGCGGATTATCCGGTGGAGCGGATCTATCGCGATGTGCGCATCTGCCAGATTTACGAGGGGACCAGCGATGTCCAGCGAATGGTGATCGCGCGGAACCTTTGAGCGTTGTTTCGCGGTCTGGAGGAGACCGCGACGGGAGGAGTAGAATGGACATAACCGAAACGCCACGTCTCAGCCTGCATGTTCCCGAACCTGCGGTGCGGCCCGGCGGGGAGCCGGATTTCTCCAATGTGAAAATACCCAAGGCCGGCTCCGTGCCGCGCCCGGAGGTTGACGCCGCGCCGGAAAGCATGCGCGATCTTGCCTATTCGATCATCCGTGTCCTCAATCATCAGGGCGAGGCCGTTGGGCCATGGGCAGGGCTGCTTTCGGATGAGGACCTGCTGGTGGGCCTGAAGAATATGATGCGGCTTCGGGCTTTCGATGCGCGCATGCTGATGGCGCAACGGCAGGGTAAAACCTCTTTTTACATGCAGCATCTGGGCGAAGAGGCGGTGAGCTGCGCCTTCCGCAAGGCGCTCTCCAAAGGCGACATGAATTTCCCGACCTACCGGCAGGCCGGGCTGTTGATCGCCGACGACTATCCGCTCGTCACCATGATGAACCAGATTTATTCCAACGAACTGGATCCGCTGCATGGGCGGCAGTTGCCGGTGCTTTATTCCTCGAAGGAGCATGGTTTCTTCACCGTCTCCGGCAATCTCGCCACGCAATATGTGCAGGCGGTCGGTTGGGCGATGGCGTCGGCCATCAAGGGCGATACGAAGATCGCCGCAGCATGGATCGGTGACGGTTCGACGGCGGAGTCGGATTTTCACTCGGCGATGGTCTTTGCCTCCACCTACAAGGCTCCGGTGGTTCTCAATATCGTCAATAACCAATGGGCGATTTCCACCTTTCAGGGCATCGCGCGCGGCGGCTCGGGAACCTTTGCGGCACGCGGCCTGGGCTTCGGCATTCCCGCACTGCGGGTCGACGGCAATGACTATCTCGCCGTTTATGCCGTGGCGCGCTGGGCGGTGGAGCGGGCTCGCCGCAATCTCGGCCCGACGCTCATTGAATACGTCACCTATCGTGTCGGCGCCCATTCCACTTCCGACGATCCGAGCGCTTACCGCCCCAAGACGGAGTCCGAGGCATGGCCGCTGGGCGATCCGGTTCTGAGGCTCAAAAAACATCTCATCCTGCGAGGCGTCTGGTCGGAGGAACGGCACCGGCAGGCAGAGGCGGAAATTGCCGATGAGGTGCTGGAAGCTCAGCGCGAGGCGGAAAGCCACGGCACGCTGCACGAAGGCAAAAAACCGCCGAAAAAGGATATTTTCGAGGGTGTCTACGCCGAGATGCCGCCGCATCTCGTCCGGCAACGTCAGAAGGCAGGGTGGTAAGGCATGGCAAGAATGACGATGATCGAAGCCGTCCGTAGCGCCATGGATGTGTCCATGGAGCGCAGTGACGATGTCGTGGTGTTTGGCGAGGATGTGGGCTATTTCGGTGGGGTTTTCCGCGCCACGCAGGGGCTGCAGGGAAAATACGGCAAGACCCGCTGTTTCGATGCGCCGATCAGTGAATCCGGCATTGTCGGCACTGCCATCGGCATGGCTGCTTATGGGTTGCGGCCCTGTGTCGAAATCCAGTTCGCCGATTACATGTATCCCGCCTATGACCAGATCACCCAGGAAGCAGCGCGTATCCGTTATCGCTCCAATGGCGATTTCACCTGCCCCATCGTTCTCAGAATGCCGACCGGCGGCGGCATTTTTGGCGGGCAGACGCACAGTCAGAGCCCGGAAGCGCTTTTCACCCATGTCTGCGGGCTGAAGGTGGTGGTTCCTTCCAATCCCTATGACGCCAAGGGGCTGCTGATCGCTTCCATCGAAGATCCCGACCCGGTTATGTTTCTGGAGCCGAAGCGGCTTTATAACGGTCCCTTTGATGGCCATCACGACCGGCCGGTGACGCCGTGGTCCAAACACAAGATGGGGGAGGTGCCGGAAGGGCACTACACCATTCCCATCGGCAAGGCGGAGATACGCCGTCCCGGAAACGCTGTGACCGTCATCGCTTATGGCACCATGGTGCATGTGGCGCTGGCGGCGGCGGAAGAGACCGGCGTGGATGCTGAGATCATCGATCTTCGCAGCCTCTTGCCGCTCGATCTCGATACAATCGTCAAGTCTGTCTCCAAGACAGGCCGTTGCGTCATGGTGCATGAGGCGACGCTGACCTCCGGCTTCGGGGCCGAAGTCGTGTCGCTGGTGCAGGAGCATTGTTTTTATCACCTCGAGGCTCCCGTCGTCCGCGTCGCGGGCTGGGATACGCCTTACCCCCATGCGCAGGAATGGGACTATTTTCCGGGACCGGCCCGCGTCGGGCGCGCCCTTGTCGATGTCATGGAGGCCTGATTATGGCGGAATTTGTTATCACGATGCCCGATGTCGGTGAAGGTGTGGCGGAAGCCGAACTGGTGGAATGGAACGTCAAACCGGGCGATCTCGTCCATGAGGACATGGTGCTGGCCGCGGGGATGACCGACAAGGCGACGGGGGAAATCCCATCCCCGGTGGCGGGGATCGTCACCTGGCTTGCCGTGACGGTTGGAAATACCGTGCCGGTAAAGGCGCCGCTGCTGCGCATCGAAACCGATGTCGCCGTCGCCGCTTCCAATGGCAGCGCGCCGGAAGCGGAAGTGCCCACCCAGATGACGCAAGCGCCTGCCGACATGACGGACACGCCGCCACCCGTTGAAACCCAACCTGCGGCGCGAGAGGCCGAGGAGGCGCCGCCGGCGCCCGTCGCCGAACCGTATCATAAACCGTTGGCGTCTCCCGCTGTTCGCCAGCGCGCCGACGATCTCGATATCGATCTCACCAAGGTCAAGGGAACGGGGCCTGACGGGCACATCACCCATGCCGATCTCGACGGGTTTTTAACCGTGCGGGGACGGCCGGACCGTCCCGAGCCGATAGCGCCCCACGATAGCGCTGTCGAGGAGGTGAAGGTGACCGGGCTCAGGCGCAAGATCGCCGAGAAGATGGTGCTTTCGGCCTCCCGCATTCCCCACATCACCTATGTCGAGGAAGTCGACGTGACCGATCTGGAGGATTTGCGGGCAACCATGAACGGCAATCGCCGTTCCGGGCAACCGAAGCTGACGATCCTGCCGTTCCTGATGCGCGCGCTGGTGAAAGCCGTTGCCGATCATCCCGGCATGAATGCCACCTTCGATGACGAAAAAGGGGTCGTCAGCCACTATGAAGCGGTTCATATCGGCATCGCCACGCAGACGCCGTCGGGCCTCACCGTTCCGGTCGTGCGCCATACGGAAACGCTCGGCCTTTGGGAATGCGCGGACGAAGTCGCACGCGTCGCCGAAGCGGCCCGCACCGGCACGGCCCATCGGGAAGAATTGATGGGCTCCACCATCACCATCAGTTCGCTGGGAGCCTTGGGCGGTGTGGTCTCGACACCCATCATCAATCACCCGGAGGTGGCGATCATCGGCGTCAACAAGATCGTGACGCGCCCGGTGTGGGATGGGACGCGGTTTGTGCCGCGCAAGATGATGAACCTCTCATCGAGCTTCGATCACCGGGTTGTCGATGGCTGGGATGCGGCGATATTCATCCAGGCCGTGAAGGCGCTTATGGAAAAACCGGCGCTGATCTTTATCGACGGCTGAAGATTCATTCGTAAGAAGCTTTTCTTCCATGAGGCGCTCCGGCTTCATGGAACTGTTTCGGTGTCGGTATAGGCTTGCGTTCGTTATCTTCGGGTATAGAAGAGAAGAACGAGAAACATGTTTTCTCATCATGATCACAGTGGCGGACGAGGGCGCTCCGGTGCCCGGCGGTCCGCCCTCCGCCGGCAACCGAATGAAGAAGAAGGTCCTCCCATGCGCACTCCCAAACCCGTTGTCCTGACTATTCTCGATGGCTGGGGGCTGAACGAGGACACATCCAGCAATGCGCCGGTGCTGGCGAATACGCCCACCATGGACCGGCTTTTCGCCACCTGCCCGAATGCGAGGCTCACCACCTTCGGCCCGAATGTGGGTCTGCCCACCGGGCAGATGGGCAATTCGGAAGTTGGCCACACCAATATTGGCGCGGGCCGCATCGTCGCCATGGATCTCGGCCAGATCGATCTGGCGATCGAGGATGGCAGCTTTTTCCGCAATGCGGCGGTGCTTGATTTCGCCGCCACCGTGAAGGCCGCGGACGGTGTGGCGCATCTGATGTGCGTCGTTTCCGATGGCGGCGTCCATGGCCATATCCTCCACGGCCAGGCGGCGGTGAGGCTGATGATCAGCCACGGCCTGAAAGTGGTGGTACATGCCATCACCGACGGCCGCGATGTCGCGCCGCAATCGGCTGAAGAATTTGTGGCGGCACTGGTGGCGAGCCTGCCGCAGGGGGCAAGCATCGGCACGGTGATCGGCCGCTATTATGCGATGGATCGCGACAACCGCTGGGAGCGCGTCGAGAAAGCCTATGACGCCATGGTTCTGGCGAAAGGAGAACACGCGCGGGATGCGGTAAGCGCCGTTGCTCAGAGTTATAGGAACAACGTCACCGACGAATTCATCCTGCCGACGGTGATCGATGGTTATGAAGGTTTCAAGGCCGGCGATGGCCTGTTCTGCCTGAATTTCCGGGCCGACCGTGCCCGTGAAATCCTGCTCGCCATAGGGGCGGACGATTTCGACGGTTTTTCGCGCGAAAAGCCTGTCCTTTCGGCTCTGCTTGGCATGGTGGAATATTCCACCCGCCATAATGAATTCATGACGACGGCTTATCCGAAGCGGGATATCGTCAATACGCTCGGCGCCTGGGTGGCAAAGCAGGGGCTCACGCAGTTTCGTCTCGCCGAAACGGAAAAATATCCCCATGTCACCTTCTTCCTGAATGGCGGCAAGGAAGAGCCGGAAGTGGGCGAAGACCGTTTCATGCCGAAATCCCCGAAGGTCGCGACCTACGATCTGCAGCCGGAGATGAGCGCGCCGGAAGTGACGGAAAAATTCGTCGAGGCGATCGGCAAGGGTTACGATTTGATCGTCACCAACTACGCCAACCCCGATATGGTGGGTCATACCGGCGATCTGCAGGCCGCAATCAAGGCCTGTGAAGCCGTGGATCGTGGGCTTGGTGCCGTCGTTGCCGCTCTTGAAAAAGTGGGCGGCGCGATGCTTGTCATTGCGGACCACGGCAATTGCGAAACCATGGTCGACCCCGTGACCGGCGGCCCGCATACGGCCCACACCACCAATCCGGTGCCGGTGATCCTTTTCGGCGGCCCGGAAGGTGCGAAGCTGCATGACGGCATTCTTGCCGATGTCGCGCCCACCCTGCTGCAACTGATGAATGTGCCGCTGCCGCCGGAAATGACGGGCAAAAGCCTGATTGACCTCTAAATAATCACACGCCGTCGCGCGGGAGCGTTCCAGCCTCGCGCGACGGCCCGTTTCCCCGCCCCGAACGAGCCTTGCCTTTATGGCTGCTTTGCGTAGAGGCGGTCGTGGATCAGCATGCCGGCAATCATGGCGCCGACGAAAAGAACGACCGGCGTCAGCCCGAGGGCGAAAGCCGATAGTGCCGGGCCGGGACAGAAACCGGCAAGCCCCCAACCGATGCCGAAAATGGCCGAGCCTGTTATGAGCGGCCGGTCGATGCGGGTTTTTGCGGGAAGGCTGAAACCTTCTGCGAGGACCGGTTTGGCGAGACGCTGGCTGAGCAGCACACCCGGCACGGCGACCATCACCGCACCGCCGAGAACGAATACCAGGCTCGGATCCCAATGGCCGCTCGCCACGTCGAGAAAGCCGGAAACGCGGGCCGGATCAACCATGCCTGAAAGCGAGAGGCCAAAGCCGAACAGGGCTCCGGCGGCCAATGCCAGGAAAACACTTGCCACGGCTGGATTTTTCAAGACAGGGCTCCAGTTATCGTCGCGGCGCAAATACCGGCAATCAGAAAGGTGGCGGTCGCGGCGATGGAGCGCCGGGAAAATCGCGCCAGCCCCATGATGCCATGGCCGGATGTGCAGCCTGAGCCCATGCGCGTGCCAAAACCCACCAGCAGCCCGGCAATGAGGATGAGCGGCCATGGTGAAACGATGGTGATGGCCGGCAGCCGGCCGAATGCCGCGGCATAGATATAAGGTCCGGCCAGCAAGCCGGCGACGAAGGCGAGATCGGCAAGACGCCGCTCCCTGCCGAGCATTTTGCCTATGAGCCCGCTGATGCCGGCAATACGGCCATTGAAAAGAAACAGCAGAATGCAGGCAAGACCGAGCAGCATGCCGCCAAAAAGAGAGGGCCAATAGGGGCTCACGGGGTCTCCTCCTTTGGCGCGCAGAATATGGTGTAAAGGGCCTCGATCAGTTGCGCTGCTTTCGCTTCGCTCAGTTGGTAAAAAATCTGCTTGGCGTCGCGCCGGGTTTCGACCACGCCGGCTTCCCGCAGCACGCCCAGCTGCTGGGAGAGCGTCGGCTGGCGAATATCCAGCTTGGCCTCCAGCTCGCCGACGGAGAATTCCCCCTGCGCCAGCGTGCAGGCGAGCATCAGCCGCGCCGGGTGTGCAAGCGTTTTCAGAAGCAGTGCGACCTCGACAGCCCTCTCCTCCATGGCGGGAAGTGGAATTTCAGCAATGTGGGGGGACTTTTCCAGCTTGTTTTCCTTTACCATATGCTTCCCTCCAGCACGTCGAGCGGGAATTTCAGATAACGCTTGCCATTCGCCTCCGGCTCCGGCAGGCGACCGCCGCGAATATTGACCTGCAGGGCGTGGAGAATGAGCTTCGGCATCGGCAATGTGCGATCCCGCGCTTGCCTGAGACGGATGAAACCCTCCTCCGTCACGCCGGCAAGATGCGGATTGCTGTGTTTCTGTTCGCCGACCGTGCTTTCCCATTTCGGCGTGCGGCCGCCGGGCTGATAATCGTGGCCGGTGAAAAGCCGTGTTTCGTCGGGAAGGGCGAGAATGGCTTGAATGGACGCCCAGAGTTCGCTGGCGCTGCCGCCGGGGAAATCGGCGCGCGCGGTGCCGGAATCGGGCATGAAAAGCGTATCGTGCGCGAAGGCGGCATTACCTACCACATAGGTGACGGAGGCCAGCGTGTGGCCGGGCGAAAACAGCACGCGCGCTTCAAGGGAGCCGATATTGAACCTGTCGCCCGCCTCGAACAGCCGGTCCCATTGGGAGCCATCGGTTTTTAGATCCGGCCAGTTGTATTTTTCCTGCCAGAGCTTTTGGACGCCGGTGACTTTCGCGCCGATGGCTGTCTGCGCACCGGTCTTCTGCTTGAGATAATGGGCAGCGGAAAAATGGTCGGCATGCGGATGGGTATCGAGAATCCATTCCACCGTCAGGCCCTGGCTCTCCACATAGTCCAGAATGGCGTCGGCATTCATCGTTCCGGTTGCGCCGGATTTCTCATCGAAATCATAGACCGGGTCGATAATGGCGCAGCGCCCGGTCGAGGGATCGGACACGACATATTGCACGCTCCATGTACGCGGATCGAAGAATGCCTTGACGTGCGGAGCCGCCGCTGCGCGCCGTTCCAGCCAGCGGGTGGCGCCGGAAAGGTCAAAGCCGTGCGTCTTGCCGAAAGCCTCGATATCGTCCCTTTCGATGCGCCCATCCAGAGCTTCCCCGAGAACATGAAGCGTGAGCGCGCGGGCGCCGCCCTTGCAATGGGCAAAAACGGGGCCTTCCGCTTCCGCCATTTTCTGCTGGAAGGCGCGGATATCGGCTTCGGTGATGGTTTGGCCGCTGACCGGGATAAAGCCATAATCCATGCCCGCGGCGCTGGCGGCGCTTTTTTCCTGGGAATTGCCCGGCTGGCCGGGCTCTTCACCATCAGGCCGGGCATTGACGATGCTTTTATAACCTTGGGCGGCGAGCAATGGGAAATCGTCGATCATCGGCTGGCCCGCAACTGTCAGACGCTCGTTGATCTTCACGGCATTCATCGGCATCTCCTGTTACCATAAATTAATATATATTATTGTATAATGTATATTGTTTGTTTGCAAGGCCGCAAAATGGCTTCGTTCCGGATATCTCCTGCTGCATCGTTCAGGAAAGGTTCGGAAGAAAATCCTAGAGATGGGATTTCTTCGTTTTGTGACGGCTGGACGGAGATTGCCTGTCTTCTGTATGCGAAAAATGCCTTGCGGCCTGAATATGGAGGCACAAGGCATTTTCGTGGAAACCGGTTCGAATTCGGGCTCGTTTCAGACGACGAGCCTGCGGCGTGTCGCTTTCCAGCCGAGACAGATGGCTGCAACAAGCAGAACCGTCTGGGCGACGACGAAGGGCGGTTCATTGCCGTTCGGCGCCAGGTTGTTGAGTGTTTCGACCTTGAGAAATGCCTGAACGATCAACACGAACATATTGAGATAAAGGCTGATCGTAGCGGTGATCGTATAAATAATGCGCGCCCTGCCATTCAGGCCGTATCCATAAAGTGCAACCAGTGCAATTGCCAGAACGAGGGTCGAGATGACGCCGACGCCGAGCGCCGGCGTGAAGTTTCCGATTGGAAACAGGAAGCCGTTGAGTGTGGTGGCGAGCGTGGTGACGAGGAAAAGCGCCATCATGCGCGGCATCCATCGCCCCGCCGCATAAGCGGGTAGGGCGATCAGTCCGGCGGCGATGCCGATGAAGCTTAGGCCCACATGCAATGCCGTGAATTGGGGAATGGTCAGTCCGAGGATCATGATACGTCTCCCTCTATTCGGTTTTGGCTGCACGATACCGGCTGGCGGCAAGTGCATGCGACAGATTGGGCCTTAACGCCGCGCGCGCTGCAAGGAAATTTTCAAGATCAGCCGTATCCGGCAGGGACGGAATGGTCAGTGCTTCGCCGAGGTCGAGACCGGCAAGGGCCGCATCCACCATTTCGTAAACATCCATGACCATGGCGGCCGGAATGGCGTCGAGCCGTTCCTCTTCCCAGATCGCGGTGCGGGTGATGCCCGGCAGGACGGCCTGAACTCGCACGCCGGAGGGGGAAAGCTGCGCCTGCAGCGCCTCGGTGAAGGCAAGCACGAAGGCCTTGGTGGCCGGGTAGACGGCGGTGAATGCCGCCGGCATCAGCGCCGTGACCGAAGTGATGTTGATGATCGTGCCCTTGCCATCGTCGACAAGACGCGGCGCGATGGCTGCTGCAAGCCGGGTGACGGCAAGGATGTTGAGGTTGATCATCGTTGTCACATAGGCCGGGTCCAGCGCCCTGATTGCGCCTTCCCCGGCAATACCGGCATTGTTGACGAGGCCGGTAATCCGACGGTCGTCGCGCAGCCGCACTTCCACCTTTTCGAGGTCTTCCGCCTTGGAAAGATCGGCGGCGAGAACCTCGACTGCGATGTGATGATCCTTTTCCAACCGTGCGGCCAATGCTTTCAGCTTTTCGGCACGCCGCGCCACGAGTATGAGGTCATGGCCGCGTTTTGCCAGACGTTCGGCATAGACCGCACCGATGCCATCGGATGCGCCGGTGATGAGAAATGTATTCTGTGTCATGTCCGTGTCTCCTTTGTGCGGTGGTTTCAGGCGTGGATGAAGGCGAGAAGGTCGGTGTTGAACCGGTCCTGATGGGTCTGCGTCAGGCCATGGTCGGCGCCCTCATAGATTTTGAGCACCGCATGTTTGACTATTCTGACCGTGGAGAGCGCCGAAGCGCCGACCGGCACGATCTGATCGTCATCGCCGTGCAGAACCAGCGTCGGCTTGTCGAAAGCCTTCAGGTCCTGATGGAAATCGCTTTCCGAAAAGGCGCGAATGCTGTCGAGCTGACCTTTCAGGCCGCCCATCATGCCCTGCCGCCAGAATTCGTCGCGGATGCCTTCGGATATCACGGCGCCTTCGCGGTTGTAGCCGTAGAAGGGAATGGTCAGGTCCTTGAAAAACTGGCTGCGATTGTCATAGGTGCCCTTGCGGATGCCGTCAAAAACATCGATCGGCAGGCCGATGGCATTGCTTTCCGTCTTCAGCATCAGCGGCGGCACAGCGCCGATGAGGGCGATCTTGGCGACGCGGGCCGTACCATGACGGCCGATATAGCGCGTCACCTCGCCGCCGCCGGTGGAATGGCCGACCAGAATGATGTCATGAAGATCGAGCTGTTCGATCAGCTCGGCCAGATCGTCGGCATATTGATCCATGGTATTGTTATGCCAGACCTGATCGGAGCGGCCGTGGCTGCGGCGGTCATGGGCGATGGTGCGGAAACCGTTGTTAGCGAAGAACACCATCTGCGCATCCCAGGCATCGGCGCTGAGCGGCCAGCCATGGGAGAAGATGATGGGTTGCCCGTCTTTCGGGCCCCAGTCCTTGTAGAAGATATGCGTTCCGTCTCTGGTGGTGATCGTTGTCATGGCTTTCTCTCCTGTTGCAGGGAGCTTGCTTGCGTCCCGTGGGAATAGAGATACTCTGGAGACAGCCGGGACTGGATTGGCGCTTCTGACAGAAAACGAGCCAAAACTGACAAAACGGGGTGTGGGTCATGGCAGGTGTAACGGGAAGCGCGCTGGAAGTGGGACTGGTCCTCTATAGGGACTGTCAGATCGCCATGGTGCATGGGATCACCGATCTTTTTGCCATCGCGTCGGTATTTTCTCAGGATCGCGGCGGGCCGAAATTGCGGGTCAGTCACTGGAGCATGGGGGAGGGCGGTGAATTCGCGCGCTGTCAGGATACCGATCCAGGGCCGGGGCATCCCGATATCTTTATCGTACCCGGGAGGCTGACCGGGCCAGCCGAAATCGAGGAAGCGGAGCCTTACGCCCGCTGGCTGCTGGATCGGCATGCGCAGGGGGCGACGCTTGCCGCCAGTTGCGGCGGCTCCTTTATGATTGCGGCAACGGGCCTCCTGTCCGGCCGCCCGGCTACCACCCACTGGTTGTTTGCCGAGCGTTTCCGCGAGCGTTTTCCCGATATCCGGCTGGAGATAGACAAGATCGTCATCGAGGATGGCGATATCATCACGGCTGGCGGGCTGATGGCATGGACAGACCTTGGCCTGCGCATCGTCGACCGGCTTCTCGGACCTTCGGTGATGATCGAGACCGGCAAGTTCCTGCTGATCGATCCCTCGGGGCGTGAACAGCGCCATTATAGCAGCTTCGCCCCAAGGCTGACGCATGGCGACGAGCCGATCCTGAAGGTGCAGCACTGGCTGCAGGCCCGCGCCGGGCGGGCGACGAGCGTTACCGACATGGCCGGCCATGCAGGGCTGGAGGAGCGGACCTTCCTGCGCCGCTTCAAGGCCGCCACCGGCATGAAGCCCATCGAATATGTCCAGCATCTGCGTGTCGGCAAGGCGCGGGAACTGCTGGAATTCCCCCGCCGTTCTGTCGATCAGATCGCCTGGTCGGTGGGTTATGAGGACGCCGCCGCCTTTCGCCGGGTGTTCCACCGCATTCTCGGCCTCTCGCCGGGTGAATATAGAAGCCGCTTTTCCAGCAGTTCGGCCATGGCTGCGGCGTGAGGGGGGCCGACCGTCCCGGCGGTGCGGAGGCGCGGCCCTTGCAATGTGGCGGGGGTTTGCTAACATGCCAGACAAGTTTGAAACAGGTGGGCCGGAATGGACGTTGAGAGCAACACGAAGCAAGGAGTATCGCTCGCGGCGAAAATCAGTTCGGCATTGCGGCGGGATTTGTCCGAAGGCGTTTTTCGCCCCGGCGACCGTCTTCCGAGCGAAAGCGAACTCACGCGGGAATATTCGGTGAGCCGCACAGTGGTACGCGAAGCCATCGCCATTCTACGCGCCGACGGCCTCGTTGAAGCCCGCAAGGGTGCGGGCGTTTTTGCCGTCGAAGTAAAGCCGGCCAAGGAGCTGCCTTTTAACGATCTGGCCGTGGGACGGATTTCCTCGGTGATCGAGTTGCTGGAATTGCGCACGGTCTTTGAGGTTGAATCCGCCGGGCTTGCGGCATCGCGCCGTTCCGCCGTGCAGGTGGAGGCGATTGTGGATGCGCACCGGCGCGTCGGCGACTGTCTCGCCGCCGGTTTGCCGACGCGGGACGCTGATTTCGAGTTCCATCTGGCCATTGCGCAGGCGACGCAGAACAGGCGGTTTCCCGAGTTTCTTCAGCTCATTCGCACCGGCATCATTCCTCGCGGCGAATTGCAGGGGGCAGCGCCCGGATCACGTCCGAAGGACTACAACCTGCATCTCCAGGAGGAGCATGCGAGGATTGTCGACGCCATCATCGAAGGTGATGCCGATGGCGCCCGCCAATATATGGCGGCGCATTTGCGCGGCAGTCTTGAGCGCTACAAAGTGCTTCTGCGCTCCCGCACTGCCGCTGAGTGATCCAGAAATTGCTCATGAGTCAATGGGTTAAACGGTCGCTCGCCGATAAAAGGCTAGCGAGGCGGCGAGCGTCAGAAGCGCGCCGCCGCAAATCCGGTCGAGCCACAGGGCTCCGGATTTCCGCAGCAGCCGGACGGCCTGCGAGCCGAGCAGGGCATATCCGAACATCACGATGAAATCGATGGCGGCGAAGATCAGCGCAAGCGCCGCATATTGCTGGAGCTGCGGTGCAGCGGGATCGATGAATTGCGGCAGGAAAGCGGAAAAGAACAGATATCCCTTGGGGTTGGTGACCGCCACGAGAAAGCTTTTGAGGAAAATCGAGGGAACGGAAGCAGCCCCGTTGGCCTCTGCCGGTTGAAGGGCGCCATCGAGCATGCCTCTTGAGCGCAAAAGCATGATGCCGAGGAAGGCTAGATAGCAGACGCCCACCCATTTGACGACACCGAACCAGAATTCGGAAGCGGCGAGCAACGCCCCCAATCCTAGTGCTACTGCGCCGATCAGGACAAAATCCGAGAGAACAGCGCCAGCCATGCCGCTCATGGCGCGGCGTACTCCGAATCTTGAACCATTTGTAAGCGCGAGCAAAACGGTAGGGCCGGGCGTGGCAATGCCGATAAAAGCGACCACGGCAAATGGCAGAAGTGTCACGTCAACCATATTTCTCCCCCCTGAAGGCGCGGGTGTCATCGGCATCATCGCCGGGGCAGGCGTCCGCGCATTCTGCGAGGTGGGAGAATACAGGCTTTTGCTGGCGCCACAATGCATGTGCTCTTCCCAAAGCAGAAAGAAAGCCCGACGGCTTCGGCACGCCTTTAGATTCCTGGGCAATAGGGATTTCGCCGGTACTCGCTTGACAGCCTCCAACACCTGTGACAACTTGTGGATAGTTGTCAGACAGGATTGCGCTTTGGTCACTTGCGCAATTGATCTCTGGCAAGGGAGGAATCATGTCAAAAAGACGCCTTTCGCTTTATGGCCTTTCCGGCCAGATCGGAAGTATTGCGGTTACGCTGCTTGGATTGCTGCTGCTGACCTTTTTTATCGGCCGCCTGATGCCCGCCGATCCCGTGCGGGCGATTGTGGGCGAGGACGCGACGCGCGAAACCTATGAACAGGTCTATCATGCGCTCGGTTTCGACCGTCCGCTCTGGCAGCAGTTCATCTATTATCTCGGCGATGTCTTCACCGGCGATTTCGGAACCTCGATCCGAACGGGCCAGCCCGTCATCCAGGATATCATACGCGTCATGCCCGCGACGATGGAGCTTGCGACCTTCGCGATCCTGATCGGCGCTGGCCTTGGCATTCCCATGGGCGTTTATGCCGCGGTCAATAAAGACCGCTGGCAGGATCATCTGGTACGCGTGCTCAGCCTGTTCGGCCATTCCATGCCGATTTTCTGGACCGGCATGATCGCGCTGATCGTTTTTTACGCCCATCTCGGCCTTGTCGGCGGCGGTGGCCGTATGGACCAGTTTTATATCGGTCTGGTGGAGGAGCGCACCGGCTTTCTGTTGATCGACAGCCTGCTTGCGGGCGATATGGAAGTGTTCTGGTCGGCCATCAACCACCTCATCCTTCCCGCCGCGCTGCTCGGTTATTCCTCCTCGGCCTATATCACCCGCATGACGCGTAGCTTCATGCTGGACCAACTGGGCCAGGAATATGTGACGACCGCCCGCGTTAAAGGCCTGTCGCAACGCCAGACGGTGTGGCTGCACGCGTTTGGGAATATTCGCGTACAGCTCGTCACCATTATCGCCCTTGCTTACGGTTCGCTGCTGGAAGGGGCGGTTCTCATCGAGACCGTCTTCGCCTGGCCGGGATTCGGCCAATATCTCACCAGCAATCTTATCATCGGTGACATGAATGCCGTGATGACCTGCGTTTTGATCGTCGGCGTCATCTTTATCGGGCTCAATCTCCTTTCCGACATTCTCTACCGCTTTTTCGATCCGAGGACCCGCTGATGACGGCCCGCGCAGAAACCTCCTTCCGCCTTCCGGCGCCCTTGAACGCGCTGAAGAACATCGTCGTTTTCCTGCTGAAAAGCCCGACATCGGTCTTCGGCCTGGCCGTCCTGCTGTTGCTCGTCATCGCCGCGATTTTCGCTCCCTGGCTAGCGACACATGACCCCTACGCGCAGAATCTTGCCAACACGCTGCAGGCGCCGGGTAATGGCCACGTCTTCGGTACGGACGAGTTGGGACGGGATATCTACAGCCGCCTTCTCTGGGGCGCACGCATCACGCTCACCATCATCTCGCTGGTGTCGATCATCGTCGGTCCCGTCGGCCTTCTGGTCGGCACGGCTTCCGGTTATCTCGGCGGGAAGTTCGATACGGTGATGATGCGCATCACGGATATCTTCCTGTCCTTCCCGAGCCTCATCCTGTCGCTCGCCTTCGTCGCAGCACTTGGGCCAAGCCTCAACAATGCGATCATCGCGATCGCGCTCACTTCATGGCCACCGATTGCGCGCCTCGCACGCGCCGAGGCCATGACCTTCCGCAAGGAGGATTACATTGCCGCCGCAAGGCTTCAGGGCGCCTCTCCGCTGCGCATCATCGTCAAATCGATCATGCCCATGTGCCTGCCTTCTGTCCTGATCCGCCTGACGCTGAATATGGCGACGGTCATCCTCACCGCCGCCGGCCTCGGCTTCCTCGGTCTCGGCGCGCAGCCGCCGTTGCCGGAATGGGGAGCGATGATCGCGACCGGACGCCGCTACATGCTCGACAGCTGGTGGCTCGTCACCTTCCCCGGCGTTGCGATCCTTTCCGTCAGCCTTGCCTTCAACCTGCTGGGTGACGGCCTGCGGGATGCGCTTGATCCAAAGCAGATGAACCGGAGATAGGGCCATGGAAAAACCAATCCTCGATGTCGAAAATCTCCGCATTCGCTATGGCGGCTCGCCCACCGAGGCGGTGCGCGGCATCTCCTTCACCCTCGGTCGGGAACGGCTTGGTATTGTCGGCGAAAGCGGCTCGGGTAAATCCACCGTCGGCAGGGCGCTGCTGCGGCTCCTGCCATCGGCGACAATAACCGCCGACAAGCTTGATTTCGACGGTCTCGATCTTCTGTCTCTGAGTGAAAAGGAGATGCTGAAGGTTCGCGGCCGGCGCATGTCGATGATCCTTCAGGATCCGAAATTTTCCCTCAATCCCATCCGCCGTGTCGGCGATCAGGTAACGGAAACCTATCTGCGCCACTTCAAGGCTTCGAAATCGGAAGCCCGGGAAAAGGCGCTGGCCATGCTGGATGCCGTGAAAATCCGCGACGCCGCCCGCGTCTACGAGCAATATCCGCATGAAATTTCCGGCGGCATGGGCCAGCGTGTGATGATCGCCATGATGCTGCTCGCCGATCCAGATCTCGTCATTGCCGATGAGCCAACCTCCGCGCTTGACGTGACGGTGCGGTTGCAGGTCCTGAATATTCTCGACGGTCTGGTGCGGGATCGCGGCATCGGCCTCATCATGATCAGCCACGATCTCAATCTCGTGCGCAATTTCTGCGACCGGGTACTCATCATGTATGCCGGCCGGGTAGTGGAAACGCTCGCCGCACGCGATCTCGATCAGGCGAAGCACCCCTATACGCGCGGCCTTCTGGCGGCGCAGCCGCGCATCGGCGGCAGGCGTGCGCCACTTGCGGTGCTCGACCGCCGCCCCGAATGGCTGGAGGAGAACGTATAATGGCCGTTTCAGTCGAAACCCGCGATCTTTCAATCACCTTCGGCAGCGGCCCTACTGCGCTGAACGTGCTGCCTTCCGTATCCTTCCGCGTCGAGCCGGGCGAATGTTTCGGGCTGGTCGGCGAAAGCGGTTCGGGCAAATCCACCGTCCTTCGCTGCGTGTCGATGCTCAACGATTTCTGGACCGGCGACATCCTCATCGATGGCAGGTCGGTGCGCGATATGCCGTTGATCGAGCGGTGCCGCATGCTGCAGATGGTGTTTCAGGATCCCTACGGGTCGCTGCATCCGCGCCAGTCGGTGCGCACCGTGCTTTCGGAATCGCTAGCCATCCACAAGCTCGGCGACCGCGAAGAGCGCATGCGCAAGGCCATCACGGATGTAGGCCTGCCCGTAGCCTTTCTGGATCGTTTCCCGCACCAGCTTTCCGGCGGCCAGCGGCAGCGTGTGGCGATTGCCCGGGCGCTGATCCTTGAACCGTCACTGCTTCTGCTAGACGAGCCGACGTCTGCGCTCGATGTTTCTGTGCAGGCGGAAATCCTCAACCTCCTCCAGCGCCTGCGGGAAGAGCGTGGCTTCACCTATATCATGGTGACCCACGATCTCGCCGTCGTCGATCACATGTGCGACCGCTTCGCGGTGATGCTGCGCGGTGAAATCACCGAAACCCTGCCGCGCGACGCTATCGCCGGCAATGGCGCGACGCATCCCTATGCGCGCGAACTGATCGGCGCCTCTCTGGAATATGAAGGCGCGTGACGGCTCCAAGAACCTGACCGTGCTCCTCCGGGGCGTTGCGATAACAACATCCTCATTCCTTGCCCGGCTTCACTGCCGGGCATTTTTTTGGAGTGATGCCGGGCGTGGGGTGAAAAAAGAAAAGGCGCGGGTTTAGCCGCGCCTCAGGGATTGCAGACGAAATTCTACTACCATATTGGCTTCCCTCCGCCTGCATCCTCGGGGCAATCCCGAGGATGAAGGCTTATGGATGCATCACCGCTCCTTGCTCACCTCTTCAAACCGCGAAAGCCAGGGGCTGACAATCATGCCCTTGACGTTGCTGCGGAAGGCGGCGGTGTCGATGACTTCGGAGAAGGGCTGAATGGACATGACGATCTCGTCCATATAACCCTGCAGGTCCTCATAAAGCTTTGTCTGTTTCGCCACGTCGCGCTCGACCAGCGCCGCCTCGATCATCTTGTTCAGCTTCTCATCGAAGAAACTGGTGCGCCAGCTCTGGTAATTGGTGAGCTTCGCGTCATCGGCATTGTTGGGATTATAGGCGATGGAGCGCAGATTATTGTCCGGATGCGGCTGCTGGCCGCCGCCGCCGCGACCGAGCAGCAGTTCGAAATTTCGCTCTCGCATCGCGCCGTAAATCTGATCGCCGGAGCCGCTGATCAGTTCGGCCTGAATGCCGGCCTGGGCCAGCGTGTTCTGGATCGCCGTTGCCGCTTTCATGAAGGGGTCTTCCGAAAGCACGCGCAGCGTCGTCTTGAAACCGTTCGGATAACCGCCTTCGGCCAGAAGCGCCTTGGCTTTTTCGATGTCGAGCTTGTAGCCCTGATCCGGAAGCGAACCCATCACACCGGTGCTGAGGGAGCGCTGATGCAGCTTGCCGTAATAGGGCATGACCGCCTTGTCGAGGCCGGCGTAATCGATCAGGTAACGCAGGGCCTCGCGCACCTTCTTGTTCGCAAATTTCTCATCCTTCATCGAAACGCTGAGGTAATAAAAACCGGAGCCGGGCGTGGATTCGATGGTGATAGCCTTGTCGGCCTCAAGCGATTTCAGATCCGGGGCCTGCAAGGAGTAGGCAACGTCGATATCGCCTTTTTCCAGCATCAACCGCTGCGATTGCGATTCCGGCAGATGGCGCATCAAGATGCGCTTCATGCTGGCCTTCTCCCCCCAATAATCATCGTTGCGGGTGAGGATGATATATTCGTTGGATTTCCATTGCGTCAGCTTGAACGGGCCGGAACCGGCGGAATTCAGTGTCAGCCAAGCGCCGCCGAGATCGCCGTCCTTTTCATTCTCAAGAGCCATCTTGCTGTCGATGATCGAGCCTGGGCCGTTCTGCGCAAGGATCATCAGGAGAAGGTTGGGATCGTCCGGCTTCGGAATATTCAGTACGAAGGTCTGGTCGTTTTCGGCGACGAAGAGCTTGTGGGCCTCTTCCAGCTTGAAACCGCGGGTTTTCAGGAAGGACGACTGCGCCAGGTTGCGGGCGAGCAGCCGCTTCAGGCTCCAGGCCACGTCCTTGGCCGTCACAGGGTTGCCTGAAGCGAATTTCGCTTCGCCGCGCAGATGGAAACGGATGGATTTGCGGTCCTCGGCAATTTCCCAGCGTTCGGCAAGGCGCGGCTGGACGCTGCGGTCTTTCGGTGAAAGCACGACCAGCGTGTCATAAACGTTGTTCAGAACCTGCACGGTCTCGCGGCCGGTAATGGCGGCGGGATCGAGGGTCAGGATGTTGCTCATGGTCGTGGCGACGATGAGCTGGTCTTTCGGCGTTTCGGCGAAAACACCGAGCGGCATCGCGCCGATCAGCAAGGCGCCAAGCGCTGCGGTTGCAAGAAAATGTTTCATTTTTCCTCCCAATACGGCCGGTTCATACGGCCTTTCCACGTTTTGATCCACGCGCCTGGTTCCTCCACAGGTGTCGCTTGATCAGCCAAGAATCTCTCTGACCTGAGCTGCGAGCGCCCGGCCGATTGCGGTCGTTGCCGGCGCATCCAGATGCACGCCATCCACCGGTGAGGCGCTGGCGACCGACCCGGCATCGAAGAAGGCGTGCCCCAGTTCGGCGGCGAGTTTGCGGTAAAGCGGCGCAAGCCTGAGGGATTGCCCGATATCCCGCCCGCCGGCTGGTTCGCCGCTCGGGCCTCCAACGCAGGGCGGCGGGGCGACGATCAGCAGTTTCGGCACGGCCTCGCGCGGTTTGTAGAAGAAGGTCTCGACGATCTGCGCCAGTCGCCGCATACCGGAAACCGCGGCTTCCGCCCGTCCGCCATGCACCGGTTTGATGTCGTTCGTGCCGAGCATGATGATAACGAGATCGAGCGGCATATGGCAGGAAAGCGCGACTTCAAGCGCCCGCGCGCCATTGCGGCAGGCGGGGCCGGTATGATCGTCATAACAGGTGGTGCGCCCGCCAAGGCCCTCAGGGTAAACCTTCGCCTTTCCCGCGAGCTCTGCCTCCAGTACCTCCGGCCAGCGGTGTTCGGCCGGGTGCCGGAGGCCCGTTGCCGGGTTTGCGCCCCAGGTGAGGCTGTCTCCAAAGGCGAGCACGGTTTTCATCGCCCGTTACCTCACCCGGTTGTTGTCGATGAAGGTAAAATCGATGTCCTCGCCAAGGCCCGGCCGATCAGGGACGTGCACGAAGCCGTCGCGGTCCATCGGGTCGGACAGCGACTTCAGATAATCGTGGCCGTCATCGTATTCGAGGAAGGGATGCAACAGGCCGCGCTCATACCAGCGGCAATTCTTGGTGGCGGCGACAACATGCAGGTTCATGGCTGTGTTGCCATGCACCTCGCATTCCATGCCGAAAGCCTCGGCCAGATGCATGGTCTTCAGCGCCGGGGTGATACCGCCGACATCGTTGACGCCAGTGCGCAGAATATCGCAGGCACCGGCCTTGATCCATTCGGCGCGATGCCAATGCTTGCCGGCCGCACTTTCCGGGCCGACGACCGGAATATCGAGATTATCGGAAAGCCATTTGTAGGAGGACAGCGATTGCTCATCCATCGGCTCCTCGATCCAGTCGAAGCCGAGTTTTTCGAGGCCACGGCCCAGCGCCAGCGCGTCGGTGCGGGAATACCAGTGGAAGGCGTCGATCATCAGGCGAATATCGGGGCCGACCGCCTCACGCACGGCCGCGCAGGCCTTGAGGTCCATCTTCACATCCGGCGCCCAGCTGACGGGCGGCATCCAGGTGTGCAGCTTGATGCCCTTGTAGCCGCGCTTCACCAGCGTTTCGGCAAAACGGCCGTAATCTTCCGGCGTCGCCAGCCCGCCATCCAGCTCGTCGCCGCACATGATGGAGCCATAGGCCAGCACCTTGTCGCGATAGCTGCCGATCAACTTGTATACAGGTTGATTGAGCGAGCGGCCGGCAAGGTCCCAGAGCGCGCAATCCACCACCGCCAGCGTACGGTCAGTCAGCTGTGCGGCTGAGCCACGCTGCCAGTGGGCAAGGTCCTGCCACAGCCGTTCCCGGTCGCGATGATCCTCACCAATCAGGACTTTCTTGACGAATTTTTCGATGACATGGGGGCGAACGATCTCCGGCGCGGTGAAGGAATGACCTTCCTGACCATCTTCCGTGCGGATGGTCAGCATGGCCTGTTCCACCTGATGCGCCGGACCCGGATGTGCGTGACCGGCACTGTCCGAGTGCCGACGGGTCGTCGTGCGGAAAACACGGACCTCGACGTCGGTGATGATCATAATTCCTCCCTCATGCCGGTATGGCAGCGTTTGCGGTTGCTGCAATGTCATACATGTATGCGTTATTTGTCAACATGTACGATAATCTGTATTACATGTTGGTGCGGAAAATCAAGGCCATTTGCGCACGCTGTTTCACAGGGAATCGGTGAAACTTGGCTCATGAGGGAGGTTTTGCGTCTTGGTGGAAGAAAATCTGGCGGGGCGCATGAGCGCGGGCTGTGCCGAATGGCAGCTACCTCGGCTTGGATGATCTTTCGCGCCGGGTGATGGCGTGCGCATTCTCGGTGCAAATGGTGCGGAAGCCTCCGGCCGGCTTGCCGCCGTCGCGCTCCTTGAGGATCAAGGCGTGAAGCCATCCCGCAACTGACCGGCGCGGATGTGCGTCGCATCCCACCAAGGGAGGGTCAAAAATCCGCGACTTTGCCCCAGGAAGAACCAAGGAAACGGCTGGGGTGATAGGGCGTGGGATCGACGATCGGGCTCGAGCCTGTCACAATATCGGCGATCAGATGGCCGGCGCCCGGTCCGATGCCGAAACCATGCCCACTGAAACCGGCGGCGAGAATGAAGCCGGGCAATTCGCTGGTTTCGCCAATGGCGGGCACGCCGTCGGGCGTGCTGTCAATGAAGCCGGCCCAGGCGGCGGAAATTTGCGTTTTGCCCAGGGCGGGCAGAAGCTCCAGCGCCCTTCTATGGGTCTCGCGGATGGCGGCGGCATTGGGTTTCGGGTCGAGAATACGCACCCGCTCCATGGGTGTCGGCGCATCGAGGCGCCAGTGCTTCAGGGTCTCGTGGCCACCGCGAATGCCCTCCAACCCGCCTGGCCGCAGGCTTCGCCAGCGCTTGAGGAACATCGGGATGAATTCTCGGGCAAACCGCATCTGCTGCGCCGTCGGGTCAATGCGTCCCAGCCCGCTGATGGCGAGTGTGTAACCGCCGTTTTTTCTCTTCGTTGCCGAAACGGCGGCGGTGTGCAGTGCATCCGGCAGGCCTTCAGCACCTGGTGCGACCGACAGGATGGAGGAGCGGACGGACGCCTGCGGGAAACGAATTCCGAGCTGTCGGCAAAAGGACGACGCCCAGGCCCCGCCGGACATGATGGCGGTTTTGGTGCGGATCGTGCCTTTTTCGGTGACGACGGCGCTGACCCGGCCGCTTTCCGTCTCAAGCCCGCGTGCGGCGCAATTCTGATGCACCGTGCCGCCCAGCTTGATGATGGCACGCGCCACGGCGGGTGCTGCCATGGAAGGATCGGCCGTGCCGTCGGTCGGCGAAAACACGCCGCCCTTCCAGCGCTTTCCCGTGGATCGGCCACGTTCGCTCGCCTCATCGGCGCTCAGCATATGGGTCGTCACGCCTGCGGTAATGGCAAAGTCGCGCCAGCGTGCCCAGCCGGCAAGTTCGGCCTCATTGTCGCTCAGGTAAAACAGCCCGCAACGGCGAAAACCCGTTTCCTCGCCGCTCTCTGCACCAAACTCTTCCCAGAGCGACAGGCTCTTGGTGGAAATCGGCAATTCGCGGGCATCTCGGTTCTGCTGGCGGCACCAGCCCCAGTTGCGGCTGGATTGCTCCGCCCCGATCAGACCCTTTTCGACCAGCGCCACTTTCAGGCCGCGTCGGGCAAGATAATAGGCGGCGAAGACACCGACGATGCCGCCGCCGATAATGACGGCGTCTGCGGATGTCGGCAGTTCCGGCGATGTCGTGATCTGTTGCAGCGGGGCGGGCATGGTCGGACTCCTTATTTTCGTCCTAATTTACCCTAGCTGACGTGTAAACGCTGCCAGACTCCGCGTCTTGCCGGAATCTCCTGCTGTTGGGTGACGCCTCTGCAACTCTTTATGCTGCATCAAAAAAATATCCCCACGTCGACAGGGCTCGCCCATGTGATAAGATTTCCTTTGCCGCGCCAGAATTTTATGCCGCGTGTTCAAAAAACACAAAAGGGGTTCCGCACGTGATGAAACTTGATCGGATCGATATCAAGATCCTCTACGAATTGCAGAAAAACGGTCGCATCACCAATGTCGAGCTGGCGGAGCTTGTCAATCTGTCGCCAAGCCCCTGCCTGATGCGCGTGAAGAAGCTGCAGGCGGAAGGTTATATCGAGGGTTATTCCGCGCAGATCAACATCAACAAGCTCGGCCAGACACTGACGGTATTTACGGAAATCACGCTGAAGAATCATCGCCAGATCGATTTCGCCCGCTTCCTCGGCGTTGTCGAAAAGATCGACCAGGTGGTGGAATGCCACCTCGTTTCGGGCGGTTACGACTATCTGCTGAAATTCGTCACCTCTGGCATCGTTGAATATCAGTCGATCATGGAGCGGCTGACCGATATGGATGTGGGCATCGACAAATATTTCAGCTTCGTGGTGCTGAAATCGCCGATCATCAAATCGCATATGCCGCTGACCAGCCTGTTTCCGCTTTGAGCTGTGAGAAAACGGCCCTTTGCAGGGCCGTATCATTCCATTCTCACCTTTTCGAAAACGCCCGCACCAGCTCCGCATCCTGCTGAAGATTGTCGAGCCATGTCGGGTCGAGTTTCGGCACCGAGGAGAACAGCAGTTTCGAATAGGGGTGGGAGGGCGATTTGATCGCTTCGGTTTCCAGATGCTCCACCTTCTGCCCGCCATACATCACGACGATCTCGTCGCAGATGGTTTCCACCACCGAAAGATCGTGGCTGATGAAGATATAGGAGAGGTTCAGCTCCCGCTGCAGTTCTCCGAGAAGATCGATGATTGCGGCCGCAACCACGGTATCGAGGGCCGAGGTGATTTCATCGCAGATGATAAGCGAGGGCTCGGCGGCAAGTGCGCGGGCGAAATTGACGCGTTGTTTCTGCCCGCCGGAAAGGCCGGAAGGGTGGCGGTGGCGGACCGAGCGCGGCAGCTTCACCATATCGAGAAGCTTATCGATCCGGGCGTCGCGCGCCTTACCTTTCATGCCGTGATAGAAGGTCAGCGGCCGGCCGAGAATATCCTCGATGGGTTTCGACGGGTTGAGTGCGGTATCGGCATATTGGAACACGATCTGCATACGGCGTAGCTGGTCGCCGGTTCGACGCCGTGCATCCGCATCCAGTTCCCGGCCTTCGAAGATGACATGGCCGCCGGCCGCCGGCAGAATGCCGGCAATGGCGCGCGCCAGCGTCGATTTTCCGCAGCCGGACTCGCCGATGATGCCGAGATTGCGACCGGGATAGACCGAAAGGCTGACGCTATCCACCGCACGCACCAGCGGCACCTTGTCTCCGCCCTTCGTTCCGTAGCCGGCGATCAGGTTTTCGATATCCAGCAGCGGCGTTGCCTGCTCCGGTTTGGCGGGTGTGATGACGCGCGCCTTGTCATGAAAGGCGGTCAGCAGTTCCTTCGTATAGGGATGCCGGGCATTTTCGAGGATATCCGTGGTCGTACCGGTTTCCTGAACCTCGCCGCCTTTCAGCACAACGATCCGGTCGGCGATCTGGGCGACGACGGCGAGATCGTGCGAGACATAAACGCCGCCGATGCCGTTCTCGCGCATTGCCGATTTGAAGGCGCGCAGAACCTCTATCTGGGTCGTGACGTCGAGCGCGGTGGTCGGCTCGTCGAAGATGACCAGCTTCGGATTGCCGATCAGTGCCATGGCGGCGGAGAGGCGCTGAAGCTGGCCGCCGGACACCTGATGCGGGTAGCGCTCGCCGATGGTTTCGGGGTTGGGCAATGACAGCGCCTTGAAAAGTTCTACCGCCCGTCTGCGCGCCTCCTGCGGCGGCATCAGATGGTGGATGCGGGTGACTTCGATGACCTGATCGATGATCTTCTGCGCCGGGTTGAAAGCAGCGGCCGCGCTTTGGGGCACATAGGTCACTTTTGTGCCGCGGACTTTGGCGCGTTCGGTTTCGGAAAGCTGCACCATGTCTTGGCCCGCCACCTTGACGCTGCCGCCGGAAATACGGCAGCCCGGCCGGGCATAGCCCATCAGGCTCAGCGCGATGGTGGTCTTGCCGGAACCGCTTTCGCCGATCAGTGCGACGATTTCGCCATCGGCGATGTCGATGTCCACACCCTTGATGATGTCGATGCGACGGCCAGAATCGGTGGTGGCCTCGACTTTCAGTCCACGGATTTCAACAAGATTGCTCATTATTCGCTCCTGTCGCGGATTTTCTGCGGCAGATTGTCGATCAGCAGGTTGACGCTGATCGTCAGGCTGGCAATGGCCAGCGACGGGAAGATGACGGCGGGGGCCGCAAACGGCAGGCCGCCGATGTTCTCACGCACCAGCGCGCCCCAGTCCGCATTCGGTGGCTGAAGGCCGAGGCCGAGGAAGGAGAGGCCCGACAGAAGCAGCACGATGAACACGAAGCGCACGCCGAGATCGGCCAGTACGGGCCGGACGATGTTCGGCAGGATCTCCGAGCCGATGAGGTAGAACAGGCTTTCACCGCGCACCCGGGCGACCGTGACGAAATCCATGGTGTTGACATTGACAGCCAGCGCTCGCGCGAAACGATAGGCGCCCGGCGTGTAGATGACCGAGAGCGTGATGATCAGCACCGGTATGGAAGAGCCGACGGCGGCGACGACCACGAGGCCGAAAAGCTTGCTCGGAATGGAGTTCACCGCATCGAGAAACCGGCTGAGTGCTGCATCGAACCAGCCGCCGATGACGGCGGCGCACATGCCGAGCAAAACGCCGGAGGTGCAGGCGATGGTAACGGCTGCGAGCGATATGCCGACCGTGAAACGCGCGCCCATGAGAATGCGGGAAAATACGTCACGGCCGAGATAATCGGAACCGAGCCAGAGATCGGATGTCATCGGCCCGAAATAATCGAGATCGACGATTTCACCGACCGGATGCGGAATGAGATAGGGCGCGAAGATTGCGACCATGGCCCAGAAAAAAATGACGAGAAAGCCGAAAACGCCGACTGCGTTGATCTTGTAGCCCAAACGCGAGGTCCCCGAAGTTGTTTTGATATTGTCGGCCATCAGCGCAGCCTCGGATTGGACATGATGGCGATGATATCCGCCGTCGTGATGAGGAGGAGATAACCGACGCAGAAGATCATCGCGCAGCTTTGGATCAACGGCAGGTCGCGGGTGGCGACGCCATCGACCATCAACTTGGCGATACCAGGATAATTGAAGATCGTCTCGACGATGATGACGCCGCCGACGAGATAGGAGAGCGACAGGGCCACCGCATTGACGATGGGGCCGAGCGCATTGGGAAGCGCATGGCGAAGCACGATGCGCATCCGCGGCGCACCCTTCAAAAGCGCCATTTCCACGTAGGGCGTATCCAGCGTCTCGATCACGGCGGCGCGGCTCATGCGGATCATCTGTGCGGAAACGACGAAGGTCAGCGTGATGACTGGCATTGCATAGACCCGCAGCACATCGAAAAGCGTGTGAACTTCGCTCACCAGCGACAGCGCCGGCAGCCATTTCAGATAGACGGCGAAAAGTAGCACGGCGAGTGTGGCGATCATGAATTCCGGCACCGAGATGACGCCGATGGTCAGCACGGTGACGGCCCGGTCATAAAGCGTTCCGCGCAGCATGGCGGAACTGATGCCGAGGGTCAGCGCCAGCGGCACGGCGATGACGGTGGTAATGCCGGCGAGCTTCATGGAGTTGACGAAGCGCGGACCGATGAGATCGGCAATCGCCATGTTGTTGGCGTAGGACGTACCGAGTTTACCCTGCAGCAGGCCCAGAAGCCAGCGCACGAAACGCAGCAGGGCCGGATCGTCGAGATGCATGGCGGTGCGCAGGCCGGCCACGGCTTCCGGCGTGGCCGCTTGGCCAAGAAGGATCGTCGCCGTATCCCCGGGCAGCAGGCTGGTGGCCGAAAAGACGATAAACGACACGATAAGCAGCGTCGTCAGCATGACGACCAGCCGCCTGGCGATAAGGGACATTATTTGGCTGTTCATTCCATATGCTCCTGCGACCGACCCTTATTGTGGAGGCTTCCCGCATCGGCGGAAAGGTCGCCGGGCAGTTTATGCCCGGCTCCGTGGTCTATCAGGCTTCGAGCCAGACGTATTCCGCAAAGGCGTAACCCATCATGCCACCCAGCGGATTGGCTTCCAGACCCTTCAGCTTGGAAGAGATGGCGTCCACATTCGATATATAGGCGGGGATGATGGTGCCGGCTTCATCGGCGATCATTCTTTCCATCTCGAAGTAAATCTGCTTGCGTTTCTCGATATCGAGCATGCCGCGTGCTTCAAGCATCATCTTGTCGAATTTCGGCGACTTGTACTGGCTCTCATTCCACGGCGCGTCGGAGGCATAAAGCAGCGAGAACAGAATATCCGGCGTCGGGCGCGGGTTGATGTTGCCGAAGTGGATCGGCGCCTTCAGCCAGTAGTTGCTCCAATAGCCATCCGATGGCACGCGTTGAACGTCCAGCTTGACGCCGATCTGCGCCGCGGAAGCCTGCATGATCATCGCCATGTCGACAGAGGAGCCCGCAGCATCCGATGCGATGACCGGAATGGACTGACCGATGACGCCGGCTTTTTCGAAATGGAACTTGGCCTTGTCCAGATCGAAGGCCCTCGGTTTGAGGTCCGGGTTATGATACGGGCTCATTGGCGGAACCGGCTGGTCGTTGCCGACTTCACCGAGGCCGCGCAGCGCCGCCTTGACGATCTGCTCGCGATTGATCAGCGATTTCATGCCCGCGACAAAGTCTGTTTTGTTGCCCGGTGATTGATCAAGCCGAATGTTGAGGTTGGTATAATTACCCGATGTCGTCTTGGACAGCACGACACCTTCCTGCTTGTCGAGCAGGCGGAGCGCGCGGGGGTTGATGGCGGCAGCAAGCTGGATGTCGCCGGAAATAAGAGCATTGACGCGGGCATTGTCGTCCGAAATCGCCATGAATTCGAAACTGTCGATGTGTGGGCCGCCGGACTTCCAGTAATTGGTGTTCTTGGCCATGATCGAACGCACGCCCGGCTCGAACTTTTCGAGCTTGAAGGCGCCGGTGCCGTTGCCCTTGGAGAAATCCGTGGTGCCATCGGCAACGATCATGAAATGGTGCAGGGCCAGAATGGACGGCAGGTCGGCGTTCGGGTTCGCCAGCGTGATTTCGACCGTGCTCTTGTCGAGAGCCTTGAAGCCGGTCATCTGGGCGGCGATCTTGGCGACCTTGGAGCCGACGGCCGGATCGAGATGGCGCTTCAGCGAATAGACCACGTCGTCGGCGGTCAGCGCCTTGCCGTCATGGAAGGTGACGCCGGAACGCAGCTTCACGGTCCAGGTCTTGGCATCCTTCGTCTCGATGGCTTCGGCCAACTCCATCTGTGGCGTGCCCGAAGCATCGAGGAAGCTCAGGCGGTTATAGAGCGCGCAGCAACGGACATAGTCCGTCGAAAGCGAGGCTTTCGCCGGATCGAGCGTATCGGCTGTGGAGGAGGACCAGCCGGCGGCTTTCAGCGTGCCGCCGGAGACCGGCGTTGCGGCCACGGCATTTGAGGCGCGACCAAGAATGGCCGAACCGGCGGAAAGGGCGACGCCGCCCGCCAGCAGCATGTGAAGCAGCTCACGCCGCGTTGCGCCGCGCCGGATGGCCTGTTCAACGGCGGCATCGTCGGAACGGGTCCAGTTTGTAATCCTGTCACTCATGGTCTTCCCCTTTTGTATGATTTGTTGAAATGCGTCTGAATGAATTTCCGGCATGCCGCATCCCAGTTCGCGGCGCGCCATTGGCGGGGCGGCTTAGCCGCCCGTCTGTCTCAATGCTTCGGCAAGGCCGGCCATCGAGGTGAAGTGGTAGTCCGGCTCGGTAAAGTTTTCCGGCTCTATCGTTCCGCCATATCCCTTCTGGGCGTGGCGGCGTTCGATCCAGCAATTGGTCATGCCCAATTTCCGGGAAATGCCGATATCGTGATACTGGCTTTGCGCAACGTGCAGAATGTCGTCCTTCGATGCGCCCTCGCTTTCCACAAAGGCGAAGACCTTTTCGAAGAAAGCGGGATTTGGCTTTTCGGTGCCGGTGTCATCCGCCGTGAAAGCGGCATGAAAAGGATTGCCGAGTTCCTGCGAGAAATATTCGAAGGCCCAGCGCTGGGCGTTGGTCATGGCGATGAGGCGATGCGTCTTGGCAAGCTCGGCCATGGCGGCGCGGCTGTCTTCAAAGCCTTTCCAGCTTTTTGCCGCATCGCGCAGGCGCTCACCGAATGCGCGTTCCGCCGGCAGGCCGAGTTCGGGAGCGATGATCAGGTACACCCGCACGAGGTCATCCGGAAACAGGTCGGTCGCGTCGGAATAACGGGCCGCACGGTAGAGCGCGAGCGCCTTTTCACCATCGACTTCCACGCCGTTTTCCGCGCCGATTGCGGTCAGCGTCGATTTCAGGCCGCCTTCGAAATCGATGAGGGTCCCCACCACGTCGAAGCTCATATATTTGAAGTCGCTCAGTTTTTTGGGCAATGTCGGTCTCCGCTTTGCCGCCTCGGTCTCCTGGGGAGACTGCGGCAGATTATTCTGTTCCCGGACGGGGTCCTTGCCCCGTTCCCATTTGCGATTACGCCCTTTTTTATGGCGTTTATTGCCGTTTGCATTAATAGTTTGGCACTTTTGGCGCGCCGGATTCGCCGAAATGGAATAGCTCTTCGGCAGAATATTGCGAATATGCGGTGCGTTGCGACATTTCGAGAGGGTGGCGCAACGCCTCCCGGCTATAGCCTCAGGCCATGGCGGCCCGCACCGCGGGGTCTTCGAGCGTCTGATCGAGGGTCTTCAGCGTCCGCTCGATGATGGCGTCGATCTCGCTGTCGGTGCAGCAGAGCGGCGGCGCGTAACCCAGAATACCGTTCGCAAAGGCACGCACGATCAGGCCGTTTTCCCAAGCGCGGTCGAAAACTTTTCGCGCGGGGGCGGCCGCGGTCGGCAAGGGCGTCTTCCTGTCCTTGTCTGTCACGAGTTCGAGGGCGGCGAGCATGCCGCGCCCGCGGACATCGCCGACCAGCGGATGGCTTCTCAGGCTCTCAAGCCCGGCCATCAGCCTTTGGCCGGCGCGGCGGCCGTTTTCCAGCAGCCCGCCCTCGTAAAGTTTCAGCACTTCGAGACCGACGGCGGCGCTGACGGGATGGGCGGAATAGGTGTAGCCGTGCCCGATTGCGGCCTCGCCTGCGAAGTCGGCTATTGTATCATAGACGTGGTCCGCCATGAAGACGGCGCCCATCGGCACGTAGCCGGAGGTGAGGCCCTTGGCGGTGGTGATGAAGTCCGGCACGATATCCTCGTCAGCGCAGGCAAACAGCGGCCCCGTCCGGCCAAAGCCGGTGATGACCTCGTCGGCGACGAAGAGGATGCCATAGGACCGGCAGAGGTCGCGCATGGCCTTGATCCAGCCGGGAGGCGGTACGAGAACCCCGCCGGAACCCTGGATCGGTTCCGCATAGAAGGCGGCGACACGGTCCGGACCGATCGTCTCGATCTTGTCCTTCAGGATTTGCAGGGAGGATGCGATGATGGCGGCCGGGTCGCTTCCCACCGGGTTACGGTAGGCGTAGTGCGACGGGATTTTGTGCTGCCAGTCGTAGGGCACGCCAAAACCGGCATGGAAAGCGGGCAGGGCGGTGAGGCCCGAACCGGCGGTGGTGGAGCCGTGATAACCCTGTTCGATGGAGATGAACTGGTCGCGCTGCGGCTGACCTTTGGCATGCCAGTAGTAGCGGATGAACCGAATGGTGCTGTCCACCGCATCGGAACCGCCAAGCGTGAAATAGACATGGTTGAGATCGCCCGGCGCGCGGTCGGCAAGCTCGGAGGCGAGCCGGATCGCCGGTTCGCTGCCAATGTCGAAATAGGCCGTCGCATAGGGCAATTCCCGCATCTGCTTTGCCGCCGCCTCGACGATGCTGTCATGGCCATAACCGGCATTGACGCACCACAAGCCGGCAAAGCCGTCGATGAGCCGATGGCCGGTGATATCGGTGACGGTGGCGCCGCTTGCCGATTGCAGCACCCGCACGCCCAGCTTCTCGTGGCCGCGGAAGGAGGAGACAGGGTGCACCAGATGGGCGCGATCCAGTTCGATCAGTGAATTGCTTAACATGTGGTCTCTCCGAATTCAGCCTAGCGCCTGGCTGGCCAATGCGAATGTTTTCAATCTCTTTTCAGCGGGTAGTTCGGTCGTTGACCGGCGCATCGCGATGCCGCCGCCGACATGGGCGAGATCCTGTTCGGCGAGCCACGAACCGAGGCCTGCCTTGACGGTGGTGTCCACACGCAGGAATGCGCCGGGGCGTTCAGAAATTGCGAATGCAATCAAATCTTTTGCGATTTCAATGGTTTCGGCCACGACCGGACCTATGACTTCACCGCGACCGAAGGTGCGGATTGCCGCAAATCCCTTGATGACGCCCTCGTTCCTGACCGTCGCGAAACGTGCCCTTTGCGCAAGTGCGGCAAAAAGTGATGTCCGATCTGCGCCAAAAGCCTCTGCATCAAGTGTCGCGAGTTCGGCCGCGTCGATGTTTAGCGCCCAGACCACATTTTCCGGTTTGGTGGCGGACTTCGGAATTCCCTGATGCTGAACCACCTCACCCCAGGCGACAAATCCGAGTTTTTCATAAAGCGGCAACCCATCGGCAGTGGCGACCAGACGGCATTCACGATCGTCGGCGGCGTCGAGCGCCGCGTGCATCAACTTGCGTCCAAGGCCGCGGCCGCGCATGCTCTCGTCCACGATCACCATGTTGACGGTGGCGCAGCTTTCTCCGAGATGCGTTGCCATGGCCGTTCCGACGACGCGGCCGTTCTCAACGGCGACGAAACCCTTGCTGATGGAAAGGACCATGGCCCAGTCCTCTTTCCGGTGCGGCCATCCGGCCTGGCGGGAAAGTTCAACGGCCGCGTCGAGGTGGTCCGGTTGAAACGTTTGGATATCGATCAGGCTCGCCTGCATGCCGGTACTCCCTTGTTCTGCTTATTCATTGATAGACCGATGCCGAAAGAAGATTGTCCCGACAAATGGGAAGGTTCGATATGTTTCGCTGTTGCTTTTATCCGCCGCCGCATCTTATGCCGCGTCTTGTTCGCATCGGTCCGGAGCGCCGGAGAGGGGGAGCTGCCAGTCCGCCCCGGCGCAACTCTCTGCCAAACTGGCGGCTGGATACGCAACAATCTGCTTCCGCGAACAGCAATTGCGGTGCGCCGATCGGACAAAGGCATCTATGATCTGATTATTGCAGCCACCACCAATCCCCAAGCAAGGATGACGACGAGATGACCATCTTCCGCCCGAAATACATCACTTTCGATTGCTACGGCACGCTCATTCATTTCCAGATGGCAGAGGCTGCCCGCGATCTCTACGGTGATCGTCTGGGAGAAGCGGAGATGGAGGAATTCATCAAGAATTTTTCCGCCTATCGTCTTGATGAGGTCATGCATGACTGGAAGCCCTACGCAGAGGTCGTTCACAATGCTCTGTCGCGCACCTGCAAGCGCAATGGTGTCGCTTTCAAGGACGAGGATGCGGAAATGGTCTACGAGCGGGTTCCGACCTGGGGGCCACATGCGGACGTTCCGGCGGGTCTTTCAAAGGTCGCCAAGGAGATTCCGCTGGTCATTCTGTCCAACGCCATGAACTCACAGATCATGTCGAATGTTGCAAAACTCGGCGCACCGTTCCATGCCGTCTATACTGCCGAACAGGCACAGGCCTACAAACCGCATTTCAAGGCGTTCGAATATATGTTCGACATGCTCGGTTGCGGCCCGGAGGACATCCTGCATGTGTCGTCCTCCTTCCGCTACGATCTGATGTCGGCGCACGATCTCGGCATCAAGAACAAGGTCTGGGTCAACCGTGGCCATGAACCTGCAAACCCCTATTACGGTTACACGGAAATTGCCGATATTTCCGGCCTTGCTGGTGTTGTCGGACTGTAAGAGAGGACATTGATCATGAAGCTCGTCTCCTATTGGCACGACACGGCGCCCCTCTTTGCGGGGGCGGCGCAAGGTCCTGTCGAAGGCCATTATGATGTGGCCGTCATCGGTGGCGGCTTCACGGGTCTCGGTGCCGCGCGCCAGCTTGTGAAAGCCGGTGCGCGCGTCGTCGTTCTGGAAGGGCAGCGCGTGGGCTGGGGCGCTTCGGGCCGCAACGGTGGCCATCTCAACAATGGCCTTGCCCATTCCTATCTCTCTGCCAAGGCGGAACTCGGCAAGGAGCGGGCCATCGCGCTCTACCAGGCGCTCGATTCCTCCATCGATACGCTGGAGGCGCTGATTGCGGAGGAGGGGATCGAGTGCAATTTCCGGCGCGCCGGAAAGCTGAAAATGGCGTCGAAACCACAGCATTTCGAAGGACTTGCTCGGAATTTCGAAGCCGTTCACGCCGAGGTCGATCCTGATACGGCGCTTTTGTCCGCCGCTGATCTGAAGGCGGAAATCGGCTCGCCTTTCTACGGCGCGATGCTCTCTAAAAAAAGCGCCATGATGCATATGGGCCGTTATGTCGCCGGTCTTGCCGAAGCCGCCAGCCGGCATGGCGCGGTGATCTTCGAAAATGCTGCCGTGACGAAGCATACTCAGAACGGCAAGCTCCATGAGCTGGAAACCCCGCGCGGCAAGGTGACGGCCGACAATGTTCTGGTCGCGACCGGTGCCTATACGCCTTCCGGCTTTGGTTATTTCCGCCGCCGCATCATCGCGGTCGGCAGTTTCATCATCGCCACGCGGCCGCTGACGGATGCCGAGATCAAGGCTTCGGTTCCGGGCAACCGAACCTACGTCAACACCATGAATATCGGCAATTATTTCCGTCTGGCGCCGGACAATCGCTTGATTTTCGGCGGCCGCGCCCGTTTTTCCGCGACATCGGACCAGCGTTCCGACGCCAAGAGCGGTGCGATCCTGACTGAAAGCCTGCATCGCATCTTCCCGCAGCTTGCCCATGTGCCGATCGATTATTGCTGGGGCGGACTGGTCGATATGACCAAGGACCGTTATCCGCGCGCCGGTTTTCATGACGGTGTCTGGTACGCCATGGGCTATTCCGGCCATGGCGCGCAGCTTTCCACCCATCTCGGCATGATCATGGCTGACGCCATTCTGGGACGGCCGGACAGGAACCCGCTAAAAGGGCTGGATTGGCCGGCGGTGCCGGGGCACTTCGGAAAGCCCTGGTTCCTGCCGCTGGTAGGCTATTATTACAAGATGCTCGACACGTTTCGATAATTCAAGAGCGGCCTCCGGGCCGCTTTTTTGTTGCGTCTGCAAAAAAGAAGGGCCGCAAAGCGACCCTTTAGGCGGGGAGAAAACAAGTGGGCGTCAGGCAAGCCCACCGATATGAAAGGCCTTGGTCTCCAGATATTCTTCGATCCCGATCTGCGCGCCCTCGCGGCCGAGACCGGATTGCTTGACGCCGCCGAAAGGGGCGACCTCGGTGGAGATCAACCCGGTATTGAGGCCGACCATGCCGAATTCCAGCGCCTCACCCACGCGCCAGGCGCGCTTGAGGTTCTCGGTGTAAAAATAGGCGGCAAGGCCAAAGGGTGTTCCATTGGCGATGGCGAGCGCTTCTTCCTCCGTCTCGAAACGGAAGAGCGGAGCGACCGGTCCGAAAGTCTCCTCGCTCGCCAGCTGCATCGCCGTCGTTGCGCCCGTCAGCACCACGGGCGCTGTATATTGCGGACCATCAGGCAGATTGCGCGGCTTGGTGATGATCGTGGCACCCTTGGAGACGGCGTCATCGATATGGGCGCGGATTTTCGCGATGGCCGGTTGGTTGATCATTGGGCCGATGGAGACGCCCGCTTCCGTTCCGGGGCCAACGCGCATGGCGTCGACGCGATCCGCCAGCTTCTTCGCAAAGGCGTCATAAACGCCAGACTGCACCAGAATCCGGTTGGCGCAGACGCAGGTCTGGCCACCATTACGGAATTTCGAAACCAGCGCACCTTCAACGGCGAGATCGAGATCGGCATCGTCAAAAACGATGAAAGGCGCATTGCCGCCCAGTTCCAGCGACAGCCGTTTGATGCTGTCCGCAGCGCCGCGCATCAACAGCGAACCGACGCGGGTGGAACCGGTGAAGGAAATTTTCCGAACCGTCTCGTTGGCCATGATTTCATTGCCGATATCAGTCGGCATGCCGGTGACGATGTTGATGACGCCTGCGGGGATGCCCGCCCGTTCGGCGAGCACGCCAAGCGCCAAGGCCGAATAGGGTGTGAATTCCGAAGGCTTGATAACGACGGTGCAGCCGGTGGCGAGTGCCGGCGCGACCTTGCGGGTGATCATCGCATTCGGGAAATTCCATGGCGTGATGATGCCGCAGACGCCGACCGGCTCCTTCAGCACCACGATGCGCCTGTCTGGAGTCGGTGAAGGAATGGTGCCGCCGCCGATGCGCCGGGCTTCTTCCGCAAACCATTTGACGAAGGAGGCGCCGTAGCGGATTTCTCCCTTGGCTTCATCAAGCGGTTTTCCCTGTTCGATAGTGAGGAGCAGGCCGAGATCATCGATATTCTCGATCATCAGCGCAAACCATTTTTCCAGAAGGGCGGCGCGCTCCGCATGGGTTTTTTTCTTCCATGGACCGAAGGCCGCGTTGGCAGCCTCGATTGCCGCGCGGGTTTCCGCGCCGCCCATATCAGGCACGGTGCCGATAACCGCCTGTGTCGCCGGATCGATGACATCCACCACCTTGCCCGATGCTGCCGCCTTCCATGCGCCACCGATCAAGCCCGTCTGGCGAAAGAGTTCCTTGTCCTTCAAGCCCTGCATCATAAGTCTCCGAAATCAGGCGAGTGCCGCGAGAACCGCGGCTGTGATGGTATCCGTCTTGTCCTTGCCCCGCACGGTACCGATGCCGCGAGCGGTCGCCGTTTCCAGCGCCGTCATGATCCCTGCTGCCGCATCCTTTTCGTCAAGATGCTCCAGCATCATCGCGCCGGACCAGATGGCGGCAATGGGGTTGGCGATGCCGAGATGGGCGATATCAGGGGCGGAACCGTGCACCGGCTCGAACATCGAGGGCGCGCTGCGGTCGGGATTGATATTGGCGGAGGCGGCAAAACCGAGGCCGCCCTGAATGGCGGCGCCGAGATCGGTCAGAATGTCTCCGAAAAGGTTAGAGGCGACCACGACATCGAGGCTTTCCGGCGCCATCACCATGCGCGCCGCCATGGCGTCGATGTGGTAGCTCGTGACCTCGACATCTGGATACTCCGCCGCGAGCTTGTGGGTCACCTCGTCCCAGAACACCATCGAATATTTCTGGGCATTGGACTTGGTGATGGATGCGAGCTTGCCGCGACGTTTTTGCGCCTGTTCGAAACCGAAGCGCAAGATTCGCTCCACGCCCTTGCGGGTGAAGATCGACGTTTCGACAGCCACCTCGTCGTCCGTGCCCTGATGCACGCGGCCGCCGGCGCCGGAATATTCGCCTTCCGTGTTTTCGCGGATGCAGAGAATATCGAAGCCGTCCGCCTTCAAGGGCCCTTGCACGCCGGGCAGCAGCCGGTGCGGGCGGATATTGGCATATTGCACGAAAGCCTTGCGGATCGGCAGCAGTAGACCGTGCAGCGACACCGAGTCAGGCACTTCCGCCGGCCAGCCGACCGCGCCGAGCATGATGGCGTCGAAGCCGCGCAGCGTTTCGATGCCGTCCTTCGGCATCATCGACCCGGTTTCCTTGTAGAAGGCGCAGGACCAGGGGAATTCGGTTCCTTCGAGCGCAAAACCGGAGGTTTTGGCGACGGCATTGAGGACCTGCCACGCCGCGTCCGTCACGCTTTGGCCGATGCCGTCTCCGGGAATGAGTGCGATGCGATGCGTTTTCAAGAGAATTCCCCTGTTACAGTCCGATAAGGACGCTTTTGCTCTTGCGGTTGGCGAGATAGGCCTCGCGTCCGAGATCCTTGCCGATGCCCGAGCGTTTGTAACCGCCGGTCGGCAAGATGTGGTCGCGCGAGCGGCCATAACGATTGACCCAGATCGTTCCGGCCTGGATCGCGCGCGACAGTCGCAGGACACGCGAGACGTCGCGGCTGAAAAGACCCGCCGCCAGACCGTAGGTCGGATGATCGGCAAGCGCCAGAGCCTCTTCTTCCGTGCGGAAGGTCTGTAGTGTCAGCACCGGCCCGAAGATTTCCTCGGTGACGGCGGGCGAGGTCTGGTCGACATTGGCGATCAGCGTCGGCTGATAGAAATAGCCGGGGCCATCCATCACTGCGCCGCCCGTCAGGCATTCGCCGCCATGGGCGACCGCCGCCTGCACGATGCCATCGATGCGCTTGCGCTGCACCTCGGAGATGATCGGGGAATATTGCGTCGTCTCATCCCAGGTCGGGCCGGGCCTCACCGTTTTCATGCGGGCGATGATCGCGGCGGAAAGGGCGTCGGCCGCACTTTCCTCAACGATGATGCGCGAGCCGGCGACACAGGCCTGTCCCGCATTGGAAAGAATATTGCCGGCGATCGCTGCTGCCGCCTTTTCAATATCGGCATCGGCAAAGACCAGCTGCGGGCTTTTGCCGCCGAGTTCCAGCGTCATGGGCTTGATGCCGGTGCGGGCGACATTGGCCATGATGGCGGCGCCTGCGGCGGTCGAGCCGGTGAAGCTGACCTTGGAAATCTCGGGATGGCCGGTGATGGCGTTGCCCGTCACGGGCCCGTCGCCGAGCACGATGTTGATGAGGCCGGCGGGCAGGCCGGCCTTGATGGCCAGTTCAGCCAAGAAAATGCTGGAAAAAGGCGTCATTTCCGATGGTTTCAGCACCACGGCATTGCCGGCCGCGAGCGCCGGGCCGAGTTTCCAGCCCGCCATGGAGACGGGGAAATTCCAAGGGGTAATCGCGCCGACCACGCCATAGGGTTCGGTCATGATCATGCCGAGGCTCGTATCGTCGGTCGGCACGAGATCGCCGCCTTCCTTGTCGGCAAATTCGGCAAAGAAGCGGATCTGCTCGGCGGTCACGGCAATGTCCCCGGCAATCAGTTGGCCCACCGGCCGCGTGGAGGACAAGGCTTCGATCTTTGCCAGCGTCTCAGCTTCTTGCTCGATCAGGTCGGCCCAGCGCTGTAGAACTTTCGTGCGTTCGCGCGGGCGACCGCCCCCCCAGTTGCTGCTTTTCAGCGCGGCCTTGGCGGTCTGCCCCGCTTCACCGACCGGCGCGGCACCCGCCCGGGGGCAGCCGCCATATTCGACGCCGTCCGACGGGCGATGCATGTCGATGCCGTTTTGAGCCGGGATCAGCTGACCGCCGATGAAATGGCCGATCGGCAAGGACAGGCTGTCTGGATCGAAGCTGAGCGTCATGGGAAACCCTCTGTGGACATGCCTCAAACCTAGCCCCTGATGGCAAGCAGCATCGGCCGACTCTGGCGGGGGCGGTGAACGAAAATCCCGTTTTGCCACCGGCGGACAGCGCAATCTTCGGTGCGTATGTCCGCCGGCATTTTCCCGGCACAAACCCTCACGGGCGATGCCGGAATGCAGGATCTCAGCTCATCCGTTCACGGTGACGTAAATCTTGCGCACGGTCTCGATGGTCTTCCACACGCCGACGAAACCCGGCTTCATGACGAAGCTGTCGCCCGCCGTATAACGCAGCGGCGCGCCGCCCTTCGGTGTGATTTCGATGACGCCTTCGAGAATATGGCAGAATTCGAAGGTCTCGCCCTTGATGGATCGGGTTTCGCCCGGGGTGGCTTCCCAGATGCCGGTGTGGACGGTGCCGTTGCGGGCTTCGTCCAGCGCCCAGGTCTTGAAGGCCGGGTCGCCGGCGATGAGGCGTTCAGGCAGGGCCTTGGAGGCCTTGGGTTCGAAGGCGGGATTGGTGTCTATGGTCTTGAGAAGCGGCATGGGTGTCCTTTCCTGGAACGGTGTGGGTTAGTATCCGCGGTTACGATCAACGAGGCCGAGCGGCTCGAGACCGGACTGGTATCGTTTGATGTTCTCGACAACGGTGCGCGCTGCCGAATGCGGCTGGGTGACGCTGGCGATATGCGGCGTCAGGAGAATTTTCGGATGGGTCCAGAAGGCATGGTTTTCCGGAAGCGGTTCCGGATCGGTGACGTCAATCATCGCGCCCGAAAGCAAGCCCCGATCCAGCGCATCGATAAGGGCGTCGTGGTCGAGCTGTTTGCCGCGCCCGGCATGAACCAGCCCCGCGCCCTCGGGCAGCATCGCCAGACGTTCGCCGTTCAAAAGCCCGGTGGTCTCTTCGGTCAGCGGTAGCAAGCAAACGAGAATATCGCTTGTCGAGAGGATGGTGGCCAATCCGGTTTCCCCATGATGGCAGGTCACGCCGTCGATCTCGCGCGGTGAGCGGCTCCAGCCAGAAAGCGGAAATCCGAAGGGTTTCAGCTGTTCCAGCGCCGCAACGCCCAGCATGCCGAGGCCGAGAACGCCCACCCGGCACTCTTCCGCCTGACGCTGCGGCAGGGCCTTCCAGAGTTGCTGGCGCTGCTGCTTCAAATAAACCGGCAGGTTGCGGTGAAGCGCCAGCACGCCGAGGCTCACATATTCTTGCATCATGCGGATGATGCCGTCATCCACCATGCGCACGACTTTTACATGCGCAGGGACGGCTTCGATGTGGAACTGATCGACGCCAGCACCGATGGAAAACAGGATTTCGAGATTGCGGTAGCGGCCGATATCATCAGGTACAGTCCAGGTGATGAGGTATCGAACCGCATCCGGATCAACGCTGGCTGCATCCATCGAAAAAGGCAGTTCCGGCAAGTCGCGGGCCAGAGCCTGCCGGAAAATCTCGCCGCGCTTCGCGTCGGAATTGAAGAAGAAAGTCATCTGAAATCCGTGGTTCCGAAGGTTTAAACCGTGCAGCGGTTCGCCAGTGTTTCCAGCATTGACTGGCAAGCCGACAGTTCATCGACCGTTATGAATTCGTTCGGCTTGTGGGCGCGGCCGATATCGCCCGGGCCGCAGATGATAGCGTCGATGCCAGTCGCCTGAAAAAGCCCGGCCTCCGTGCCGTAGCTGACGGCGGCGATGCATGGCGCGTCGGTCAATTCTTCCAGAAGCTTCACGAGCGGTGCATTGGCGGCAAGGGACAGCGCCGGATAATCGCTCATCGGCGTCCATTCAATGTCGATGCCCTCGGCGGCAAGCGCTTCGACGCCGTCGCGCACCGGCTGGAGCAGAGCCACCGGCGATACCCCGGCAATTGCCCGCGCTTCCAGTTCGATGGCGCAGAGATCGGGGATGATATTGATCGCCTGTCCGCCTTTCACCGTGCCGATCTGCAGGGAGGAATAGGGCGGCTCGAACGTCGCTTCGAAGGGCCCCTCCGTGAGAGCCCGTGCGGTCTCGACCGCCTTTGCCATGATGCCGGTCATCAGATGAATGGCGTTCACGCCCTGATCCGGCCGTGAGGAATGGCCGGAGCGGCCGCGAATGGTGATGCGAGCAGCGGCCTTGCCCTTGTGGGCGCGCACGGCGCGCAGATTGCTCGGTTCGCCGATGATCGCGCCCGCCGGTTTTGCGCATAGTTCCGGCAATCGGGCGATCATGTGCGGCACGCCGCGACAGCCCGCCTCCTCGTCATAGGAAAAGGCAATATGCACGGGCCGCTTCAACGCCATGCGCGAAAATGCCGGTGCAGCGGCGAGAACCGTGGCCAGAAAACCTTTCATGTCCGTGGTTCCGCGCCCGTAAAGACGCTCGCCTTCGGCTCTCAGCGTGAAAGGATCGGAGGACCATTCCGGCTCACCGGCAGGCACCACATCCATATGGCCGGATAGGATGTATCCGGCGACATCAGCCGGGCCGAAGCTCGCGAAGAGATTGGCGCGGTCGCCCTCCGGGCCGGCAAGCAGCGATACTTTCGCGCCGTGGCTTTCCAGATAATCGGCGATCCATCCGGCGATATCGCCATTGGCGGTTCCGACGACCGATGGGAAGCCGACAAGACGCTCCAGAATGTCGATTGCGTTCATGGCTGCCCCCGTCGTTTCAACGTCGAAAGCTTAAAGTGGCTGATGGCGTTTATCTGCTGAAATGCGGTTGATTTCGGTAGATTGTTGTGTCCTTCCAGTGCTTTCGGAAAATTCGTGCCGGCAAGGCTGGTTATCTTCGGAAGTTGTGGGCTGGGCTGCCGGGATCAAGGTTCCGCGCCGGAGGAAATGAGAGCCGTTTGTCATGGAACTGCTCAAGGTCGATAGTTTCGAGTTGCGAACCGTGGATATCGCCGATGTGGAGGCCGATCATCTGCACGCGCTTTCCATGGCTGTCGGGTGGCGATATCACGCGAATGAATGGTGTTTCCTGCGTCAATGTGGCGTCGGTCTTGCCGCGCTTGACGAAATCGACCGCGTTGTCGCAACTGCGATGCTGTTTCGCTATGATGAGGGTTTTGCGACGCTCGGCATGGTCATCGTTTCGCCGCGCCTTCAGGGGCAGGGTGTGGCACCGTGGCTGGTGCGGCGGCTTCTGGCGAAATTCCCTGCCATATCCCTGAGGCTCAACGCCACGGACGAGTCGAGGCGGTTGTTTGCCGGGCTGGGTTTTGCCGGAGAGACGGAACAAGTACATCTCCTTCGGGGCAAGGCGCGCTGCCTTGCCGAGATGCCGGCGCTCGGAAGGAAACAGAGGATCGAGCCACTTACGGAGGACCATTTGTCCGCTGTTGCGGATCTGGATGAGGCGGCTTTCGGTGTCTCGCGCCGGCGCGTCCTGCAGCGTCTCCTGCGGGAAGACGAGGGTTATGGCCTGTTTGAGGCGGATCGTCTTGAGGCATTTGCATTGCGACGCGCAGCGGGGCGGGGCCATATTGTCGGCCCGGTCGTTGCGGGCGACGAGACGGCGGCCATCGTGCTGGTCAGGCGGCATTTTTCCGATTTGGACGGTCAGCTTGTCCGTCTTGATGCCGTGCGTGACAGCGGTCTTCTGACCGACTTCCTGGCGCAATCCGGGCTGGTGGTGATCGAAACGCTCACCACCATGTCGAAAGGCGCGCCGCAACCGGCAGGCTGCGGTTCCGCAATGATTTTCGCCCTGGCAGGCCCGTCTTTGTGCTGAGGTGCGGCACTATCGCAATTGACGCCCCGCTTCTTGCCCCTTATGTGAGAAAGCGACGGTTCCTGCAGCCGAAAGGCGAAGGGATTAATAGGGAACATGGTGCGGGCGATCTTTTTCGCCCAATGCCGTGGCTGCCCCCGCAACTGTAAGCGGATTGTCGTTCATCCCCGTGACGCTTCAAGGCGTCATGCCACTGTATTTTTCGGAATGCGGGAAGGCAGATGAGAGACGCAAATCCGTGAGCCAGGAGACCTGCCGTCAAAATATGAACCATCGTTACGGGCGGGGAAGCCCGGAGGAGGATTTTGTAATGTTATTTCATAACATTTCGTTTGCGTCCTATTACCGTTCTCCGTACAAGACGTCCCGCTGTTGCTGCGCGTTCTGACGCCTGCTGCTCTGGAATAAGTTTTACTTTCGACTGGAGAACACATGTTTCATTCTAGACGCCTGCCGGTTCACGCCGGCTTTCTGGCCACCGTGCTTTCGGTTTTGCCTGTGGTCGGCGCCAATGCCGCCGAAACCACCTATCCCCTGACAATCAACAGCTGCGGTCAGGAGATCACCTTCAAGCAGGCGCCCGCCCGCACCGTTTCCGTTGGCCAGAGCACGACAGAGGTTCTTTACCTGCTTGGCGTTGCGGACAAGGTCGTCGGCACGGCGCTGTGGATTGGTCCGGTTCTGAAGGGCTACGAGGAGGCCAATGCCAAGGTCGAGCGACTGGCCGATAATGATCCGAGCTTCGAGGCGGTCGTCGGCAAGAAGCCGGACCTTGTCACGACGCAGTTCCAGTGGCAGATCGGTCCCGAGGGTGTTGTCGGAACGCCGGCGCAATTCGCCGAACTCGGTATTCCCGTCTATACCTCGCCTGCCGATTGCGTCGGCAAGGACAATTCCGGCGGCGGTGATGGTGTGCGCAACACCGGCTTCACCATGGAGTTGATCTATCAGGAAGTCCGCGACCTCGCCAAAATCTTCGACGTGCAGGACCGCGGTGAAGAGGTCGTTGCCGACCTGAAGAAGCGTGAAGAAGCCGCCCGCGCCAAGATCGCCTCAGCCAATGGCAAGCTTTCCGCCGTCTTCTGGTTCTCGAGCGCCGAGCTGGATGTCGATCCCTATGTCGCAGGTCGCAATGGCGCTCCCGGCTACATCATGTCCGCGCTGGGGTTAAAGAACGTCATCGAAAGCGATGAAGAATGGCCGACGGTCGGCTGGGAAACCATCGCCAAATCCAATCCGTCGATCATCGTCGCCGGCAAGATGGATCGCCGCCGTTTCCCCGCCGACGACATCGCCGTCAAGTTGAAGTTCCTCGCCACCGATCCCGTGGCCAGCATCATGCCCGCCGTCAAGGAAGGTCATGTGTTCGAGATGGATGCGCAGGCGATGAACCCGACCATTCGAACCATCGAAGGTATTGAAACGCTGGCCGAGGCGATTTCGGCCGCTGGCCTCGCCAAGTGAACCGTTTCACCACCCATCTTGGTAGGGCGGGGTTGGCATTTGCCGCGCTCGCCCTGCTGCTCGTCGCGCTGATGGCCGGGGCGGCCATCGGCGAGACTGCCATCCCTTTGGGTGTTGTAGCAAAGACGATTGCCAACCGCGTTTTCCACGCGGGTTATCCGCTTGAACCGCTGGATGAAGGCATCGTCTGGAGTTACCGCCTCAGCCGCGCCGTTGTTGCTGCCTGCTGCGGGGCGTCGCTGGCGCTCGCCGGGGCAGTGCTGCAATCTCTTTTACGCAATCCGCTTGCCGATCCCTATATTCTCGGAATTTCTGCCGGTGCCTCCACCGGTGCCGTCGCCGTGGCGCTTCTGGGCTTCGGCGCGGGCTTTCTGACGATGCCGGCGGGCGCACTCATCGGCGCTTTTGTCGCTTTTTCGCTGGTCAGCCTTCTGGCCGTGCGGGCGGGGCATGGCAACAGCGCCATCATTCTGGCGGGCGTTGCCGGTTCGCAGCTGTTCAACGCCATGACCTCCTTCATCGTCACCAAATCCGCCAATGCCGAACAGGCGCGCGGTATCATGTTCTGGCTGCTCGGCAATCTTTCCGGCGTGCGCTGGCCGGATGTCTGGCTGGCGCTACCGGTCAGCCTTGCGGGCCTTATCGTTTGTCTCTGGTACGCGCGGGCGCTCGATGCCTTCGCCTTCGGCGGTCAGGCCGCAGCCTCGCTCGGCATTCCGGTGCGCTGGGTCTATACCGTGCTGATCTCGGTTTCGGCGATCATGACGGCTGCGATGGTGTCGCTGGTCGGCTCCATCGGCTTCGTGGGCCTCGTCATTCCGCATGCTGCGCGCATCTTCGTCGGCGTTCGCCATGGTATCTTGCTGCCGGTGACGGCGCTGACCGGCGCGGTTTTCATGATCGTCGCGGATATTCTCTCTCGCATCGTCATTCCGGGCCAGGTGCTGCCCATCGGCGTCATCACCGCGCTCGTCGGCGCGCCCGCCTTTGCCTTCATCCTCGGGCAGAAGAGGAGGCGTTCATGAAACTGTCCGCCCACGACCTGCATTTCCATGCCGGCAATATCGACATCGTGCGCGGCGTTTCACTCGATGTCGGTTCCGGTGAGTTTCTCGGTGTCATCGGGCCGAACGGTTCCGGTAAAAGCACGCTGCTCTCCATGCTGGCAGGCATTCGCAAGCCGCGCCGGGGTCACGTTACGCTCGGAGATGAACCGCTTGCCTCGCTGGGACGGCGAGACCTTGCCCGCCGGCTCGCCTTCGTTGAGCAGCAGGCTGAAACCACCGAACGCATCACCGCACGACAGGCCGTGGAGCTTGGGCGCACGCCCTACCTCGGGCCGCTTTCCGCCTGGTCGCAGCAGGATGACGCCATCGTTGACGCAGCACTCGCCAATGTGGATATGGCTGATAAGGCGGAGCGCAGCTGGCACCATCTTTCCGGCGGCGAACGGCAGCGCCTGCATATCGCCCGCGCGTTGACGCAGGAGCCGCATATCCTGCTTCTGGACGAGCCGACCAACCATCTCGACATAGGTCACCAGATCGGCCTGCTCGATCTGGTGCGCCGACAGGGCCTGACCGTTGTAGCGGCGCTGCACGACCTCAATCACGCCGCCATGTTCTGTGACCGCGTCGCCATCATGCACCGGGGCGAGATGATCGCGGTCGGTCCGCCGCGCGAGGTGCTGACACCGGCGACAATAGCCGCCGTCTTCGGGGTGGAGTGCGTGGTCACCACGGATGAGGGGGGCTTTTCCCATATTCGTTTTTTGCCGGCCCATGGGCGGGCCGAGCATGCAAGGAAAGTATTGGCACGATGATGACAGTCATTACGTTCGCAAGCTCTGCTGCAAAGGCCAGACGGTTTTGTGCCGCTGCCGCAATTGCCGTTTCGGCCGCAGGGTTTCCCCTTCACGCTTTGGCCGAGGCCTTCGAGGTGAAGATGATGAACAGGGGCGAAAAAGGCCCGATGGTGTTCGAGCCCGATTTTCTCGAGATCGCCCCCGGTGACCGCGTGCGCTTCGTGCCGACCCACAAGAGCCACAATGCCGCGACCATTGACGGCATGGTTCCAGAAGGTGTCGAGGGTTTCAAGAGCCGGATCAATGACGAATTTGAGACCGTCTTTGAAAAACCGGGCTTTTACGGCATCAAATGCTCGCCGCATTATGGCATGGGCATGGTCATGCTGATCAAGGTCGGCGAGGCCACCCTGCCGCAGAGCTACCGGACTGTGGACGTGCCCGTCCGGGCAAAGCCAAGGTTCGAGGACCTCTTCGAGCAGGCGGAAAAATAAAGGTATACCGCCTCACCCCTTTACGGAACACCCGGCTTCACCGCGCAGACCGCATAACGGTGCTGCAGCCCGCGCAGAATGCCTTTCAGCAGGCTGAAGTTTTTCGCCTGGGCGCGGTGAATGGCTTGAAGCTCCTGATCGATTGCAACAGGTTCGAAGCCAGCCGCACGCAACAGCGCCGCGACATCGCCGGCCCTTGCGCCCTTCGAAAAATAAACGCGGGAAAGAATGCTGTTGAAGGTATTTTCCGGGTCCGCCGGCTTGTGCGGCTGGTCCGGTTTGACGAGGCCGATGCTCTCCAGGCCGGTGGCCAGTTTCTTCACCAGCTTTTCGCGCCAGCCGGTATTCACGAAATCGCCGTCGACGATCAGAAGCCGCCCGCCGGGCTTCAGAACACGGAACCATTCGGCAAAGCTTGCCTGCGGGTCCACCAGCGTCCAGACCAGATGGCGGGTGATGATGACGTCGGCGCTTTCATCCGGCTCCATCGTATTTTCGGCATCGCCGACAAAAAAGCGGATGCTGCGCCCACGGCTTTTTGCCTTTTCCCGGGCAAGCCCCAGCATCGTCTCCGACCAGTCTATACCGGTGACCTGAAAACCGAGATCGTCCATCAGGTGCGAGATGACGCCGGTGCCGCTGGCAAGATCGAGCGCCTTGCGGCCTTCTCCGTGGCCGAGATGTTTCAAGATAAGCGCGTGCCAGGCCTCGCGCTCGTCTTGGGAGAAAATTTCATGTCCGGGGGAAAGGTCGAAAGTCGCGGCGCGGCCGGACCAATAGGATTTGATTTCGTCTCTCAGACTGTCGTTCTTGCCATATTGGGTAGTATCGATCATCGGCCTTAAACTCATATACCGGTCAGTTAAGAATGGCTCTAAAACATAAATGTTGACTAGTACAGTCAGAAAATAATACAGCCGCGCCAGTCAACACTGGAGAGCAATATCCGATGCGCATTTCAGCCAAATCCGCGGCACTTGCCCTTGGCCTTCTCGTATCCGTCGCATGGCCGGCTTTCGCCGAAAAGGTCACCGTCAAGGATGTGACGGGCCGCGATGTCGAAGTCAATGTGCCCGTTTCGCATGTGATCCTCGGCGAAGGCCGTCAAATCTATTTCCTGGCTGCGCTCGACAAGGAAAATCCTTTCCAGCACGTCGTTGGCTGGCGCGACGACCTGGCGAAAGCCGACCCGGAAACCTATGCAGCCTATCTCGCGAAATATCCCGAGATTGCCAAGCTGCCGACTTTCGGCGGCATGAAAGACGGCACCTTCGACATAGAACAGGCTGTCGCACTGAAGCCTGACGTGATCCTGATGAACATCGACGCCAAGACGGCGACCGAAGAAGCGGGCTATATCGAGAAGCTCGCCAAGGTCGGCATTCCGCTGGTCTACGTCGACTTCCGCGAAAAGCCGATGGAAAATACCGAGCCGAGCATGCGCCTCATGGGCCAGCTGACGGGCAAGGAAAAGATCGCCGAGGACTTCATCAAGTTCCGCGCCGACTCCATCGCCAAGGTCACAGATACGCTGGAAAAGGTCAATCCGAAGAAGCCCGTCGTGTTCATGGAGCGCGCCGGCGGTTACTCCGACGATTGCTGCATGTCTTTCGGCAACGAGAATTTCGGCAAGATGGTGGAGCTTGCCGGCGGCATCAACATGGCCAAGGACATCATTCCCGGCACCTTCGGCACCGTCAACCCGGAACAGATCATCGCCTCCAATCCAGAACAGATCATCATCACCGGCGGCAACTGGAACGGTTATGTTCCGGGCGGCAACTGGGTCGGCGTCGGTTATGGCGCGGATCTGAAGGAAGCCCATCGCAAGCTTGAAAACCTGACCAAGCGTCCGGCTTTCACCGGCGTGCAGGCGGTGAAGGACGGCAATGTCCACGCCATCTGGCATCAGTTCTACAACAATCCCTATCAGTTCGTGGCCATTCAGGAAATTGCCAAATGGCTGCATCCGGATCTCTTCAAGGACCTCGACCCCGAGGCCACCTTCAAGGAGCTGCATGCGCGCTTCCTGCCGCTTGACTACAAGCCCGGCTACTTCGTGTCGCTGAAGGACGGGAAGTAATTCAGGGACGGTGAAGGGGAGCGCCGTCCGATCGATGGATGAAGCCGCAGCGCTGCGGCTTCATCGTTCTGCTTAGGAACTCAGTGAGGATTTCTCATGCGGCTCAACGCTCTCAGGCATCTTGCGGTGCTGGCATTTTCCCTTCTCGCCATGACGGCACATGCCGGGGAGATTACCGACGTCGCCGGGCGCAAGGTCGAGCTGGACCTGCCAGCCAAGCGCATCATCGTCGGTGAGGCCCGCCAGGTGCATGTGATCGCTGCGCTCAAGGGCGACAAGACCTTCGATACCATCGTCGGCTGGCGTGACGATCTTCTCAAGAAGGATCCCGACAGCTATGCCGCTTATGTCGAGCGTTTTCCGCAGATCGAGAAACTGCCGCGTTTCGGCTATGTGCCGCAGGGCGATTTCAGCCTCGAAACCGCCATCACCCTTTCGCCAGATGTGATCACCCTCAATCTGGAGGCTGAGAAGTCCGCGAAGGAAAGCGGTTTTGAAGACAAGGCCGCCGCCGCCGGTATCAAGGTCATCTATCTCGATTTCCGCATCGATCCTGAAAAGAACAGCGAAGCCTCGGTTGAAATTCTCGGCAAACTGTTCGGCGCCGAAGAGCGTGCGAAGGAATTCATCGCCTATCGCCGCGCCGAAATCGCCCGCGTGACCGACCGGCTCGCCAGCGTCAAGGACCTGAAACGCCCGAACGTCTTCATTGAACGCGCCCCCGGCATTTCCGGCGAAAACAATTGCTGCCGCACTTTCGGACCGGTCAATTTCGGCGCGATGGTCGATCTCGCCGGCGGCCAAAACATTGCCGACGGCATCATCAAGACGACGTTCGGCGACCTCAATCCCGAACAGCTCGTGATTGCCGATCCCGACCAGGTCATCGTCACCGGCTCCAACTGGGCAGCCGAATCCGACATCAACCAGTTCGTTCCGGTCGGACGCGGTGCAGATATGGTTCTCTCCCGTGAGAGACTTGCCAACCTGATGAAGCGCACGCCGTTTCCGGAGTTGAAGGCCGTGAAGGAAGGCAATGTCCATGCCGTCTGGCACCAGTTCTATGGCGCGCCCTACGAATTCTTCCCGATCCAGCAATTCGCCAAGTGGTTTCATCCCGATCTCTTCGCCGATCTCGATCCGGAAAGGAATTTTGAGGAGTTTCACCGCAAATTCCTCCCCATCACCTACAAGCCGGGCTATTTCGCCTCGCTCGACAAAGGTTTGAACCAATGACGTCGCTGAATGAAAGCGCAGTTGGCATGAGTGGGCGCGATCAATATCGCGCTCTTGCCGCGCGCAGGATCATTATCCTTTTCGGACTTTTTATCGCGCTGTGCTTCAGCCTGGCCGCAGACATGGCGCTCGGCCCGGCCCGCTACACGCTATCAGAGGTTCTGGCGACCATTGCCGACCCGGCGGCGGTCGGTAACCAGCTTCGGGTGGTGATCTGGGACATTCGCATGCCGATCGCGCTGATGGCGGTTACTGTCGGAGCGTCGCTTTCTGTTGCCGGCGCACAAATGCAGACAATTCTGTCCAACCCGCTTGCAAGCCCTTTCACACTCGGCATTTCCGCCGCCGCAAGCTTCGGCGCGGCGTTGGCGCTTGTCGGCGGCGTGGCGATCTTTCCGGGAGCCGTGCAGTATATGGTGCCCATCAACGCCTTCATTATGGCGATGATTGCGGCTCTCTTCATTCATTTCGCCTCAACGATGCGCGGCGTAACGGTGGAAACCATCGTTCTGCTCGGCATCGCGCTGGTTTTCACCTTTAATGCGGCGCTGTCCCTGCTCGAATATCTGGCGTCCGAACAGGCGCTCGCTGCCGTCGTGTTTTGGACAATGGGCAGCCTTACGAAAGCGACTTGGGAAAAGGTTTACATCACCGGCGCCATTCTCCTCGTCACCGTGCCGCTGTTCATGCGCAATGCCTGGGCGTTGACGGCGCTGAGGCGCGGCGATGACAAGGCGGCCAGCATGGGCATCAATGTGCGCCGTCTGCGGTTGTCGACCATGCTGACGGTCAGTCTTCTGGCGGCGATTCCTGTTTCTTTTGTCGGCACCATCGGCTTCGTCGGGCTGGTCGGTCCGCATATCGCCCGCATGGTTGTCGGTGAGGACCAACGCTTCTTCCTGCCCGGTTCTATCATCTGCGGGGCTCTGCTTCTGTCGGCTACCTCGGTCATCAGTAAAATCCTCATTCCCGGCGCGATCCTGCCGATCGGCGTCATCACGGCGCTTGTCGGCGTTCCATTCTTCTTCGCGCTCATTTTCGGTAACAGGAGACGCGCATGGTAGCGCTCGCACTGAAAGATGTCGGCGCCGCCTATGGGCGCATCACGGTACTCTCCAAGGTTGGCATCGATACGCTGCAAAGCGGCAGTGTTACGGCCGTGATCGGCCCGAACGCGGCCGGCAAGTCCACGCTCTTCAAGCGCATCGCCAGCCTGATTTCCGGTCCGGGTCTGGTCGAATTGTCGGACACGGCGCGCGGCAACCGCGCCATCTGCTATATGCCGCAGGATACCGGCGCCAACGCCGTGCTGACGGTCTATGAATCCATACTTCTTTCCGCCAAGCAGGGCGGCGGCTGGCGGGTTCACGACGATGAGCTGTTCGAGATCGACGCCATTCTCAAGGCGCTGAAAATCCACGATCTGGCCTTCCGCGGGCTTGGCGAATTGTCCGGGGGCCAGCGACAGCTTGTGTCGCTGGCGCAGGCGCTGGCGCGCAAGCCGGAAGTGCTGCTGATGGACGAGCCGACCTCTGCGCTCGATCTTCACCGGCAGATCGAGGTCCTGGGTTTCGTCACCGATCTGGCGCAGAAGACCGGCATGATCGTGCTGATCGCCCTGCATGACCTCAACCATGCACTTCGTTATTGCGAAAATACGATGGTGATCGCGCGCGGTGAAATGGTGGTGAGCGGCAGCACGGAGGCGGTTATAACCCCGGAGATGCTGCGCGATATCTATCGCATCGATGCGCGTATCGAGCCCTGCTCGCAGGGTAGGCCGATGGTTATCGTCGACGGGGCCATCTGACAGGTCAAAGCCCGGCCGCCCTTGCTGCCGGGTCCGCTCGATGCGGCCTGCACAAATTCTTGATGATAATAGTCATGAAATATCTGTTCGAGCCATGGTTTGAATGCTAGAGCTTTGAACGGCAAAACTGCGCGGCCACTCGGCGGACGGCAGGTTTCGTCGATCCCCTCAAATTTCTCTCGGTTGAGACATGGGCATACGGGAAGATGACAAGCGTTATAACGCTTACGTCGCGCATAGGGTCGACCTGATCAAATACGCCACCGTCATATTGGGGTCGCGGGCGGATGCGGAGGACGTGGTTCAGGAAGCGTTCCTGAAATTCGTTCCCGAGGCCTCCGGTAATCCCGCCAATCTCAAATCCTATCTCTTTCGTATCGTTCGCAATCTTGCCCTCGACAATCGCCGGCGCAGCCGCCAGGACATTCGCGAACGGCCGGACGATACGCCGTTCTGGGGTGTGCCGCAGGACAATGGCACGCCGGAGGAACACGCCCTTTTCTGCGATGAAGTCCGCCAGATGCGGACTGTTTTGGCCGGCCTGCCGGTTCAGGCAAGAGTGGCGTTGGAAATGCACAGATTCGGTGGTTACAATATGGAGGAGATTGCGCGTCACCTTGGCGTATCCGTGGCCAGCGCACACCGTCTGATCAAGGGCAGCATTGCCGCGATCACCAGAGAAATGAAGTAAATAGTCCCGATTGTCCCACCTTGTGAAAAAAATCTCTTCGTTAAACGTCTTTATAAAAATGCAGAAGACGACGCTCCTGCTGCGCGCCCCAAAGGAACTGGCCCGGTTCAATGACCATTGATCCAGAGAAAAAAACTGAATTGCCGGCCGGTAAGGCGGAAGAGGCGGCCGACTGGTTGCTGCGTTTGCAGTCCGGCTCGGCGGAATCGCGGCTGAAGGCGGAATTTGAGCAATGGCTGGGGGCAGAGCCGGCAAACCGTCTCGCCTGGGAACGAACATGCAGGACGTGGCGAAACCTCGGACTGGTGGAGCCGGAATTCAAGAGCCTCTGGGAAGATGCCCCGCATCTGCCGGGCAAGGCCGCGATAAAGCCGCAGCGGCGGCGCTGGTCCGGGCGGCGCTATGCCGGCGCGGCCGTGGCGGCGGCCTCCCTCTGTCTTGCGGTGCTGTTCGTTCCGGCATTTTTCGTTCGCTTGCAGGCTGACTATCAGACCACCACTGCTGAAAGCCGCACGATCACCCTCGAAGACGGCAGCAAAGTGCAGCTCGCCGCCGCGAGTGCGCTTTCAGCGGATTTCACGGATGGCCGTCGCAATGTCACGGTGTTGAAGGGGGAAGCTTTTTTCGACGTGGTGCCGGATAAAACGCGTCCCTTCGTCGTGAAGGCAAAAAACCTTACCGTTCAGGTGCTGGGCACGGCTTTCGACGTCGACCTGACGGATGGAGTAACCCAGGTGGCGCTGGCGCACGGTTCCGTGGAGGCGTCCTTCCGTAATGCGCCGCCAACGCGGCTCGTGCCGGGCGAGATGCTGATCGTCGACGCTTCCGGCGCGATCCGCAAAGAGACCGTTTCCGTCGAGGATATTGGCGGCTGGCGCAACGGCGAACTCTATGTGGTCGATTCGACGATAGGCTCGGTCGTGGAGCAGATCCAGCGCTACCATCCGGCGTGGCTTACCATGGCCGACAAGCGACTTGCCGAGCAGAGAGTGACAGGGTTTTACGATCTGCGCGACCCGGATCGCGCGCTGGAAGCCCTGGTGGAACCCTATAAGGGCAAGGTGCATGCGATTGGGGACAGTGCCCGCATCATCACCCGTTTCTGAAACATTCCAAAACAAAAAATCATATTTATTTTCAGTTATTTATAAAATTCCTTCCGAAATCCTGAAAAAAATCGACGAGGCAATCGTCTTTTTGTTGAGTAATCCGGTCAAGATATATCCGGAGCGAAAGACAGGAAGACGAAAGCAATATGCGCCTCCAGACATGCAAGACCGGTTCAGGGGAAAAAGCAGCAAAGCGGGCTCGCAGGGCCGTGCTGCTGGCGACAACGGCGGTCATTGTTTCATTCGCGACGCCCGTTCTGGCCCAGACCGGAGCTGGCGCCACCAATTCCCAGCGTCCAGGCGGCGAGCAGGGGGCGACGAGGCCATTCAATATTCCCGCCCAGTCGCTGTCGTCGGTCGTGGGTGCTTTCGGGCGGCAATCCGGCCTTCAGGTCACGCTTGCCACGCCGGCGGCGGGCAATGTGCGCACCAATGCCGTCACCGGCAGTTTCACGGTGCGGGAGGCGCTGTCACGGCTGTTGGCGGGAACGGGCGTCAATTTCCGTATCGCCGGCAATGGCAGAACCGTCGTCATCGGCACGGGGCAATCGACCGTCGATCTTTCCGCGGCGGAGGGCACTACGGTTCTGGAAACCATTACCCTGACCGGCAAGACCGGGCGCAACTCCATTGCCGGTTCCGGTTATCAGGGGACGCCCGACTGGGTTTATGAAACGCCCGCCAGTGTCAGCGTGGTCGGCCGCGAGGCGATCCAGTCGGCCGGCGTGCGCAATACGCGCGATGTTTTCAACCGGGTTTCCGGTGTTTATGCCGGCGAGGGCAACGGCAGCTTCCCAACCGTTTCGCCCAATGTGCGGGGTTTGCAGGAAAGCGGCCGCGTGGTTGTCTCAATCGACGGGGCCCGGCAGAATGCGCAGCGTGGTGCGACCTTCGGCGGCACCGCAAGCTATACTGCGAGTGCCGGGCAGGGCTATGTGGATGTCGCTTTCATCCGTGCCGTCGAGATCGAGAAAATAACCAATGCGCGGTCGGGTAATGCGGGCTCTCTGGGCGGCAAGGTCGAGTTCCGAACCGTCAGCGCCGACGATCTCATCGCCGAGGGTGAAAACAAGGGCGGGGAAGTGAATGTTTCCCGCGGCACCAATGGTTATGATTTTCAGGGCTCGGTTCTCGGCGCCGTTCGCTCGCCTGATGGTGCTCTCTCCTTTGTCGCCGGCTACAGCCGCACGATCATGGATGAATACAAGATCGGCACAAAAGGCGAGGCCCGCAGCACCGCGCTGACAATGAAGGACCTTCTCGGCCGCGACGGCTGGTCCACCTTCTTCAAGGGCGAAGGCGAATTTGGCGACGTGAAGGCTTCGCTCTCCTGGATGCATCAGGAGAATGACTTCGTTCAGGGCGCATCTGAGGTGATCGACCGGGAAAGCGTGCGAAACGACAGCGTCGTCGCGAAGCTTGACTGGGACCCGGAGAGCGAACTCATCGACTTCAAGTCGTCGCTGTGGCTGAACGATAATATGACGCATGAACTGCGTGCGGCGCGCAAGTATGCGGTGGAGACGAACCTTGACATGGGCCTGCGCAGCTTCGGCGGCAGCCTGGAAAATACCAGTCGCTTTGATACGGCGGCGGGCGCGCTCAGCCTGAACTACGGAGCGGAAGCCTTCCGGGACATCGCCACGTCCGTTGCGACAAGTGCCAAAATCGCCGAAAATCCTTCTTTCGCCAGCAGCTACACGTCCTTCAGCCCTGCAGGGCGACGCGATGTCGCCAGCCTGTTCCTGAATGGTGAGCTTGAGCCGGCCGATTGGATCACGCTGAGTGGCGGCGTGCGTTACGACTGGTCGCGTCTCAAGGGATCTGCGACCTATTATAGTGTCAAGGAATCGATAGTAACGACAAGTGTGCCTTGCGACCTTGTTCGCAATCACTATACGGCCCTGGAATACTTCAATCGGGTCTTTCTGCCTGCAAACTCCCCCATATGGGCATCCCGTTATAGTATTTTTCTCGTCAGCATCTGGCCGCGGACATCGGCCAACTGTATGCCGGGCACCGGTATAACCACCAATACGCCGGTCACCGAATATCCCTCGCATGAAGTCGATATCGATCGCACCTACAGCGCCTGGCTGCCCTCGGCCACCATCGAGCTGAAACCCGTCGACTGGTTCCGCCCCTATGTGAGCTATTCCCAGAGCCTGCGTCCGCCGACAATTCTCGAGGCGTTTTTTGCCGGTGCGCGTCCGGGCGATAGCGCCGGATACGAATACGCTCCCAATCAGGCTCTGCGCGCCGAAAAGGCGACGACCTATGAAATCGGCGCGAATGTGAGCTTCGACGGCGTGCTGCTGGACGACGATTCCATTCGCATCAAAATGGCCGCCTTTCGTCGCGAGGTGAAGGACTATATCGCGCTCGGTTATCTCGTCACCGATCAGGTTCTCGACCGCACCTATACCAGCTTCGTCAATCTGGACGGCACGACCTATATGCGCGGGCTTGAATTCGAGGGCAATTACGATGCCCGCAATTTCTGGCTCGGCGGCTCGGCGACGCTTCTGAAGACGGAATGGCCCGAAAAGACGCAGGTTTTTTCCAACGGCACGACCACCACGACGGGCGAAATCGTCGCTTGGCCGGGCGATGTCGCGCCCAAGGTGAAGCTGACGCTCGATGGCGGCATGCGTTTCTTCGATGAGAAATTCTCGCTGGGCGCAAGGCTCAACCATGTCACGCCGACACAGTCGCGCACACTGGATACGGAAGGCAATCTGCGGGAGGTGACCGATCCCTATACCACGGTGGACCTCTACGGTTCCTATGCCTTCAACGACAAGGCCACGCTCCGCTTCGCTGTCAACAACCTGACGGACCGCAAATACATCCCGGCGGCAAGCGCCTACTCGGCCCCGGGTCGCACCTTTATCGCGACGATGAACGTGAAGTTCTGAACCGTGGAAGAAATTCTCCGGGTTGGGGTTGCAGCCCGTCCCGGAGATGAAACGCCTTCGTCACATGACCAAGGTATCCCTATTGGCCAGCAAAGGAGTACACCTATGGCTACCACAATTCAACTGACGCAGTCTTCCTCCGATCTGATCGGCTACCTCAACGGTTGGACGAGCGGTTTCGGTTCGACCTATGGTGCGTTCTACGACGCTCAGACCAGCTCTCTCGCCACCACCACCATCGATCCGAACACGACCTATGAGGCGTGGGGCGATGGCAGTTCCGGCGGCAAGGGCATCGTCATGAGCGGCGCTTTGCAGTACTCCCAGGGCAACCTGACGGGTTCGGTCGACAGCATCGTTCTGGGCGCCGGCTACAGCCAGTCCACCAGCGGCATCGCCGTCAGCCAGCAGGAACTGCTGATCGATCCCGACAGCGCCTATTCGCTTGCCGGCGCTCGCGATCTTCTCGATCTCGCCGTCTACCAGCTTGCCCGCTTCGGTTCGCTGGCCGGCTTCTATGATTACTTTGCAGCCACCGGCACGGTGATCGAGGACACGGCTGCCTCCAACACCCTGACCGGCTTTGCCGGCGCAGACACCTTCGTATTTTCCGGCGGCAACGACGTCGTAGCGGCCGGCCCGACCGGAACCTACGGCTATCAGGACGGTACCGATACGCTCGATGTCTCCGCCTGGGGCGCAACTTCGGTGGACGATTTGTTGTGGTATAATGATAACGGAAATGCCGTTATCCTTTCGGCCACAGACACGTCCGTCTCCGTCACACTGAATGGTGTCGATGCAAATGTGCTCGACGCGTCGGACTTCATTTTCGCCAGCGCATCGGCGCTTGCCGCGTAAAGGAAAATCAGGCTGTGGGCTTTCAAAACCACCAGCAGACGCCGCCGCAGTCCCTCACTGCGGCGGTTGTTTCGCCCCTTAAAAGCACGTTTCTCGGCCTTGCGCTCGTCAGCGGCGTGGTCAATATACTCGCGCTCACTTCGCCGCTCTTCATGCTCCAGGTTTATGACCGGGTTCTGGCCAGCGGCAGCCTGCCGACGCTGGTCGGGCTCGCCATTCTCGCGCTTGGCCTTTACGGCTTCCAGTGCCTGCTCGATATCATCCGCGCTCGCGTTCTGATCCGTATCGGTGAAGATTTCGACTTGCGTTATTCCGGTAAGGTGCATGATGCGGTGGTGCGCCTGCCGCTTGTCAACCGCATGCCGGGGGACGGTCTGCAGCCGCTGCGCGATCTCGATAATGTGCGCGGTTTTCTCTCCGGCACGGGGCCGACGGCCTTTTTCGATCTGCCGTGGATGCCGCTTTATCTCGGCATATGTTTTCTGTTTCATTTCTGGATCGGTGTGACGGCGCTTGCCGGCGCGATATTGCTTGTCTCCCTCACAATCCTGACCAACATCTTTTCGCAGAAGCCGATCCGCGACACCATGGTCGAGAATATGGCCCGCAACCGGCAACTGGAGGCTTCGCGCCGCAATGCCGAAGTCGTGCAGGCCATGGGGCTGGGCGGTCGGCTCGGAAAACGCTGGCAGAATTCCAACGAGGCCTATCTCGCCGCCAATCGCAAGGCGGGCGATGTGGCCGGCGGTCTTGGCAACATCGCGAAGTCTTTGCGGGTCGTGCTGCAATCGGCAATTCTGGCGGTCGGCGCGTGGCTCGTCATCAATCAGGAAGCTTCGGGCGGCGTGATGATCGCCAGTTCGATCATGATGGGCCGGGCGCTGGCACCCGTCGATCTTACCATTTCCAACTGGAAGTCCTTCGTGGCCGCCCGGCAGAGCTGGGCGCGGCTGAGGGAGCTTTTTGCACAGATGCCGGCCAATGCCGCCGCCATGGCCCTGCCGAGGCCTGAAAAGGATTTGCGGGTCGAAAACGTCACCATCGTTCCGCCGGGAGAAAGAAAACCAACCGTCACCGGACTTGGCTTCATCGTGACCGCTGGAAACGCGCTCGGCGTTATCGGCCCCTCCGGCTCGGGCAAATCCACCCTGTCGCGCATTCTCACCGGCGCTTGGATGCCTGCGGCCGGCAAGGTACGGCTGGACGGTGCAAGTTTCGAGCAGTGGGACCGTGAGGCGCTGGGCCGCCATATCGGTTATCTGCCGCAGGGCGTTGAGTTATTCGATGGCACGATCGGCGAGAATATCTCCCGTTTCGAGGATAATCCCGATCCTGACGCCATCATCGCGGCGGCCAGGGCTGCGGGCGCGCATGAGCTGATCCTGCGTTTCGAAAAGGGTTATGACAGCGATATCGGCGAGGCGGGTTCGGCGCTTTCCGCCGGGCAGCGCCAGCGCATCGGCCTTGCCCGCGCGCTATACGGCGATCCCTTCATCGTGGTGCTGGACGAACCCAACGCCAATCTCGATGCGGAAGGCGAAGCCGCCGTGGTCAAGGCGATTTCCTCGGTCAAGGCGCGGAGCGGGATTGCCGTCGTCGTCGCCCACCGGCCGAGCGCCATCGGCGCTGTCGATTTCATTCTGATGATGGAAGAGGGGAGGATGAAGGCCTTCGGCCCGCGAGATGAGGTGTTGTCGAAAGTCCTGCGCGTTCCGCAGGCGCAGTCGGGCAAGGGATTTACCGCATCCGCCCAGACCATCTCGCCGCTGCGCGTCGTCGCCAATACCCAGCCTCACGCGCTGGTGCTGGAAGACGTCCGTGAAGAGAACAGCCAGGAAGGAGATGCAGATGTCAAACATTGACCGGCGCAGCCATGTGTCCCGCTCCATCCGCAAACATCTCGTTGCCGGCCTTGCTGCGGGCGTAGCGCTGCTGGCCGGTGTCGGCGGATGGGCTGCTACGACCAATCTTGCTGGCGCGGTTGTCGCCTCCGGTCATCTGGTGGTGGATTCCTACACGAAGAAGGTGCAGCATCCGAGCGGCGGTGTCGTCGGCGAAATTCTGGTGAACGAAGGCGATAGAGTGAAGGCCGGCGATGTGGTCATGCGCCTTGATGCGACCCAGACCCGCGCCAATCTCGCCATCGTGACCAAGCGTCTGGATGAGCTGAATGCGCGCATGGCAAGGCTGGAGGCCGAGCGCGACGATCTGCCGGAACTCGTCTTTCCGCAGGCGTTGATGGCGCGAAAAGACGATGCCGATGTCGCCTCCGCCATGCGCAGCGAGACCAAGCTGTTCGAATTCCGCAAATCCTATCGCCAAGGGCGCAAAGCACAGCTTTCCGAGCGTATCACCCAGTTCGAACATGAGATCGAAGGGCTGAAGGCGCAGGAAGTCGCCTATGATAACGGCCTTGCCGTGCTGGAGGCTGAAATCACCTCGCAGAAATCCCTGCTTGAACAGGGTGTCGTGTCCGTGCAGCGGCTGAACAGCCTGCAGACGCAGGCCGCGACATTCGGCGGTGAGCGCGGCGAGAAAATCGCCTATCAGGCGCAGACGGCGGGGCGCATCACCGAAACCAGGCTGCAAATCCTGCAGATCGATCAGGAATTGCGCACCGAGGTCGGGCGGGAACTGCGCGAGATACAGGCCCAGATGGGCGAATTCGTCGAGCGCAAGGTTGCGGCCGAAGACCAACTGAAACGCATCGACATTGTCGCGCCGCAATCAGGCGTGGTGCATGAAATGGCCGTGCACACCGTGGGCGGCGTGGTGACGCCGGCGGATCCGATCATGCTCATCGTGCCTGACGGAGACGAGCTGGCGCTGGAGGTGCAGATCGTGCCCAAGGATATCGATCAGCTTCAATTGGGGCAAAAGGCGATGCTGCGCATGACCGCATTCAACCAGCGCGTCACGCCGGAACTGGAAGGCCATGTCAACCGCATCGCGGCGGATATCACCACCGATCAGCGCAGCGGTCTCTCCTATTATCTGGCGCGGATTTCCGTACCGGTCTCCGAGCGGCGGAAGCTGAACAATGCGCCGCTGGTGCCGGGCATGCCGGCCGAGGCCTTCATTCAGACCAGCGAAAGAACGGCGCTGTCCTATATCGCCAAACCGCTGACCGACCAGATCAGTCGCGCCTTCCGGGAGGAATAGGGTTCGGAACCCGGCTTCCGGACGTTACCTACCGTCGCCAAAGCGGAAGCCGGCAAACCCTTTCGTCTGAGTGGGGATCGCCCAGACGCCACCTGAAAATGGCGCTTTGTGCAGTCGGTCCTCGGACATGTTGTGGCGGTGGGATGTCAGGAAAAGAGTACTGAAATCCGTGCCCCCGAAGCAGAACATCGTGGGGTGGGGCACTGGGGCTGCTATCACGTCCGCCAACGCGCCGTCGGGCGTGAAAACGTTGAGCAGGCCGGCCGACACGCCTGCGCTGTAATAGTTGCCGCTGCTATCGAGGCAGCCGCCATCGGGCCTTCCAGTCTCTTCCGTCATCTGGGCCACCAGCACGCCCTCATCGAAGCTGCCGTTCCGGCTGTCGAAATTTCGCCGACGTATCCATTTCTGAACGGAATCGCTCTGCCACATGATCGATCCGTCCTCGGAGAAGGCGAGCCCGTTCGGGCATGTCAGCCCCGTCTGAATACGCTCGGCGTTCTTTTCGGTGATCCGCCAAAGTTCGCCATGGGGCTCCATGTCCGGGAGCGGGACATTGTGCATGGTTCCCACCCAGAAAGCGCCGTCGGGGCCGATCCGCCCGTCGTTCAGCCGGCAGGGGATGCCTTTGGGCGCAGGAATGGAATGGAGGAGGCGCGTTTCGCCGCTATCAGGATTGAGAATGATAACATCCATGCCGCAGGCGACGACGAGATCGCCGTTCTGACAAAGTCCAAGGCTCGATACGGTGTGGGGGAACGACCATTCGCGATAACGCCCGGGCTCGAGCGCTGCGGACCGCACCGTCCCGCCGAGAATATCGCACCAGAAAAGCACCTGTCGCCGCTCGTCCCAAACAGGAGATTCCGCAAGTGTGCTCATCGTGTCGCAAAGAAGTTCCGCCTGCGACATGGCAAGCGTGTGTCCGGGGTTTGCCGTATTCATGATGCTCGAACCGTTGAAAAAAATGCTGCGGAATTATTCGAAGTAGTCCTGATGGTTCTCGAAAACTTGTGAGAGAATGCCTAGGACGCGTCTCAGGTGCTTTTGCAGACAATCCGTCGCGCGGGCGTCGTCACCCGCCCTGATTGCGTCGTATACCGCCTCATGTTCGGAAAGCAGCCGCGCCATATGCGCCTCATCGGTGATGGCCAGGGCGCGCAAACGATCCAGCCCCGCCTTCTCGCGGATCAACAGAGATTCCAGCCTTTCGAGGCCCGTTGCGGCGGCAAGCGCGCTGTGAAACTGGTCGTCATGGATGCGGAAAGCTTTTCTGTCGCCGTTGCGCATCGCCGCCCGCTGGCCATTCAGCGCATGCTCGATCTCCTGCTCGGCCTCCGGCGCCAGGCCAATCTGGCAAAGCCTGCGCACTGCGGCCACTTCAAGCGCCTCGCGGATGAATTGCGCGCTACGGATGTTCTTTTCCGATAGTCGCGAGACATAGGTTCCACGGCTTGGCAGCGTGACGATCAGGCCGTCGTCGCGCAGGCGGCTCAGCGCCTCGCGTACCGGCGTTCGGCTCGAATTGAACGACTGTCCGATCTCGTTTTCAGAGACGGCTTGCCCGGGAAAAAGCTCCCGCGAGAGGATGGCTGATTTCAGCGCGGAGTAAATCTGGTCCACGACCGGACGGTTGAGGTCCAGCCGCTCCATCGTCGGCACGCCTGTTACAGGAATTTTCGGCATGTACCCTCCACTGTTCTCATAACCGGTATACCGGAACACAAGTCTGTTGACAACCGGCATACCGGTATGCAAATGATCGCGCATTGGGAAGGAGGCTCCCGAAATGCAAAATATCAAGACCTGTGTCATCGTTGGCGCCGGAATGGTGGCGAAGACGCATGTGCTTGCCTGCGCGGCAAGCCCGGAAAAAATTCGCCTGAAGGGCATCGTCGATGGCGGTTCCGGCCGCGCCAAGGCGCTGGCTGCCGAGGCGTCGAAACATACCGGATACGCGGTGGCGGTTTATTCCTCCGTCGACGAAGCGGCGCGCGATGCGGATGTCGATTTCGCCATTATCGCCACGCCGCCCAATGCCCGCATCGATATTGTCGGAAAACTGGCGCAGGCTGGCAAACACATCCTGATGGAGAAGCCGGTCGCTCGCAATACGCGGGAAGCCGAGGGTCTCGTCGCCCTGTGTCGTGACGCGGGTGTCGCGCTCGGCATCATCTTCCAGCACCGCATGCGGGCCGCATCGCAAAAAGCGCGCGAGCTTGTGGATGGCGGAACGCTCGGGATGCTCGGCCTCTGCGAAATCTCGGTGCCCTGGTGGCGCGCGCAATCCTATTACGACGAACCGGGTCGCGGCACGCTGGCGCGCGATGGCGGCGGCGTACTGATCTCCCAGGCAATCCATACGATTGATCTGGCCTTGAGCCTGACGGGGCCGGTCGCCCGTGTTCAGGCGATGGCTGCAACGACGCGTTTCCACCGCATGGAAACCGAAGATTACGTGTCTGCGGGCCTGCGTTTCAGGAATGGCGCTGTCGGTTCGCTGGTGGCAAGCACCGCAAGCTTCCCCGGGGCTGCGGAATCGATCCTCCTGCATTTCGACAATGCCAGCCTGCGGCTCGCCTCCGGCCTGCTGCATGTCGACTGGCGCGATGGCCGGCAGGAGACTTTTGGCGGCGCGGCCGCTGGCACGGGCGGCGGCGCCGACCCCATGGCTTTCACGCATGAATGGCATCAGGGCGTTTTCGATGATTTCGCAGACGCCATCTCTTCAGGACGCCCGCCGGTCGTCACCGGCGAAGCGGCTCTTTTGTCTCACAGATTGATCGACGCGATCATCAACTCGGCCGACACCGGCAAGGAAGTGGAACTGCAGGATGAGTAAAGCAATCAAGTTCGTCGCTCTTGGTATTGAGCATCGGCATATTTTCGGCATGGCCCAGAACCTGCTGGATGCCGGCGCCGAATTTGCCGGCTGGTGGACAGAAGGCGAGCCCGATGTCGTGGAGGGCTTCGTCAAGCGCTTCCCGAATGTGCCGCGCGCAGCATCGAAAGAGGCGCTGCTGGCTGACGGCACTGTCGATCTCGTCGTGATCGCCGACATTCCCTCCAAGCGCGCCGATCTCGCTATCGCCGCCATGGAAGCCGGCAAGGACGTCATGTCGGACAAGCCCGGTTGCACCACCTTCGAACAGCTCGACCGCCTTCGTCAGACCGTGGCAAAGACCAAGCGCATCTGGACCGTCGATTTCTCGGAGCGCTTTGAAGTGCCGAGCGTGACCAAGGCGGCTGAACTCGTTGCTCAGGGCGCTATCGGCCGCGTCATCCAGACCGTCGGCCTCGGCCCGCATCGTCTCAACCGCCAGATCCGCCCGACATGGTTCTTCGAGCGTGAAGCCTATGGTGGTATCCTCACCGATATTGCCAGCCACCAGATCGATCAGTTCATGTTCTTCACGGGTTCGACCGAGGTTGAGATCGTGTCCGCCACCGTTGCCAATTATGCCAACCCCGGCGATCCGGGTCTTCAGGATTTCGGCGAAGTTGTGCTGCGCGGCGACAAGGGCCACGGCTATATCCGCGTCGACTGGTACACGCCCGATGCGCTGCCGACCTGGGGTGACGGCCGCCTGACCATCCTCGGCACCGAAGGTTACATCGAACTGCGTAAATATGTGGATGTCGGCAATACCGAAGGCACGGACCGCCTCGTTCTCGTCAACGGCGACCGCTGCGAGTATATTGATGCTTCCGGCGCCGGTCTGCCCTATTTCGCCCGCATCTGCGACGATATCCGCAACCGCACGGAAACGGCGATGACGCAGGAACACGTCTTCAAGGTCTGCGACCTCTCGCTTCAGGCGCAGGCCAAGGCTGAGGGAGCCTCGAAATGATCGGTGTTGCCATCATCGGCGCCGGCATCGGCGCCCAGCATCTGAGCGGTTATCGGGCGCTGCCCAAGCGCTTCGTCGTCAAGGCGATCTGCGATCTCGATCTGGAGCGCGCGCGCTCCGTCGCCGGCGATGACACCTCCATTCGTCTGACCACCGATCTCGATGAGGTTCTGGCCGATGAGAGCATTCAGCTCATCGACGTCTGCCTGCCGCCTCACCTGCATTTTCCTGTCACTCTGAAGGCGCATGCGGCGGGCAAGGATGTGGTCTGCGAAAAGCCGCTGGTTCGCTCTCTGGAAGAGGCCAATGCGCTGATCGAGTCCGTCAAGAAGACCGGACGCGGTGTATTTCCCGTCTTCCAGTACCGTTTTGGACATGCCATGCGGCAGTTGCGGGCGCTGATCGATGCCGGTCTTGCGGGCAAGGCCTTTGTCGCAAGCTCGGAAGTTCACTGGAACCGTGGCGCCAGCTATTACGACATCCCGTGGCGCGGCACCTGGAAGGGTGAGTGCGGCGGCGCGATCCTCGGTCACGCCATCCACGCCCATGATCTTCTCTGCCACGTCCTCGGCCCGGTCGAGGAAGTTTTCGCCATGGCCGACACGCGCGTCAACACCATCGAAACCGAAGATTGCGCAGCACTCAGTTTCCGCATGAAAAGCGGCGCGCTGGCGACCAGCTCCGTCACGCTCGGTGCAGCAGAAGATACGTCCCGTCTGCGTTTCTGCTTCGAAGGCTTCACCGCCGAGAGTGGCACGCTTCCCTATCGCCCGGCCGAAGACACATGGCGTTTCATCGCCCGTGCACCCACCACGCAGGACCAGATCGATGCCGTTCTGGCAAAGGTTGCCGACGGCGAAAACGGCTTTGCCGGTTTTGTCGAAGCCATTGCCGACGCGATGGAAGGACGCGGCGGCAAGGAAGTGACGGTCAATGACGGCCTGCAGTCCATAGAACTCGTTACCGCCATCTATCGCTCGGTACGGGAAAGAAAGCCGGTCCGCCTGTCCGACGCCGCCGAAGGCGAATGGATCAAAGGATGGGCTCCGCGCGCATCCGCCAACGCATAATCATCTAAGGGAGGAAAAGAGATGATCGGTAAATACAGCATGGCATTGGCGCTCGCCATTGGCGCGGCGTCCTTTGCAGGCGCCGCCCAGGCGGCCGAGGAAGTGCGCTTCACCTGCGCTTATGACGGCAATGGCTGCGAAATCCTGAAGGACATTCTCGCCCGTTACGAAAAGCAGCATCCGGACGTGAAGATCGTTACTGACATTGTGCCCTACAAGGCGTTGCTGGAAGGCCTGCCCGTACAGCTCGCCGGCGGCAGCGGGCCGGATTTCGCAACCGTGACCGACCTCGGCGGCCTCAACCGCTATTATCTCGATCTCACGCCCTATGTGGACGCGAAATATTGGGAAGACAATTTCTCCAATGTGCTGAAATGGTACCGCAGCGGCCCCGACGACAAGGGCATCTACGGCATGCATACCCAGCTCACCATCACCGGCGCTTTCATCAATCGTACCCTGTTCGATCAGGCAAATGTCGCCGTACCCGGCAAGGATGCAACGCTGGACGATTGGGCGAAGGCTGCCAATGCCGTCGCCAAGGCAACCGGCACACCTTACCCGATGGCGATTGACCGTTCCGGCCATCGCATCGCCGGCCCGGCCATTTCCTATGGCGCGAAGATTTTCGATGCTGACGGCAAGCCGATCCTCGTCGACGAAGGCTTTACGACTTTCGTGAAGAAATTCGTCGAATGGAACAAGGACGGCACCATGGCGCGTGACGTCTGGGCCGGGCAGGGCGGCAATACCTACCGCGACGCCGCGCAGGAATTCATCAACGGCCAGCTGGTTTATTATTATTCCGGCAGCTGGCAGACCGCGCGCTTCGACAGCCAGGTGGGCGATGCCTTCGACTGGGAAGTCGTGCCGCAGCCCTGCGGTGGCGCCGCCTGCACGGGCATGCCGGGCGGTACCGGCATCGTCGGCTTCAAGCAGACCAAGAACCCGAAGATCGTCGCCGATATCCTGAACTTCCTTGCTCAGGACGAGAATTATCTCGACTTCACCGTTCGCACCCGCAACGTTCCGGCCCACAAGGCCGTGGCCGACAAGGGCGTGACCTATACCGGTGCGACGCCTGCGACGCAGAAGGCCATGAATGCCTGGCTGGACCAGATTCCCGGCCTCAGCCCGATTGCCTATGCCTATCAGGGCTACAAGAACAATCGCGCCATGTTCAACATCTCCGTCCAGCGCATTACGCAGGCCATCGTCGGTGAGAGCACCGTTGATGAGGCCATGGCCCGTGCGAAGACGGACCTCGAGGAAGCGTTGAAACAGGCGAAGTGATCCATCGCCTTCCGGCGCGGCGCATGCCGCGCCGCGCCGGATCGAAGGAGGACCCTCATGTATAAATTTCTTGCGCCCGTCATGGGCATCGTCGAACTGCCCTTTGCCTTCCTGCAGAAGGTTCTTGGCCACCGGCGGATTGCGTGGGTGTTTCTGACACCCAACCTGATCCTGTTTGCGGTCTTCGCCTTCCTGCCGATCCTGCTGAACATGGCCTATTCCGTGACCGGCAGCGAACACATATTGCTTTCCGAGCGCCCTTCGGTGGGCGGCGAAAACTTTTCGGTCCTTCTTTCCTGTCAGAATTATCTTGATCCCAATTCCTGTGCGCGCGACCTGTTCTGGCGCTCCGTCTGGAACACGCTGTTCTTCGTCGTGCTGCAGGTGGGTTTCATGGTTGGATCCTCGCTGATCACGGCCATCGTGCTTAATCGCGATATCCGCGCCCGTGGCTTTTTTCGCGCGGTCTTCTTTTTCCCTGTTCTCTTGTCACCCGTCGTGGTCGCGCTGATCTGGAAGTGGATTCTCCAGCGTTTCGGCGTTCTCAATGCGGCGATGGAGGGGCTCGGCCTCGGTTCGGTGGACTGGCTGCTCGAGGCCAATCTTGCCTTCGGCTGGTCGGTCTTCCTGTCGGTCTGGGCGCATATGGGCTTTTACACGCTCATTCTCCTCGCCGGCCTGCAGGCGATCCCGCGTGACGTCTACGAGGCGGCGCAGCTGGACAAGGCAAGCCCATGGCGCATCTTCCGGCGCATTACCCTGCCGCTGCTTGCGCCCACCATGCTTGTCGTTCTCGTCCTGTCGGTCATCAAGGGCGTGCAGACTTTCGATGAAGTCTTTGCCTTTACCGGCGGTGGTCCGGGTTCGGCGACGACCTTCATCATTCAATTCATCTATCAGACCGGCTTTGCCGGGACGCCCCGGAATTTCGGACTTGCGGCCGCCGCTTCGCTGCTGCTCGCCGTGGTGCTCGTGGTGCTGACCGCCCTGCAATTCCGGGCAAACAGGAGCAAGGTCGATGGCTAGGATTGGCGCATTTCTGACCCGTACCCGCGGCCGCAACGGCAAGCTGCACTGGACCGACTGGCTGTCCTACGCCTATCTCGGCGTGGCCGTGCTGATGATGTTCGGCCCCGTCGTCTGGCTGGTGCTCTCCTCGTTCAAGACGGAGGCCGACCTTCAACGCTTCCCGCCGCGCCTTCTGCCCTATAGCCAGGAAACCGTGGCGGTTGATGGGCAGGCAGCGCCGCTGCCGGCCTATGTCGACAAGGATGGCCGCAAGCTCGGCATGATCCGCCGCATCGGCCTCGTGGCCCAGGTGGTTGACCCGGCCAAGCCGACCGAAGTCCTGAAGATGCCGTTCAACGAGCTGAAACCGGCTGAAAAGGTGGCGCTGGCGACGGAAAACTACACCGAGCTTTTCCAGCGCTTCAATTTCCCGCTCTATTTCTGGAACTCGACCTTCATCACGGTGACGTCGACACTCATCATGCTGATCGTCAATTCCATGGCCGCGTTTGCGCTCTCGAAATATCAGTTCAAGGGCAGGGGCGTGGTGCTAGCGCTGGTTGTCGGCACATTGATGATCCCGCAGACGGTGGTGCTGGTGCCGCTGTTTCTCATCACCAGCCAGCTTGGCATGATCAACAGTCTCTGGGGCGTCATCATTCCCGGTGCCGCGACACCCACGGGCGTTTTCCTGCTGCGGCAATACATGCTGACGATACCCGATGAAATCCTCGATGCGGCGCGCATGGACAAGGCGAGCGAGTGGAAAATCTACTGGCGTATCATCCTGCCGTTATCGGCTCCGGCGCTTGCCGTTCTGGCGATCCTTGCGATCATGTGGCGCTGGAACGACTTCCTCTGGCCTCTCATCGTGCTGACCCGCAACGACAACTTCACCCTGCAGCTGGCGCTCAACTCCTTCCAGGGGGAGATGACGACGGAATGGAGCAACCTTCTGGCCATGACCGTGCTGACGCTTGCGCCCATCGCGCTGGTCTTCATGTTCCTGCAAAAATATATCGCCACCGGCATTGCGTCCACGGGCGGCAAATAATCCTCAGGGAGGAAATACGACAATGGCAAGTATTCAGCTTCGTCAGGTCAAAAAGACATATGGCGCCCTCGATGTCATCAAGGGTATCGATCTCGATATCAAACATGGCGAGTTCTGCGTCTTCGTCGGCCCATCCGGCTGCGGCAAATCCACCCTGCTGCGCATGATCTCGGGTCTCGAGGAATTGACAGGCGGCGATATCGTCATCGGCGGCGACGTGGTCAACACGGTGCCGGCGGCGGACCGTGGCCTTGCCATGGTGTTCCAGTCATACGCGCTTTATCCGCATATGACGGTGCGCGAAAACCTGTCTTTCGGCCTTGAGAATATCGGCACCCCCAAAAAGGAAGTCGCCGAGAAGATCGCTCAGGTAGCGAAGATGCTGCAGATCGACCAGCTGCTGGAGCGTCGCCCCAAGGACCTGTCGGGCGGCCAGCGCCAGCGCGTCGCCATCGGACGCGCCGTGGTGCGCGAGCCGCGCGTGTTCCTCTTCGACGAGCCGCTTTCCAACCTCGATGCGGAACTGCGCGTCGATATGCGCGGCGAAATTTCCAGCCTGCACCGGCGTCTCGGCAACACCATGATCTACGTGACGCATGATCAGGTGGAGGCCATGACCATGGCCGACAAGATTGCTGTTCTGCGTGCCGGCAAGCTTGAACAGTTCGGCGTGCCGCTCGATCTCTACAACCGCCCGGCCAATATTTTCGTGGCAGGCTTCATCGGCTCGCCGAAGATGAATTTCTTTGCGGGCGAAGTGACTTCGGACGCAACGCCTGCTCTCAAAATCGCGACGGGCGAGACTATCCCGCTGCCGCAGACCGGCTTTGCCTATAAGCCCGGTCAGAAGGTGACGCTCGGCGTCCGCCCGAACCATGTGGAGCCGGGCGAAGGCGGTGCGTTGACGATGTCAGTACGCACCGCAGAGCAGCTGGGCGGCGAGTCCTATCTCTACGGTAATCTGGGTGACGGCACCCCGGTGACGCTGCATCTTTCCGGCCAGACCTCGACATCGGCGGGCGAAGTCATCCGCCTCTCCGCACCGCTTCAACACGTCCACCTTTTCGATACGACGAGCGGGCTGACGCTCCGGCAGGACTGACAGCCTTTGGCGCAACCCGCAACGCAGGACCATTGACATGACAGATAAAAAACTCCGTTCCGACCGCTGGTTCGCACCCGACGACCTGCGCAGCTTCGGCCACCGCTCGCGCATGATGCAGCTCGGTTATGCGGAGGAGGATTTTGTCGGCAAACCCGTCATCGGTATCCTCAACACCTGGTCGGAGCTCAATACCTGTCACTCCCATTTTCCCGAGCGCGTGCAGGATGTGAAGCGCGGCGTGTTGCAGGCGGGCGGTTTCCCCGTCGAAATGCCGTCGCTCTCGGTGGACGAGAGCTTCACCAAGCCGACATCGATGCTTTACCGCAACATGCTGGCAATGGAGACGGAGGAGATGATCCGCTCGCATCCGCTCGACGGCGTGGTGCTGATGGGCGGTTGCGACAAGACGACGCCCGGCCTCGTCATGGGTGCAATCTCAGCCGGTGTGCCGATGATTTATCTGCCGGCCGGCCCGATGCTGAGCGGAAATTATGCCGGCAAGGTGCTGGGCTCGGGTTCGGACGCCTGGAAATATTGGGATGAGCGACGCGCAGGCAATGTCACGGACGAGGAATGGCGTGGCGTGCAGGGCGGTATTGCCCGTTCTGCCGGTGTGTGCATGACGATGGGTACGGCCTCGACCATGACGGCCATTGCCGACGCGCTCGGCATCACCCTGCCGGGTGCCTCCTCCATCCCGGCAGTCGATTCCGAACATCAGCGCATGTCCGCAGCCTGTGGCCGCCGCATTGTCGAGATGGTGTCGGAAGACCTGACACCGAACCATATCCTGACGGCGGCAGCGTTTCGTAATGCCGCCATTGTTGCGATGGCGACCGGTTGTTCCACCAATGCCGTCGTGCATCTGATCGCCATGGCGCGGCGCGCCGGTGTGCCGATGACGCTGGACGAGCTGGACGAACTTGGCCGCGTGACGCCGCTCATCGCCAATGTCCGCCCCTCGGGCAAGGACTATCTGATGCAGGACTTTTTTTACGCCGGTGGCCTGAGGGCGCTGATGAAACAGCTGGAAAGTCGTCTTGACTGTTCCGTGCTGACCGTGACCGGTCGTAGCATGGGCGAAAATCTCGAAGGCGCGAAAGTCTATAATGACGACGTCATCCGCTCGCTCGACAATCCCGTCTATGCGGAAGGCTCGCTCGCGGTCCTGCGTGGCAATCTCTGCCCCGACGGCGCCGTGATCAAGCCTGCCGCCTGCGATCCCAAACTGCATGTCCATCAAGGTCCGGCGCTGGTGTTTGACAGCTACCCGGAAATGAAAGCCGCCATCGACGATGAAAATCTCGATGTGACGCCCGACCATGTGCTGGTGCTGCGCAATGCCGGTCCGCTCGGCGGCCCCGGCTTTCCGGAATGGGGCATGTTGCCCATTCCCAAGGCGCTGATCAAAAAGGGCCATCGCGATATGCTTCGCATTTCCGATGCCCGCATGTCCGGCACCTCCTACGGCGCCTGCGTTCTGCATGTCGCGCCGGAAAGCTTCGTCGGCGGCCCGCTGGCGCTCCTGAAGACCGGCGATATCGTGCGCCTCGACCTGCCCCAGCGTCGTCTCGATATGCTGGTAAGCGAAGAAGAGATCGCCCAGCGCCGGGCGGCATGGCAAGCGCCTGCGCCGCGTTATGAGCGTGGTTATGGCTATCTTTTCTCCAAGCACGTCACCCAAGCTGATCAGGGCTGCGACTTCGACTTCCTACAAACGGATTTCGGCCGCACCGCCGGCGAGCCCGATATTTTCTAAGAGGCGCCATCATGTTGAAGCGATTGCTCATCACCGGTGCCGGCGGCAAGCTGGGAAGCATGCTGCGCGGGCGGCTTGGCCACGTTACCGAAACTATTCGCCTGTCTGATGTCGTCGATTTGGGTACGCCAGCTCCTCACGAGGAACTCGTTCGCTGCGCGCTCGAAGACGAGCAGGCGGTGCACGATCTCGTCAAGGGTTGCGACGGCATCGTTCATCTCGGCGGTGTGTCGGTTGAAAGGGCTTTCGATCCGATAGAGGCGGCCAATCTGCGTGGTGTCTACAATCTCTATGAGGCGGCACGGTTGAACGGCATGCCGCGCATTCTGTTCGCCTCCAGCAACCATACGATCGGTTATTACCCGCAGGGTCAACAGCTTAGCCCGGAGACGCCTTTTCTGCCCGATGGCCTCTATGGGGTTTCGAAGATTTTCGGCGAGGCGATGGCAAGCCTCTACCATTCCAAATTCGGCCAGGAGACGGCCATTGTCCGCATCGGCTCCTGCGAAGAAAAACCGTCCAACTGGCGGATGTTATCGACGTGGCTGAGCTACGGTGACTTCGTCTCGCTGATCGAGGCCACATTCCGCGTGCCGACGCTCGGCTGCCCGGTCATCTGGGGCGTTTCGGCCAATGACGACAGCTGGTGGGACAATTCCCATGTCGACTTTCTCGGCTGGCAGCGGCGCGACAATGCCGCTGATTACCGGGGGGAAATCGAGCGCGACGTACCGCGCCCCGACCCGGAGGCTGCGATCGCAAAATATCAGGGCGGCATTTTTATCGATGAGCCCATTCACAGGACTTGAAACGCATTTATCCGCCATTGCGAGGAGACAGAGATGAACAATGAAACGCGCGAAAAACTGATGACGATTTCCGTCGCTACCCTGGCGACGGCGCTTTATAAGCGCGGCCTGCGCAACCAGGTCATTCAGGGCGTGCGCCCTCTGGGCTACAAGGGTAAAAACATGGTGGGCCCAGCCTTCACCCTGCGCTACATGCCGGCCCGCGAGGATCGCAACCAGCTCGTGGAATTCCGCAATCCCGCCCATCCGCAGCGCGTCGCCATCGAAACCTGCCCGCCCGGCCATGTGCTTGTCATGGACAGCCGCAAGGACGCTTCTGCCGCCTCGGCAGGCGATATTCTGGTCACGCGCCTGATGGTTCGCGGTGGTGCAGGCATCGTTTCCGATGGCGGTTTCCGGGATGCGGCCACTATTGCCGAACTGGATATTCCAGCCTACCACACCCGGCCCTCCAGCCCGACCAACCTCACCAAACACGAGGCTATCGAGATCAACGGCCCGATCGGCTGCGGCGATGCGCCGGTTTTCCCGGGTGACATCATCGTCGGCGACGCCGATTGCGTTATCGTCATCCCGGCGGGCATTGCCGACGAGGTGGCGACCGAGGCGGTGGAAATGACCGCTTACGAGGATTTCGTCGTGGAGCAGGTCAAGGCCGGCCAGACGATCATCGGGCTTTACCCCTGCACCAAGGAAGAGCACCAGACGGCATTTGCCGAATGGCGCAAGAAGAACAACCGCTGAACCTTACAGCCAGCCCAGTGCTTTCGCCGCGCGGATTGCCTCCGCGCGGCGTTTGCAATCCAGCTTGCGGAACAGGTTGCCGAGGTGAAATTTAACCGTCACTTCCGAGATGTTGAGCGTCTGGGCAATCTTCTTGTTCGACATGCCGCTGGTCAGCAGTTGCAGCATCTGCGCTTCCCGTTGCGAAAGCCCGCCATGCAGCGCGCGCGCCTGCGGTGAGTTCATTGAGGCGGCGAAAATCGATAGTGCGCTGCGGACATCGGAAGAGGTCTCGATGAAACTGCGGATGCGGCGATTGTTCAGAAGCGGCGACAGGAAGATGCGTTCCTCCGACAGGACGCCGCTGCATCCAAGGCGGGTTGCCGATTCAAGGGCGGTGAGGATATGGGCGCGGGCGGCGGCGTTGTCGCGACGCTGGTGCGCGGCGTAGCTCTGCCAGATTCTCAGCGCGACCTTCTCGCGGTTGGTCACCTTGGGATTGGCGATCATCGCGTCGATCTGGCGGGACAGATAGGCGCGCGGCGTGAAAAGATGCACCGCATCCCGCAGCCAGGCCATGACATAGGAGATTTCATCGCGCCGCGTCAGGCGGGAAAGATCCTCGTGCGCGCTCTCCACCCAGTTGCGGCCCATGGGCATGCGGATTGCCGAAAGGGTTGCTGCCGCGTCCGCCCAGCGGTTGGCGTTCTGATAGGCGATGGCCGTCCTGATTTCCATCATCGCATGGAATTGCAACCCTTCCGAAAGGTGGATCCACAAGCCATCGAGAAAGCCCGGGCGAACGGTCATCGGAAAATGGTCGATCAATACCTGTGAGGCGTAAAACAGGGCAAATTGCATGAGGCTCGGCCAGATTTCGGCAGCGGCGAAGTGATCGAATTCATGTTCGACGAAATGCAGGAGGTCGCGGGGCTTTCCGGCCTCATAGGCAAGGCAGGCTTCCGCCAGCCGCAACATCCGGAACTCCTGCACGGCGTCATGCGGCACCTGTTCCAGCCGCGCGCGCGCCTCCTGCGCGGCCCGGCGCGCCAGAAGCACGTCGCCGCTCATCAGCCGCAGCACGATCTGGTGCAGGTGGATGAAGAACTCCAGCAGCGGCTGCCCGCCCATTTTGCGCAGATAGATCAAAGCGCGGGCAGCGGCGGCCTCCGCCTCGCGGAAATTGCGGCGGCGGATTTCGAATTCCAGCAGCGCATTGTAATAGGCCGCCCATTTGCCGTGGTCGTCCATCGGATAATCGGCCATGAACTCGCCGAGCCGCGTTATCATCGCGTCATTGGGCGTCAGGTCCTCGGCAATCATCAGGTTGAGCCGGAATGTGCGGGCGGCGAAGGAAAACCGTGAACCCCGGGCAAGCACCTTCAACGGATCGAGATAATCCGATCCGAGGCTCTTGCCGAGCAGATGGCGCACACGCTGCAACTCACCCTGTTTCAACAGGGCGCGGGTAACGGCGAAGAGCACGGTTTCATTCGTTGCGATCATATCCTGCGAAAAACGCATAATGATCTCGCGAAACCTGCCGACGCTGCTTCTGTAAATCAGTTCGCGGCCATGGGCGCGTTCCAGAATTTGTGCGGCATGGGTCTCATAACCGCGGTCGAGCAGCATCGCCATGGCCGCAAGCGCCCGTCCTTCCTTTTCGAAAGCCGATGCGACCTCCACCACGGCGCTCCCGGCCTGCAGCGTAGCGAGACGCTCCCGTGCGGCCACGCCCAGAAGCCTTATCAGGGTGGGATGATTTTCGGGATTTCCGGTCAGGAAGGGCGGCAGCAATTCGGTCCATTCCGCCTCGGGTTCTGCGGAAGGGTTTTCGAGCCAGAGCGAAAGCTCAACCGTCTGGGTGGGCGAAAGATGCGGCAGGTAGTTTTCGCGCAGATAATCGGCACACAGCGGTTCGTTTGGAAGACGGACCAGTGACAGGAAAGCCGGCCAGCCGGCATAGTCGTGAAGGGCGAGACGCTTCTGCTCAGGTGGCAGGTCTTCAACCTCCTCCTGCCCAAGAAGCAGCTCATCCGGGCCGATGGTAAGCGAACCGTGATGCAGGATCTGCCGGGCCAGTCCGCTGATCCGTTGATCCGGGCGGCAGGCGATGACCAAAAAACGCACCTTTTCCAGAATGGCGGCGGGCATGCGCACCGCCCGCGCGAAAACCGGCACGTCCCATAGGAGGCAGTCATTTACGGCATCATCGCTTCGCGGCTGGTGCGTGCGGCATATCTGCGTTCCCAACTCCTTTGCCAGCATTTCCAGCAGCACGCTTTTTCCCGCACCCGCCGGAGCGCGCAGGAAGACTACGCCGGCGGTTTCGCTGGCGATGCGGCGGCAGAGGCGGGTGCGGGGCAGGAGCGTCATTGGCAACGGGATAGGGGACTTTATCTTAAAAACCTATACTCTTGTTTCAAAAAACTATACCTTTTTTAGATTGTTCAAAAGGGTTGGTGATGAAAACTTGTGCTCAGACAACCGATGCACAAGGAACGTTCCACCGATGCAGCAACATCCGTTGGTCGCGATTTTGAACAGGCTCGGCACCTTCGTGCTGGTCATGATCGCCCTGTCCATCATGATTTTCGCGCTCGCCCGCGTCGTGCCGGGAGATCCCGCGCGCATGGCGCTCGGCCCTGCGGCGACGCAAGAGCAGGTGGATGCGTTGCGCGGCGAGATGGGCCTCGACAAGCCGCTGGCCGTCCAATATCTCGACTATATCGGCAATGCCCTGCATGGCGATCTCGGTTTCTCGCTGGTGTCGCAACGCCCGGTGACTACCGATCTGGCACAGACCGTTCCTGCGACGGTCGAACTGGTACTGGTCTCGGTCATCTTCATGTTTGCCGTGGCTATCCCGCTCGGGGTCATTACGGCGCATTACCGCGACCGGCCGCTGGACCATATCGGCCGCATCCTGTCGCTCACCGGGGTGACGATCCCGAGCTTTCTTTTCGCCATCACGCTGCAATTGCTGGCCGCCCGTTTTCTTTCCGGCTGGCCGATCATCGGTAGGCTCGACCACGGGCTTGGCTGGCAGGGCGGCCCGACCGGCTTCATCCTGATCGACGGGACGCTGGCGGGGCGTTTCGATGTCGTGCTCGATGCGCTGAAACATCTCGCGCTGCCGGCCTTTGCGCTCTCCATGGCCGGCATCGGCCAGATCACCCGTATCACGCGCTCCTCGATGATCGAGAACCAGCGCAAGGACCATGTTTTGACCCTGCAAAGCTTTGGCGTGCCGGAGCGTGTCATCATCTTCCGTTACCTGCTGAAGCTTTCTTCCATCGCGCCGCTGACGATCATGGGTCTCGAATTCGCGTCGCTGATCGGCAATGCCTTCGTGATCGAGATGGTCTTCGCCTGGGGCGGCTTCGCTTCCTACGGGCTCAACGCCATCCTGCAGAAAGACCTCAACGCAGTGACCGCCGTGGTGCTGGTGGCCGGCCTGTTCTTCATCGTTGCGAACCTGATCGTGGATGTCCTGATCTCGATCATCGACCCGCGCCTGCGCCGCAAGGAGGCTCGCTGATGGCTGACATAAAAATGCTCGAACCCACCGATCGAGGCCTGAGTGCCGGTTACATGATGTGGTATCGCTTCAGCCGCAATCCGGCGGCGGTCATCGGCTCGCTGATCCTTCTGTCGGTACTGGTACTGGCGGTCTTCGCGCCATGGCTTACGCCTTATCCCAAACATATCGGCGCGGTCGTCGATTTCCGCGCCCGCCATATGCCGCCGGACCTGGAGCACTGGTTCGGCACCGACAAGGCCGGCCGCGATATCTTCTCCCGCACCATCTTCGGGCTGCGCGTCTCGCTGCTTCTCGTCATCGGCGTGCTCGGTATTTCGGTGCCAGTCGGAACCGTCCTTGGCCTGATTGCCGGTTATTTCGGCGGCTGGACCGAGAAACTCATCAGCGGCCTGACGAATGTGATGCTGGCGATGCCGCCGCTCGTCATGGCGCTCGCGGTCTCCAACCTCCTGGAACCGACGCTGACGAACGCCATGATCGCGATCACGTTGTTATGGTGGACCTGGCATGCACGGCTGATCTATTCGGTGTCAAAGTCTATCGCTTCGGAAGACTATATCGAGGCGGCACGTCTTGCCGGTGCAGGCCCGCTGCATATTCTTTTTCGCGAAATCCTGCCCAATTGCGTTTCGGTCATATCGGTCAAGACCACGCTCGATGCCGCCTTTGTCATCCTGTTCGGTGCGACGCTGAGCTTCCTTGGTTTCGGCGTCAAGCCGCCGACCCCCGACCTTGGATCTATGGTCGCCGACGGGCGCCAGTTCATGCCGGATTTCTGGTGGGAAGTGCTCTGCCCCGGCGCGGCCGTGCTTTACGTGACGCTGGGTTTCAATCTGCTGGGCGACGGCCTGCGCGACATGTTCGACGTGGAAAGCTAAAGTCATGACTGAACCGCTTCTCAAGGTCGAAAACCTCAACGTCACCTTCACCAATTACGGCCGCACCCGGCAGGTGCTGCGCGATGTCGCCTTCACGGTTGCCGCAGGTGAGCGCGTGGCGCTGATCGGCGAAACTGGATCGGGCAAATCCGTCACAGCCAAGGCGATCATCGGCACCCTGCCGAAGAATGCCGCGATCACATCAGGTGCGATCGTCATCGATGGCCGGGATGTGCTGTCCATGCCGCGCAGGGAGCGCGAGGCGCTGAAGGGCACGGCGTTTTCGCTGATCATGCAGGACCCGCTTTCCTCCTTCAATCCGGTCTTCAAAATCGGCACGCATCTCGATGATGTCATGCGTTTTGCCGACAAGCGCGACGGTATCAATTCGTCGAAGGCGGAGCGCCGCGACCGCATCGCGGCGGTGCTGCGCCGGGTACAGCTTGCCGATACCGAACGGGTGATGGACGCCTATCCGTCCGAACTTTCGGGCGGCATGCGCCAACGCGTTCTGATCGGGCTTGCCCTGCTGCACCAGCCGAAACTTCTGATCGCGGATGAGCCCGGCACGGCGCTCGACGTCACCACGCAGGATGAAATTCTCAATCTCATCAACCAGCTGGTTGCCGAAGAAAACATGGCGCTGCTGATGATTACCCACAATCTCGGCGTCGTGCGCAAGGTGGCGGACAGGGTCGTGGTCATGCATCACGGCGATATCGTTGAGACCGGACCCTGCACGCAAATCCTGCATACGCCTGCCGAGGACTATACGCGCTCGCTTCTGGATGCAGTGCCTCCGCTTTATGGCCCGCGCGTCACCGATCTGGCGCAAAGCACGCGCTCGCCCATCGTGACGATTGAAGGGCTGAACAAGATTTACGGCAGGCGCAACGGTTATCACGCCGTGCGGGATGTGAACCTGACCCTGAACGAGGGCGAGGTTTTCGGCCTGGCGGGTGAATCCGGTTCCGGTAAGACCTCGGTTGCACGCATGATCATGGGCCTTTCGCGCCCGACCTCCGGCAATCTCGTGATCGACGCTCCAGCACCTGAGCGCGGCAAGCGGCTGACGCAAATCGTCTATCAAAATCCGGGCACCTCGCTCAATCCGAAGCGTACGGTGAAACAGACGCTTGCCCTGCCGCTGAAATCCATCGGCATGGACGGGCCTGCGCGTGAAAACCGCATGCTGGAACTGATGGGGCTGGTGCGGCTGCCGCAATCCTATCTCGGCAAATATCCGCATGAACTGTCCGGCGGCCAGAAGCAGCGTGTGGCAATTGCCCGGGCGCTGGCGGCCGAGCCGAAAATCCTCATCCTCGACGAACCGACAGCCGCACTCGATGTGTCCGTCCAGAAGACGGTGATCGACCTTCTTTTGCAGCTGCGCGAGGAGCTTGGCCTGACCTATCTGATGATCTCGCACGACCTGTCGCTGATGCGCAATTTCTGCTCGCGCATCGCCATCATGCTGCGGGGCGAGATTGTTGAAGAGGGCGTGACGTCGGCGGTCTTCGCCGAGCCGGCCCATCCATACACCCGCGCCCTGATCGCGGCCATCCCCGTCGTCACCGACGAGGAAGAACGTCTCAAACCCACCGTGACCGAGGAAGAGCGTATGCGCTTCCTCGTCAAAACGACCGATTGATGAAAGAGGAGCCTGACGTGTATCGCGTTGGAATTGACGTCGGCGGCACGAATACCGATGCCGTTGTGTTGCAGGATAAAACCGTTCTGGCGGGGGTAAAAGCCTCCACGACAGAGGATGTGACATCCGGTGTCATCGAAGCCCTTGAAAAGGTCATCGAGGCGTCGGGCATTGACAGGGCGCGCATCGGCGCCGTGATGATCGGCACCACGCATTTCACCAATGCGGTGATCGAGCGCCGGCATATGGACGAGGTGGCCGCCATCCGTCTCGGCCTGCCCTCCGGCGCCGGCCTGCCGCCCATGGTCGACTGGCCGGATGACCTCCGGGAAATCGTCGGCAACCACGGCTATCAGGTGCGCGGCGGTTACGAATTCGACGGCCGCGAAATTTCGCCGCTCGACGAGGACGAAATCGTTCGCATCGCCGCGGATATCCGCGCCAAGGGCCTGAAGGCGGCTGCCGTCACCTGCGTTTTCAGCGGCATCAACGATGCGATGGAGTTGCGGGCGAAAGAAATCCTGCAAGAGCGTTGCCCCGGCCTGCCGGTGGTGATGTCCAAGGATATCGGCCGGCATGGCCTGCTTGCACGGGAAAGTGCTGCAATCATGAATGCCAGCCTGCTGTCGCTGGCCGACCGCACGGTTGCGGCTTTCGGCGTGGCGCTGAAGGCTGCGGGCATTACCTGCCCGTTCTATATCACCCAGAACGACGGCACGCTGATGGCGGCTGATGTGGTGCGCGGTTTCCCAGTGCTCACCTTCGCGTCCGGTCCGACGAACTCCATGCGTGGTGCGGCCTTCCTCACCGGTCTCAAGGATGCCGTGGTCGTGGATGTGGGCGGCACCACCTCCGACGTCGGCTCGCTGTCCCACGGTTTCCCGCGTCAGGCCTCGACCACGGTGGATATTGGCGGCGTGCGCACCAATTTCCGTATGCCCGACGTTTTCTCCATCGGTCTCGGCGGCGGTTCGCTCGTGGTCAATGGCGATCACGGCCTGACCGTCGGGCCGAAATCCGTCGGTTATCGCGTCCGTCGCGAGGCGCTCTGCTTCGGTGGCTCGACGCTGACAGCGACCGATATCGCGGTTGCCTCCGGCAAGGCGGACGTTGGGGAGAAAAAGCTGGTCTCCAGCCTCGACAAAAAACTGGTGGATGCGGCGGTCGACAAGATCAACGACATGCTTGAGGCCTGCGTGGAGCGCAGCCGCATCTCATCGTCGCCGGTGCCGGTGATCGCCGTCGGCGGCGGTTCTATCCTGATGCCGGATCGCATCGGTGATCTTGAGGTCATCCGGCCCGAGAATTTCGCAGTGGCGAATGCTGTCGGTGCGGCGATTGCGCAGATCAGCGGCGAGACCGACCGGGTCTTTTCTCTGGTGGACGGGCGCACGCGCGAGAGCGCGCTGGCAGAGGCAGAAGCGGAGGCCCGGGAAAAGGCGATTGCCGCTGGTGCGATTGCCGAAACGCTTGAGGTCATCGAGCGCGAAGATATGCCGCTTGCCTACCTGCCCGGCAATGCCACCCGCATTCATGTGAAAGTTGTTGGAGAAATGGGAGCCAATCATGGCTGAGACGCGCAAGCTGAAATATGACGAAGCGGCATTGCGGACGCTGACCCGTGAAGATCTCGACGCGCTGGAAATCGGTGCCGGCATTCTCGGCACGGGCGGCGGCGGCAATCCTTATCTCGGCAAGTTGCTGGCGCTGGAAGCCATGAAAGCCGGGTACGAAATGAAGATCCTCGCGACCGACGCAATCGAGCCGGACGCGCTGTGCATGTCCATCGGCGGCATCGGCGCACCTGTTGTCGGAGTAGAGCGCATTCGTGAAGGCCGCGAAGGCCTGCGCTGCCTGCGCGCGATGGAAGAGCTGATCCGCACGCCGGTAGACGCCATCGTCTGCGAGGAAATCGGTGGCTCCAACTCCATGAACCCGCTGGTAACGGCGGCGCTGGGTGGCCTGCCAATCCTCGATTGCGACGGCATGGGCCGGGCATTCCCGGAAATGCAGATGACCACCTTCTCCATTTACGGTCATAGTTCCACGCCATCGGTGATGTGCGATCTGCACGGCAATGCCGTCATCTTCAGTCATGCCGTTTCCGAGGTCTGGCACGAGCGCATGGCGCGCGCCTGCGTCGTCTCGCAGGGTGGCGGCGCGATGCTGGCGACCGCACCGATGCAGGCGCATTATGTGCACCAGTACGGCATTCCGAAAACCTACACCAAGGCGATTGCCATCGGCGAGGCCGTGATCCGTGCCCGCAAGCAGCAGGAAGACCCGATTGCCGCGGTCTGCGCGCTCGAAGGCGGGCGGCGCATCTTCAACGGCAAGATCACCGATCTGAAGCGCCATCTGCGCGGCGGTTTCGCGGTCGGCGATCTCACACTGTCCGGCTTCGACGATTGCGCCGGCCAGACGGCGGGCGTCGCCATCCAGAACGAATTTCTGCTGTTTTCCCGTGATGGCAAGGTGGAAGTGACGGTCCCCGACCTGATTGTCCTGCTCGATGTCGACACGGGTTACCCGATCACTACCGAAGTGCTGCGCTACGGCCAGCGTGTGGCCGTCATCGCCATCCCCTGCCACGACCTGCTGCGCAGCGCCCGTGCGCTCGAAGTCGTCGGGCCGGCGGCCTTCGGTTACCCCGACATTCCTTTCTCACCGCTGCCCGTTCCGGTCAGCAAGGCTGCCTAACCATAAGCGGGGCCAATGACCCGCAATAAAGAGGAGAACGATAATGAAAATGCCTGTAGTTTCTTCCCGTCTCGCCGCGCTGGCACTCGGCACGGCGCTTACGTTGCCGCTTATCTCTTCCGCATCCTTTGCGGAAGACAAGGTGTCGGTGGCGGTCAACACCATGCAGATATTCAGCTCGCTCGACCCGGCGAAGGTGACCGATTACACCGGCTACATGGCCATCGTGAACATGTATGACGGTCTGACCACGGTGAACGCCAAAGGCGAAATCGTGCCGCATCTGGCGAAATCCTGGGAGATTTCCGAGGACGGCCTGACTTACACCTTCCACCTGCGCGACGATGCGAAATTCCAGGATGGCACGGCGGTAAAGGCTGCCGATCTTGCCTGGTCGATCCAGCGTCTGCTCGGTATCAACAAGGGGCCGTCGAACCTCATCGTCGGCGTGCTGAAGCCCGAAAACGTCACCGCGCCTGACGATGCCACGCTGGTCATGAAGATCGAGCGCCAGTTCTCGCCCTTCATGGCGGCGACGCCGTTGATGATGGCGATGAACAAGACGCTGATCGAGGCCAATGCCAAGCCCGAAGACAAATGGGGTGAGGCCTATGTCGGCGAACATTCCGCCGGTTCCGGCCCCTACAAGCTGGTCAGCTACAATCGCTCCGCCGATATGGTCATCGCCCGCAATGCCGATTATTTCCTCGGCTGGACCAAGGGCAAGCCGATCGATGAAGTGCGCTTCGTGCAGACCAGCGACGACGCGACCGTCAAGGCACTGGCGGAAAAGGGCGAACTCGGCCTGTCCTCACACGGGCTTGGCAACGACACCTATGAATCCATCGGCCGCATGAAGGGTTACAAGCTGATCCAGACCCGCACCGCCGGCGGTTTCGTCATCAAGCTCAACACCAAGGTCTATCCGACCGACGACGTTCATGTGCGCCGCGCCATCGCCTATGCGACCGACTACAAGACGATCCAGGAAGTGATCTATCCGGGCTTCGATATGACGGGTCCGCTTTCCGACGCGTTCAAGGACGCGCATAATGGCGATATCCAGCCGGGCGTTTACGATCTGGAAAAAGCCAAGGAAGAGCTGGCGAAGTCGAAATATGCCGGCCAGAAGATCACGCTCGTCAACAGCTACGTCGCGTCGCTCGCCTTTGAGGCCGAAGTGGCGCTGCTTCTGCAATCCAGCCTCGAGCAGATCGGCATCACGCTTGATATCAAGCCGGAGCCGTGGAACCGCATCGTCGAGCTTTCTTCCAAGCCGGAAACGACGCCGGCATCGACGCAGGTGAATATTTCGCCGACCTATCCGTCGCCGGATGCGATGTTCTACAACCAGTATCACTCCAAGGCATCCGGCACCTGGATGTCGATGGAATGGTTGCAGAATGCGGAAATCGACGGGCTGATCGACAAGGTTCGCGCCACCACCGATGTCAACGAGCAGAACGCCACCTACAAGGAACTGCAGACGAAGATCGTTGATCTTCAGCCTGACGTCTGGGCCGTTGCGCCGAACCGCCGTTATGCGGCGAACAAGTGCCTTCAGGGTTACGAGTTCATTCCCATGCAGAGCTGGGACCTGAACTTCTCCAACTTCCATTGGGACTGCAAGGCGGAGTGATCTTCGTCTCATGAAAACCGGCCCCGCCCAGACGGCGGGGTTGGCCAGACTTGGAACTTCAAAGGGAAGGAGCATCGCCTGCGGCCGGAAAGGCTACGGCATGCCCGAGGATGACGCATGATCCAGGAATTTTCCGAAGACGATATCGAACCTCTCGCCACCGGCGCCTGGATTCTGGGGACGGGGGGCGGCGGTAACCCCTATCTCTCGACGCTCAATCTGCGGCGTCTCTATGCCGAGGGGCGGCGGGTAAAGGTCATGGACCCCATGGCGCTCGCCGACGATGATATGGTCGCCGTCGTCTCCAAGATGGGTGCGCCGCTTGTCGGTCAGGAAAGACTGGGGGACCCCGTGCATCTCGCCCGTGCGGTCGAGGTGATGGAGGATTATCTCGGCAAGCCGTTCCGGGCGATCATGAGCGTGGAGATCGGCGGTTCCAATGCTCTGTCGTCCTTCCTCGCCGCCGCCGTGCTCGACCGGCCGGTCGTTAATGCCGATGCCATGGGACGGGCCTATCCGGAAGCGCAGATGACATCCTTCGCCATCGGCAACCTGCCGATGTTTCCGCTGTCGCTGGTCGATGTGCGCGACAATGAGGTGATCGTGACGCGCGCGGCTTCGTGGAAATGGATGGAGCGCATCTCGCGCAAGGTCTGCACGGAGGTCGGCTCAACCGCCGCCACCTGCAAGGCGCCGCGCACCGGCAAGGAAGTGAAGGAATGGGGCATTCATTACACCGTCACCCAGGCGACAAAACTTGGACGCGCGGTGATGGAGGCGCGTGCGCGTCATGACGATCCGGTTCAGGCGGTTCTCGACCATGAGGGCGGCAAGCAACTGTTCCGCGGCAAGGTTGTTGATGTGGCCCGTGAGACCACCGGTGGTTTCCTGCGCGGCAGCACGACCATTGAAGGCGTCGATGCCGACCGGGGTTCGCGCATGGAGCTGGCCTTCCAGAACGAATGGGCGGTCGCCTTCCGCGATGGCCAACCAGTCGCCATGACGCCGGACCTGCTTTGCCTTCTCGATACGGTTTCCGGTGGCGCCATCGGTACGGAATCGGTGCGTTACGGTCAGCGTGTCACGGTTGTCGCCCTGCCTGCGCCGGAACTTTTGACGACACCTGCCGGCATCGCCGCCGTCGGTCCGCGCGCCTTTGGTTATGACATTGATTTCAGATCGGTATTCCCATGAAACGCATCGGTATTGACGTTGGCGGCACCAATACGGATGCCGTTCTGATCGATGGCGACACCATCGTCGCTTCCATCAAGGTTCCGACCACGCAGGATGTCCTGTCCGGCGTAAAGTCGGCGCTCGCTCATGTGGCGGGCCACGTAGGCGCGGCGGACCGGCCGATTGATGCGGTGATGATCGGCACCACCCATTTCACCAATGCGGTGGTGGAGCGCGCCCGACTGGAGCGGGTTGCGGCCATCCGCATCGCGTTGCCCACCGGTTCCTCGCTTCCGCCCATGTGCGACTGGCCTGGGGATCTGCGCGATGCCGTCGATCCGCTGATCTTCATGGTCCATGGCGGCCATGAATATGACGGCAGTCCGCTGGTGCCCATGGTTCCCGATGAAATCCGCGAAGCGGCGATGAAAATTCGCGATGCGGGCGTCACCTCCATCGCCATTTCGGCAACTTTCTCGCCGCTGACGACGGAGTGCGAGGTGCGGGCTGCGGAAATTGTCCGTTCAGTCATTCCCGATGCACGCATCACGCTTTCCCATACGCTTGGCCGTATCGGGCTTCTGGAGCGGGAGAATGTCGCCCTGCTGAACGCAGCGCTGCAAACGCTCGGCAAGACCACGGTGCAGGCATTTTCGGATGCGCTGCGCGAAGCCGGTGTGAAGGCGCCGTTTTATCTGACCCAGAATGACGGCACCGTGGCGCTCGCGGATGTCGCGGCTGCGAACCCCGTACACAGCTTCGCTTCCGGCCCGACCAATTCGATGCGCGGTGCGGCCTTCCTCACCGGGCTTTCCGATGCCATGGTGGTGGACGTCGGCGGCACCACTTCCGATATCGGCTGCCTTGTCGGCGGTTTTCCACGGGAGGCGAACAATATCGTTCATATCGGTGGGGTGCGCACGCTCTTCCGTATGCCCGATCTTCTGCCGATTGCGCTCGGCGGCGGTACTATCGTCGACCCTGAGACGGGCAAGATCGGTCCGCGCTCGGTCGGTTATCGCATCCTGACGCAAGCCCGCGTTTTCGGCGGTGAGACGCTGACGACATCGGATATCGCCGTTGCCGCCGGCCTGATCGAGATGGGTGACCGCGACCGTGTAAAAGACCTTGATCCGGCATTCGTGCAGGCCACACTTCAACGCATCCGTGACATGGTGGCGGACAGCTTCGACCAGATGAAGACCTCGGCCGAGGATGTGCCGCTCATTGCCGTCGGCGGCGGGGCGTTCCTTATCCCAGAGCGGGTTCCTGGAGCGTCGGAAGTGCTGCGCGTGGAAAATGCCGGCGTTGCCAATGCGCTGGGCGCAGCCATGGCGCAGGTTTCCGGAGAGATCGATCAGGTCTTTTCCGGCCTGAGCCGCGATGAGGCCCTTGCGAAAGCCGAGACCGAGGCGCAGAACGCGGCGGTCGCGTCCGGCGCGGAGCGGGCAAGCCTCAAGACGCTTGAGGTGGAGGACATCCCGATCGCCTATCTGCCTGGCGGCGCTCGCAGGGTGCGCGTGCGGGTCATCGGCGATATCGCCTTTCATTGACGGGAAGAGGCCCTGCCGCTGGCGGGGCGACGAGGGAGTGAGCACATGACGAAGATCGCACTGGCCATTCACGGTGGTTGCGGCGTGATGCCGGAAGACAGCATGACGGCCGGGGAGTGGGCTGCCGCGCGCGATGATCTGGCAGCGGCGCTGCGCGCCGGTTATGGCGTGCTGAAGGCTGGCGGAACCGCGCTTGAAGCGGTTGAGGCGGCGGTCGTCGTCATGGAGGACAGTCCGCATTTCAACGCCGGTCACGGGGCGGCGCTCAACGAAAACGGCATTCATGAACTCGATGCCTCGATCATGGACGGCGCGACGCTGGCGGCGGGCGCGATCAGCGCCTCCCGCGCCATTCGCAACCCGGTAAAGGCGGCCCGCGCGCTGATTGCGGATGAGCGTGCCGTCTATCTGACGGGGGAGGCGGCCGACTGCTTCGCGAGGGAAAAGGGGCTCGCCACCGAGCCTCAATCCTATTTCACCACGCAAAAACGCCTTGAGGCACTGGCAGCGATGAAGCGCCATGCCTCCGCCGGTACCGAAGCGACGGAAAACGAAAAGCACGGAACCGTCGGGGCTGTGGCGCTCGATGCGGCGGGGCATCTCGCCGCCGCCACCTCCACCGGCGGCTACACCAACAAGCCGGATGGGCGGGTTGGCGACAGCCCGGTGATCGGGGCCGGCACCTATGCGCGTGATGGGGCCTGCGCCGTTTCCGGCACCGGCAAGGGCGAGTTTTTCATCCGTTATGTCGTCGGCCACGAGATTGCGTCCCGCGTCGCCTATCTCGGGCAGGATCTGGAAACCGCCGCCGGCAATCTCGTCCACAAGGATCTGGCGCCTTATGAGATCGGTGCCGGTCTCGTTGCGATCGATGCCGAAGGTGGCATTGCCGCGCCTTACAATACCCCCGGCATGTTCCGCGGCTGGGTGACGCCATCAGGAGAGGCATGCGTGGCCACCCACGACACGGTTTATGAGGTGGAACTGTAACCGGCAACCATACCGGCTACCTGGCCACGCCGAGGATCTGCGCAATGGCGCGGCTGGCCCGAAAATCGTCCGCATCGGCCTGCCGAGCAGCATGTGGGAGAATTTCGCGCCCGCCATGCTGATCAATTATGTCAGGGATTTTTCCGGCGTTCGGATAGAGACTTTTTTTGAAACGACGACCGCCATCAACAAGTTCGTCGGCGAACGGGTGATCGATCTCGGTTTCCTGCGTATGGAAGGCGAGATCGGTCCGGGCATCGATGTCGAGCGTCTCGCGCCCGGCAAAAGCGTCTCTGTGGTCCGGGAGGATCATCCCCTGGCCGCGCTTGACGAAATCACCGTCAAGGACCTGCGCAAACATTCCGCTCATTCTGATCGGCCGGCAGCGATCCCCTCTTCGATCCGCGTGTGGTTGCCGAATGAAAAAGTTCACACTTAACGGGCAGGTCGGCGGCTTTTTCACCGCCCACCTGCTCACCAGCGCCGTGACCGGCCTGTTCTGGACGCCTTGTGATCCTATGAAGCTGGGCTTTGCCTCGCTTTTGCATCGCTCTGTAACAAGGTCACGAAGAAAGCATTGACGATCAGGCCAAAAATGGAATAAATATATCGGGCAGGCAGAAATTCGGTTTCATTATTCCGTTTTCTGATGTGAGGAGGTTGCGGCGGGCTTTAAGGTCCGCCTCCGGCTGGGAGAGGCGGCGCCGGACGCCATGGAGGAGAAAAACAATGAGGAAATTTATCATCGGCGCAGCCATGTCTGTGCTTCTCGGTACAGCGGCCCACGCGGAGACCATCGGTGTCTCGATGGCGCTGTTCGACGACAACTTCCTGACCGTGCTGCGCAACGGCATGCAGGATTATTCCAAGGAACTGAATGGCGTCTCGCTGCAGGTCGAGGACGCGCAGAACGACGTCGCCAAGCAGCAGAGCCAGATCCAGAATTTCATCGCGTCCAAGGTCGATGCGATTATCGTCAATCCGGTTGATACGGATGCGACAGCGGCCATGTCGAAGCTCGCCGCCGACGCCAAGATTCCGCTGGTTTACGTCAACCGCCAGCCGGTGAACGTTGATAGCCTGCCGGACGGCCAGGCATTCGTTGCCTCCGACGAAACGGTTGCCGGCACGCTTGAAGCGAAAGAAGTTTGCCGCCTTCTCGGTGGCAAGGGCAATGCGGTCATCATGATGGGCGAGCTTTCCAACCAGGCGGCGCGCATGCGCACGCAGTCTGCGAAAGACGTTCTGATGGCAGACGAATGCAAGGGCATTTCGGTTGTTGAAGAGCAGACCGCAAACTGGCAGCGTACGCAGGGTTCCGACCTCGTGACCAACTGGCTCTCCAGCGGCATCGAATTTAACGCCGTCATCGCCAACAACGATGAAATGGCGATTGGCGCGATCCAGGCACTGAAGGCCGCAGGCAAGGATATGAAGAGCTATGTCGTTGCCGGTGTTGACGCCACGCAGGACGCCCTTGCCGCCATGCAGGCGGGCGATCTGGATGTGACGGTGTTCCAGGATGCGGCAGGCCAGGGCAAGGGTGCGCTCGATGCTGCGTTGAAGCTCGCCAAGGGCGACAAGGTGGAGAAGAAGGTCTACATCCCGTTCCAGCTCGTCACGCCTGAAAACGTCAAGGACTACGTGGCCAAGAACTAACGGCCGCCTTCCGGCATCTGCGCCCGTTCAGATTGATATTGGAGGCAGATGCCGGTTTCCGACGCCATCGAAGACAAGTTTCGGTGCGTGAGCGGATTACGATTGAATTTCAGTCAATTCAAAGTGTTGCAGCGCTTTCATGTCGTGGTCGGCATGGCGCTGCAAGCCTCCCCGGAGGCAAGGTGTGCCGTCTGGCAAAGCCTGTTTCCGGTCATTTTTGTCTATTGTGGAGGGTGAGATGGTCGTCAGTCCATCGACAATGGCCGCCGTGCGCGCCAGCGGGGCCGTGCCGAATGCGGAGTATCTTCTCGCGGCGGAAGGCATACGCAAGGAATTTCCCGGCGTCGTGGCGCTCGATGATGTGCAGTTCAAGCTGAAGCGCGGCACCGTGCATGCGCTGATGGGCGAGAATGGCGCCGGGAAATCGACGCTGATGAAAATCCTGGCTGGCATTTATCAGCCGGACAGTGGCGAAATTCGCCTGAAAGGCGCCGGCATACGTCTCGATTCTCCGCTCGATGCGCTGGAAAACGGCATTGCCATGATCCATCAGGAACTGAACCTGATGGCCTATATGACGGTGGCGGAAAACATCTGGATACGACGCGAGCCAAAAAACCGGCTGGGCTTCATCGATCACGGCGAAATGTATCGTCGAACCGAAACGCTGCTTCAAAGGCTCGGCATCGATCTCGACCCGGAGACCCGCGTTGGCGAGCTTTCGGTGGCAAGTCGCCAGATGGTCGAGATCGCCAAGGCTGTTTCGTATGATTCCGATGTTCTCATCATGGACGAGCCGACATCGGCGCTGACGGAGCGCGAGGTCGAGCATCTCTTCCGCATCATCCGCGATCTCCGGGAACGCGGCATCGGTATCGTCTACATCACCCACAAGATGAACGAACTGTTCGAGATCGCCGATGAGTTTTCGGTTTTCCGCGACGGCAAATATATCGGCACCCATGCGTCGACCGAAGTCACGCGCGACGACATCATCCGCATGATGGTGGGTCGCGAAATCACCCAGATGTTCCCTAAGGAAGAGGTTCCGATCGGTGACGTTGTGCTTTCGGTCAACAATCTCACGCTCGACGGCGTTTTCCATGACATTTCCTTCGAGGTGCGCGCCGGTGAAATTCTCGGCGTCGCCGGTCTCGTCGGATCTGGCCGCTCCAATGTTGCGGAAACGGTGTTCGGTGTAACGCCCGCGTCCAAGGGCACGATTGCAATCGACGGCAAGCCGGTTTCGATCGACAGCCCGACGAAGGCTATCAGTCACCGCATGGCGTTCCTGACGGAGGATCGCAAGGATACGGGATGCCTGCTGATCCTGAACATTCTGGAGAACATGCAGATCGCCGTCCTGCAGGACAAATATGTCGCCAATGGTTTCGTGCAGGAAAACGCGCTGTCGGAAGCCTGCGAGGACATGTGCCGCAAGCTCCGGGTCAAGACGCCGCATCTTTACGAGCGTATCGAAAACCTGTCTGGCGGCAACCAGCAAAAGGTGTTGATCGGCCGATGGATGCTGACCAAACCGCGCATTCTCATTCTGGATGAGCCGACGCGCGGCATCGATGTCGGGGCGAAGGCCGAAATCCACAAGCTGGTTTGCGAGATGGCGCGCCAGGGCGTCGCCGTGATCATGATTTCATCCGAAATGCCGGAGGTTCTGGGTATGAGCGACCGCGTCATGGTCATGCATGAAGGCCGGGTGACGGGCTTTCTTGATAGAAGTGAAGCCACGCAGGTTAAAGTGATGGATCTCGCATCGCGGTGAGGCGCGCCGGGATTTCTCGAGGAGGAATAACTATGAATACGAACGCCGCCGCCAACACAGAGTTGGACGCAAAATCCGGACGCAAGCCGCACCGGCGCATCCCGCCCGAAGCCAATATCTTTTTCGTGCTGATCGGCATCGCGCTGGTCTATGAAATTCTTGGCTGGATTTTCATCGGCCAGAGCTTCCTCATGAACCAGCAGCGCCTGACGATCATGATCCTGCAGGTCTCGGTGATCGGCATCATCGCGGTTGGCGTGACCCAGGTCATCATCACCGGCGGTATCGATCTCTCTTCCGGTTCCGTCGTCGGCCTGACGGCGATGCTCTCCGCCAGCGTGGCGCAATCCTCAACATGGCCGCGGGCGCTTTATCCGGGCTTGACCGATCTGCCTTTCTTCATACCGCTCGCGGTCGGCATATTGGCCGGTACATTGGCGGGTTTCATCAACGGACAGCTCATCGCCCGCACCAAAATCCCGCCTTTCATCGCAACGCTTGGCATGATGGTGACGGCGCGTGGTCTTTCCAAGTGGTATACGAAGGGCCAACCGATCTCCGGTCTGACTGATGGTTTCAATTTCATCGGCACGGGCATCTGGCCGGTCGTGGTGTTCCTCGTTGTCGCCCTCATCTTCCACGTGGCGCTACGTTACACCCGTTACGGCAAATTCACTTACGCTATCGGCGCCAATCAGCAGGCGGCCCGCGTGTCTGGTATCAATATCGAAGCGCATCTGATCAAGGTCTATGCCATTGCTGGCATGCTCGCCGGTCTTGCCGGTGTTGTCACCGCCGCCCGCGCACAGACGGCGCAGGCCGGCATGGGCGTAATGTATGAACTCGACGCCATTGCCGCAGCCGTCATCGGTGGCACATCGCTCGCCGGCGGCGCCGGCCGGATCACCGGAACGGTGATCGGCACCATCATCCTCGGCGTCATGACGTCGGGCTTCACCTTCCTTCGGGTGGACGCCTATTATCAGGAAATCGTCAAGGGCCTGATCATCGTGGCTGCGGTCGTTGCGGACGTCTACCGACAGAAGAAACGCGCAAAGCGCTAAACCCTCCTCCCAGACTTGGGGCAGGCCTTCGGGCTTGCCCTTTTTTTATGTTCTTATGAGCCGGGGGGATTAATGGCGGATTATGCCTTGCTGTTGCGATAGTCGTGGACCGCCTTGCCGAAGGCCTCGAACAGCGCCCGGGAGGGCGCATCCGTCTCAGCCCAATATTCCGGATGCCATTGCACGCCGACGGCAAATCCGTTGGCGTCGATGACGGAGACGGCCTCGATGGTGCCGTCCGCGGCTGTCGCCTCCACCTGCAGGCGTGGCGCGGTCTCGGCGATTGCCTGCCGGTGCAGCGAATTGATCTGGATTTCGCCCGACATGCCAAGATGCTGCGCAATGCAGGAGCCTTCACGCACATGCACCGGCTGGCGGATGGCGAAGGCCACGTCGCGGTCGTCATGCTCCGGTTTTCGGTGATCCCATATGCCGGGCTGTTCCTGAATTTCGGAAGCGAGCGTACCGCCAAGCGCGACGTTCAGCTCCTGAATGCCGCGGCAGATGGCCAGCATCGGGATGCCGCGTTCGATGGCGCGGCGGATGAGCGGCAGGCTGGTTGCGTCGCGGGCCTGATCGAAGGGGCCGTCGCTCTCCTGCGCTTCTTTTCCGTAAAGGGAAGGGTGGACATTGGTGGCGGAGCCGGACACGAGCAGGCCGTCCACCCTGTCGAGAATGGCGTCGACCTCGTTCCCGTCCTCGAAGGCCGGGACGATGAAGGACATGACGCCAGCGACTTTCAGTGCAGCGGAAACATACTGGTTCTGCGCGGCGTGCCAGTCGGCTCCGGTGAAATGCCGGATGTCTGCGGGAACGGCGATAATGGGTTTTGGCATGGTGGCTCCGGGACGAATCTTCGAAATTTGTGCGACTGCCGGCGGGTCAAGTCAAGCATACGTTTTGCGTTCCGGAGGGTCTTTATGCGCCTAAAGTATAAGGCGATGCCGGGATATTTCAGTTGAAAATAAAATGCGAAGAAAAGTTCCCGAAGAATCCCGGAAAGGCCGGTATTTCTGCGATTAATTCTTGGTGCGGGTGCTTGTCAGCCGGGTCGTAACCGTGCTTACTTTGCTGCGATGCCTGAACAGCACCGAGGGGAATTCAAAGCTGCGGGCAGCGTTCATATCTGGGAGGATATAGATGGATCGCCGTTCCTTTATCAAAAAGGGCGCGCTTGCGGGAGCTGCAACGGCAGCTCTGGCTGCGCCCGCCATTGCACAGCAGAATACCAAGATCACCTGGCGCCTGACGTCGTCGTTTCCGAAATCGCTGGACACGATCTATGGTGGCGCGGAAGATATTGCCAAGCATGTTGCAGCCGCAACCGACGGTAATTTCACCATTCAAACCTTCGCCGCCGGCGAAATCGTGCCCGGCCTGCAGGCCGCCGATGCGGTGTCTTCCGGCACGGTGGAAATGTGCCACACCTGCTCATATTATTACGTCGGCAAGGATCCGACCTTCGCCATCGGCACGGCGATACCTTTCGGCCTCAATGCCCGCCTGACCAATTCATGGTTCTATGAAGGCAACGGCAACAAGCTGCTCAACGAGTTTTACGCCAAGCACAATCTCTATGGCATGATTGCGGGCAATACCGGCGCCCAGATGGGCGGCTGGTTCCGCAAGGAAATCAACACCGTCGACGATTTCAAGGGCGTGAAGATGCGCATTGCCGGTCTCGCCGGCAAGGTGGTGGAAAAGCTGGGCGTGGTGCCGCAGCAGATCGCCGGCGGCGACATTTATCCAGCACTGGAAAAAGGCACCATCGACGCGGCGGAATGGGTCGGACCTTATGACGACCACAAGCTCGGTTTCTACAAGGTGGCCAAATATTATTATTACCCAGCCTTCTGGGAAGGCGGTCCGGTCATCCATTCCTTCGTCAATCTGGAAAAATGGAACAACCTGCCGAAGAATTATCAGGCTGCGTTGCAGGATGCCTGCGCTTTCGCCAACACCAGCATGATGGCGAAATACGACGCCAAGAACCCGACCGCCGTGCGACAGCTGGTGGCCGAGGGAGCTGTGCTGCGGCCGTTCAGCCAGGAAATTCTTGAGGCCTGCTACAAGGCGGCGCTGGAAGTTTATGCTGGCATCTCGGCTAACAACCCTGATTTCAAGAAGATTTATGAGGATCAGGTGGCCTTCAAGCGCGAGGGTTATCTCTGGATGCAGCTTGCGGAATATACATTTGACACGTTCATGATGATTCAGCAGCGCAACGGAAAGCTGTGATCTTTCGGTAAAAGGCGGACCGGACAAAAAGCCCCGGAGATTTCGGTCTCCGGGGCTTTTTGTGTCTTTGTTGCAATGGTTCCAAGGTGGGGTTTTCAAGGGGGCGCGGCTTCGGACGACGTCCCTATTGATGCCGCGCCGCGCCGTTACGGTCCGATCTTCGGCGGTTGGCTGAGATCGGGCTGGCTATTCTGCGCAGGCTGCTGGGGTTGCGGTCCACCCAGGTTTAGGGGCGGCAGGCCAAGGGAGGGCGGTGAGGTCGGCGCACCGCTTTCCTGACCCGACGGCGCCGCCGCGGGGCCGCCGAGATTGAGCGGCGGCAAGCCCATGGATGGCTGCTGCGGAGAGGCGCCGCCGCCGCCAAGCGGTGGCAGGGACAGGCCGCTGCCTCCCGGGCCACCGGGTATCTCGATCTTGACGCTATTGGGATCGACGCTGGTATGGCCGCTCTTGTAGGTCAGCACCAGGCCGGGGAATGCGATGACGACAAGGATCATCACGAACTGGATGACGATATAGGGCAAGACGCCCCTGTAGATCTCCGTCGTTTTTACACCAGGCATTTTTTTGCCTGTCACCTTATCCACCCATGCGGCGTTCGGGGCGATGGAGCGCAGGAAGAACAGCGAGAAACCGAAGGGCGGTGTCAGGAACGAGGTTTGCAGATTGATGCCGAGAATGATGCCGAACCAGACGAGATCGATCCCGAGCTTGTCCGCGACCGGTGCCAGCAACGGGACCATGATAAAGGCGATTTCGAAGAAGTCGAGAAAACAGCCGAGAATGAAAATAATGATCGTGACCACGACCAGAAAGCCGTATTCGCCGCCGGGCAGGGCAAGCAACAGTTCCTCGATCCAGACATTGCCGTTGATACCATAGAACGTAAGGCCGAAGACGCGTGCGCCGATGAGGATCATCATGACGAAGGCAGAAAGCTTCGTCGTCGCATCCAGCGCATTCTTGATCGTCGCAAGCGAAAGCCTGCCCTTGGCAAGTGCGAGGATCAGCGCCCCGGTCGCGCCCATTGCGCCGCCTTCTGTTGGCGTCGCGATGCCGAGGAAGATGGTGCCGAGCACAAGGAAGATGAGCGCCAGCGGCGGCACAAGAACGATAATGACCTGTTCCGCGAGGCGGGAAATGACCTTCCTGCTTGCGATGCTGTTAAAAAGCGCAACCAGATAAACCGTGAAGACGGCGAAGGCGAGTGCAGCGACCAGTCGCCACTCCGGACTGGCCATGCCCGTGAAAAGGAGGTGCATTCCTATGAAATAGAGCGCCACCGAAACGGCGATCATCACGAAAAGCGAGGTCACGCCGTTGCCGAGCGTGCGCGCTTCTTTCGGAAGGGCAGGGACGAGCGACGGTTTGAAAATGGAGACTGCGAAAATATAGGCGCAATAGCTCGCGATGATCAAAAGAGCGGGATAAAGAGCGCCGACATACATGTCGCCGACGGAGCGGCCGAGCTGGTCCGCCATGACGATCAGGACGAGGGACGGGGGGACAATCTGCGCAAGAGTGCCCGAGGCGGCGATCGTACCCGCGACGAGGGGGCGATTATAACCGTATCGCATCATGATCGGCAGCGAGATGAGCCCCATGGCCATCACGGAAGCCGCCACAACGCCAGTGGTGGCTCCCAGCAGCGCGCCGACGAGAATGACCGCATAGGCGAGGCCGCCGCGGATCGGGCCGAATAATTGTCCTATCGTATCGAGAAGATCTTCCGCCATGCGGGATCGCTCAAGAATGATGCCCATGAACGTAAAAAACGGGATCGACAGCAACGTATCATTATACATGATGCCGTAGATTCGTTCGGGATGGGATTGCAGCAGCGGCCAGAAGAGGCGGATTTCAGGGGAAATCCATGAAAGCTCCACGCCAAGCACGAAATAAATGAGGCCGCCGGCGGCAAGCGTGAAGGCGACAGGGTAACCCAGCAGCAGCAGCAGCATCACGCTACTGAACATCACCAGCGGCAGGTTATGCGCAATCAGATCTATCATGTCAGCTCCCTGCCGTTCCGTTGGTTTCCGTGTCGGTTTCCGAAAGCACCGTTTCACGCGGATCGGCAATATATCCGGCAATCACCGCATAGCGCTTGATGATCTCCGAAAATGCCTGAACCAGAAGCAGGGAGAAGCCCAGAAGGACGACGAGCTTGGCAGGCCAGATGATCAGGCCGCCGGCATTGGAGGACATTTCTCCGGAGTTGAAGGAATTCCAGAACCACGGCCAGGCGAGATAGGACATCAGGCCAGCGAAGGGGACCAGGAAAACAATGTGAAGGACGAAGTCAACGATGTCACGTGTGCGCTTCGACCATGTGGAGGACAATATGTCGATCCTGACATGCTCGTTCTTCAGGAGCGCGTAAGCCGCCGCCAGCATGAAAACAGCGCCATAGAGATACCATTGCACTTCGAGCCATGCATTCGACGATATGTCGAACATCTTGCGCACCACGGCGTTTGTGGCGCTGATCAGCACCGCCGCTAGCAATAACCAGGACACAGATTGACCGATAACCGTGGTGACCGTGTCAACGGCCCGGCTTATTCCCAATAAGAACTTCACTTTCCCCTCCTCAGGACCAGAGCCAGGGTCCGGTCCGCAGCTTTTTTATCGGCGTTTTATTTGCCCTGTTGCCTGGCAAGTCCGATTTTTTTCTTGTTTGCAGGTGCTTATTCAACAGCATTTCAAAAAGCAACTCCGAACGGTCGCCCTTCCTCCGGGAATCCCGCACGGGCGGCGCCTGTGACTATTCATCGTGCACTTATTTTGTGTTGCGCGCTATATCATGCTCCTTTTTTGCAGCGCATTAATTTTACTTTTCCAGCCTTGCCGGAAGAGAATGGGCGGGTGACGATGCATTGCACTTCGCCACGACTTCATGTTACCTCTGGCGATGGAGAATCCGGCATGGGCCCGAGATCGTCCACGGGCAGATTTCCCGTATGGCGGGCATGGCGGATGGAGCATAAGGGGAAGCGGAATGAGCGAACACCACACAGGTCCTGTCGAAGTCGGCGCCGAAATGAACTACGCCGAGCACGAAAAGACCTATAACGGTTTTCTGGCCTTGACGAAGTACGGCACGATGATGCTGTGCGTGCTGATGCTGGCCATGGTCGCCGGTTTCTTCACCACTGCCGGCTTCCTTGGCGGCCTGGTCGTCTTCGTGGTGCTGTCGGCTGCGGGTTTCTTTCTGCTGCGCTGAAAAATCCTGTTCATGAGCGGTTCCCTTTCCGGGGGCCGGGCGGATGCCGGATAACCGGAAAGGCCAGGTCATGAAGCGTCTGCTCTATTGTCTGTTTCTGCTGGCGGCGATTGCGCATCCTGCTTTGTCACGCGATCTCTCACCTGCAGAGCAGGAGGGGCTTCGCACACAGATCGAGCGCTTCCAGACGGCTTTGAGCGCGCAGGATTTTGATGTCGTCGGCAAGACTGTACCGCCGAAAATCTTTGAATTCATCGCCCGCGACGCCGGCATTACCGTGGAGCAATTGCGCGGCGCTTTGACCGCGCAGATGCAGATGGCGCTCGCGGCGGTCAAGATAACCGAATTCACCATGGATATGCAGGCGATCAGCCTTGCGCAAACGCCTGATGGAACGCCCTATGCCCTCATTCCGACCAGGACGGTGATGGAAACCGGCGGCCAGACGATCGAGGCGAAATCCCATACGCTGGCGTTGATGGACGGTGCAGACTGGTATTTGCTGCGGGTAAGCGACCAGCAGCAGGTCACCATCCTTCGCAAGGTCTATCCGTCCTTCGCCGAGGTGGCGTTTCCGGACGATTCCATGCAGCCGGTGAAATAGTCCCGTCTTCCTGAACTCAGGAAAAACGCCCCGGCCGGAAAGGATCGATCGAGATTTCCGTATCCTCCCCGCTGGCCAGTTGCGTCACCAGACGGGCTGTGGCTGCCGATTGCGTCAGCCCGAGATGGCCGTGTCCGAAGGCATAGATGACGGACGGCGTGGCGCGCGCCGTACCGATGACGGGAAGACAGTCCGGCATGGACGGCCGGAATCCCATCCATTGTTTCCCGCCTTCCAGTTTGAGGCCGGGCAGGAAACGTCCTGCTTTTTTCAGCATGGCTTCGGCACGGCGGAAATTCGGTTTCAGTTCCAGCCCGCCAAGTTCGACCGCGCCGCCAATGCGGATACCTGTCGATAGCGGGGTGACCACGAAACCATGGTCGTTGAAATAAAGCTGGCGCGTCAGGTTGAAAGCGTTGGGGGAAAGGGTGGTGTTGTAACCACGTTCCGTTTCCAGCGGCACGATGCTGCCAAGCGTCGCGACAAGTTTTCTCGACCAGGCGCCGCAGGCGATAACCACCCTGTCGGCATCGATCTTGTCACCATTTTCCAGCGTCACGATCGTACTTTCGCCGACAGCATCAATGCGTTCGGCCTCGCCCTTGCGCAGGCTGGCGCCGCGGGCGATTACCAGATCGAAAATGGCACGGGTGAAGTCGTAAGGGTCGGAAACCTGCAGACCGTCCGGCGAAAACATGGCATGGCGGAACTGGTGCGCGAGACCCGGTTGAAGTTCCTCGATTTCGGGGCGGCCGACGCGCTGGAAGGTGAAGCCGGCGCTTTCCTTTTCGTCCCAGTCCCTGCGGGCGGCATTGAGACTTGCCTCGCTGTCGTAAAGATCGAGCGTTCCGGTTTTCGAAACGAGGTGCGAGACTTCAGGCATCGCCGCGACATGGGCCATTTCCATGGCAGCGAGCCGGTTGAGATCGGTAAGTGACTTCAGCCCATGGCGAAAGCTGCGCTCGGCGCTCGCCCGCCAGAAGCGCCACAGCCAGGGTGCGATCTTCGCCGCATAGGCCGGCGGCACGCTAAGTGGGCCGAGCGGATCGAACAGCCAGCGCGGCGCTTTTTTCATGATTCCGGGAGCGGGAATGGGGATGATTTCGGGGAAGGCCAGAATGCCGGCATTGCCGGAACTCGCGCCCCGGGCAACCTCGCCGCGCTCAAGAAGCACCACTTCGCGTCCGGCATTCTGCAGATAAAGGGCCGCCATGGAACCGATAATGCCGGTGCCGATCACCAGCACATCGCATTTCAGGGTTTTGGTCATCGGCGCTCCTGCAACACAAATCTTTCAACCCCGCATAACAATGAATGCCGCTGCGATGAAAGGCCGTATCGTGTTGCTGGCGCAGAAATATCAGCACTGTGGCAAATAAGCGGTCCGAAACAGACAAGGGGAATATATTCGCGGTGAAGCAGATTGGCAGTTTAATGAGGTTCAAGACCGATAGTTATAGTTCATTATTAATCGCTATTTAACGGTATCCGGCTAGTTTCGCGTACAGTCGGGCCAACCGCTTTTCATCTTATATTTCGAGGGTGAAAGAGGTCTGCATATGGGTTGCTGTTTGAGGGTTCAAAAAGATGTCTTACTTTTCTAAACTTGGTCCGGACGCTTCTGCAGTGCTTGATGCGCTTGGCCGCTCGCAGGCCATCATCGAGTTCGATCTGACCGGCAAGATTTTGAGAGCGAACGATAATTTCTGCAAGACCGTCGGCTATCAGCAGTCTGAAATCGTTGGGCGTGCCCACAGCATGTTCCTGTCTCCCGAAGATTCGGCATCGCCTGAATACAAAAGCTTCTGGGCGAAGCTGTCGCGTGGCGAATACGATCAGGGCCAGTATCGTCGTCGCGCCAAGAATGGCGACGAAATCTGGATCGAGGCTTCCTACAACCCGGTGTTCCGTTTCGGTAAACCCTACAAGGTGGTCAAGATCGCAACCGACATCACCTCGATCAAGCGCAGGAGCGCTGAGGATAACGGGAAACTGGCGGCGCTCTCCCGCGCGCAGGCCATGATCGAATTTACGCCCGATGGAAAAATCCTCAGCGCCAACGAAAATTTCCTCGCGACGCTCGGTTACACCGCGGAAGACATCATCGGCAAACATCATTCGATGTTCTGCGAGCCGACCTATGCCCAGTCCCAGGACTATCGGGATTTCTGGAAAGAACTCGGAAAGGGACATTTCTCGACGGGGCAATTCATGCGCCTTGGCAAGGATGGCAAACGCGTTTTTATTCAGGCCTCCTATAATCCGATCATCGATGATCGGGGTCGTGTCTTTAAGGTCGTGAAATTCGCTTTCGATGTGACGGACCGGATGCATGCGGTCGAGGAACTTGGTGCTGCGCTCGAGCGGCTTTCTCAATGCAATATCCGCATTACGCTGGACAAACCCTTCGTCGGCGAGTTCGAACGACTGCGCCGCGATTTCAATAAATCGATCGCTGAATTCCAGAAGACGCTGGAAAACGTTCTTGGCCAGACCGGAGACCTGACCCGCAGCAGCCAGGAGGTCAGCGAAGCCTCCGTCAATCTCGCCGAACGTTCGCGTGAGCAGGCGGTGGCGCTTGAGGAGACCTCGGCAGCACTCGAAGAAATCACCGCGACGGTGCGTTCGTCGACTGAAAACATGAAAGAGACGCGCAAGCTGGTTCAGAGCGCGCGGACATCCACCGTGGCCTCCACCGAGGTCGTGGAGCGGACAGTCGACGCCATGCAGCGTATCGAGACGGCCTCGCGGGAAATCAGTCAGATCATCGGTGTGATCGACGAAATCGCCTTTCAGACGAACCTGCTGGCGTTGAATGCCGGTGTGGAGGCCGCGCGGGCGGGCGATGCAGGTAAAGGTTTTGCCGTCGTGGCGCAGGAAGTGCGCGAGCTGGCGCAGCGTTCCGCCAATGCCGCCAAGGAAATCAAGGCGTTGATCAACAATTCCGGGACCGAGGTTCTGGAAGGCGTCAGGCTGGTGGGCGAAACCGGCGAAGCGCTGAAGCAGATCGACGCGCTGGTCAGGCACATTGACGGCAATGTCGACATGATCGCCAAGGCGGCTGACGAGCAGGCTGCCGGCATCAGCGAGATCAACAAGGCAGTCAACCGGCTGGACCGGATGACGCAGGAAAACGCGGCGATGAGCGCCCGCACCACGGTGATCAGCACCACGTTGGCGCAGGGAGCGGATGCGCTGGCACAGCTCGTCAGCCTCTTCAAGCTGAACCGCCGCACAGTCCAACGCGAGGACGGATCGTCCACCCGCTCGGATACCGCCAATACCACCCGGCGCGACAAGCCATCGGCACGGGCGGCCGCGTAAAGGAGCAGGCTCAGGCCCGCTTCAGCTTGAGAATGAGATCCGGTGGATGCGGATGCCTTTGAACGGGCATCCGCATGGCTTTTTTACCGCAGCGCCGGCCTTGCGATACCGAGATGGTCGCGCAGCGTCGAGCCTTCGTAGTCCTTGCGGAACAGGCCGCGCTCCTGCAGGAGTGGAACGACCTCGCGGTTGAATTCCTCCAACCCGCCGGGGAAGAAGGGCGGCATGACGTTAAAGCCATCGGCCGCACCGTTTTCGAACCATTCCTGCATGCGGTCGGCGACATCCTTGGCCGTGCCCATGACGATATGGTGGCCGCGACCGGCGGCGACGCGCAGCGCCAGTTCCCGGATCGTCAGCTTTTCGCGGCGCGCCAGTTCGGTCAGAAGTTCGGCGCGGCTGCGCAGTTGGTCGGAAATCGGCAGGTCCGGCAGCGGGCCGTCGAGATCGTAATCCGTGAGGCTGTGGCCGATGCGTTCCTCAAGCAGCGGCATGGCGCTCTTGATATCGGTCCAACGGTTCAGTTTCTTCAGTTTTTCGCCAGCCTCTTCAAAGCTCATGCCGATAATCGGCATGAAACCGGGCATGACGGCGACGCTGGCCGGATCGCGGCCGAATTTCGCCACGCGAGCCTTGAGGCTGGTATAGAAGGCCTGTGCTTCGGAAATCGCCTGCTGGGCGGTGAAGACGATATCGGCGGTGCGGGCCGCGAGATCCTGCCCGGGACCGGAAGAGCCGGCCTGGATGAGAACCGGGTGGCCCTGCGGCGAGCGCGGAATATTGAGCGGCCCCTTGACCGTGAAATATTTGCCTTCGTGGTTGAGGATATGGACTTTCTCTGGATCGACGTAGCGGCCCGCCTGCTTGTCCTTGATGAAGGCGTCATCATCCCAGCTGTCCCAAAGGCCGCGTACCACATTCACATATTCTTCCGCCACCGCATAACGCTCGTCATGCTCGGGATGGTCCTTGGAAAAATTCGCCGCCGTGCGAGCGTAAGAGGTGGTGACGATGTTCCACGCCGCGCGGCCATGGCTGAGATGATCGATGGAAGCGAAGGCGCGGGCGGTGTGGTACGGCTCGCCATAGGTGGTGGAGGCGGTGGCGGCCAGACCGATCTTGTCAGTCACCATGGCAAGCGCCGCCAGCAACGTCAGCGGCTCAAAGCGCGCGATCATGGAAGGGTGGGCGTCGACGCCGCTGGTGAGGCCGTCGGCGAGGAATACCATGTCGAATTTTGCGGCTTCCGCCATTTTTGTGACGCGGGTGAGCAGATCCAAGTTCTCGCTACCGGCCTCCGCATCGGGGTGACGCCAGCCGGAAACGTGGTGCCCGGCGCCTTGCAGGAAAAGGCCGAGATGCATCTGTCTGTCGCGGGTCGTATTGGTCATGGGGATCATGCCTTCATGTCGGTCGAGTTATATGTCAGTTGTCAGAAGCGCCTCGAGCTTCCGGAGGTCGGTTGCGGTCTTCATGCTCCGCACCAGTGCCGGGATGCTGGCGAATTTTTCATTGCCGCCGGTCGCATCAGCAAATTTTTCGGTCGGGTCATCGATGCCGGGGAGGCCGTCGACACGGCGTGACAGCACCGTGCCGTCCTTCTTCGTCACGTCGATGATCACGAACCGGGTGGTCGGATCGGGCGAGAGGCGGCGGGCGGTTTCGTCATGCCGGCGTGAGACTTTTGCGGAAAGGGCAAGAAGGTCAAGGCGGGTCGGGCGTTCGTCGAAATGGCCGATGCCGAGCGCTCCATCCGTCAGCGCGGCGGCAAAGACATATTCGGCGCTGAAGCGTGCATCGATGCCCGTCGCGGGCGTGGCCGAGCCAACGAGGGCGGCATCGCCGCCCGGCGGGAAGGTGATGGTGACCGTTTCGATCTCATCTGGCGTCAGATCGTGGTTGTTGCGCAACGCCAGCGCGCCGACAGCAACGGGATGGCTGGCGGTGCAGCACGGAAAAGCCTTGAGGGTGAGGCCGGGCGAGACGATCTGCCAGGGTGCGCCCCAGCCGGAGAGTACACGTTTCGGCTGCTCGGCGCCGAAGGCGTAGGCGGAATAAAAACCGATGGGGTTTTCCAGAAAATCTGGCGCGCCCTGAAAGCCCGATCGCGCCAACCGCGCAGCAGTGAGGCCAGCGCGGGCGGCAAGCCCTGCATGCAGCGGCTTAGCGTCGAACCCGAATTGCAAACGAAGCCCGGCCGATTGCGTGGCCGCGAGCCCGAGTGCCACGGCCGTGGTCTGCAGATCGAATTTCAGGAGATGGGCGATCGCTGCTGCCGCGCCGATGGGGCCGAGCGTAGCGGTGGCGTGGAAGCCGTTTTCGTAATGCCTGGTGCCGAGCGAGAGGCCGATCCGCGCCATGGTTTCAAGCCCGACGATATAGGCGGCGATGAAGGCATCCGCCGTTGATCCCTCTTCGACCGCAATAGCCAGCAAAGCCGGGATGATGGCGACAGTGGGGTGGCCGCGCACGCTGCCATGGACATCATCATAGTCGAGCACATGGCCGGCATGGCCGTTGATGAGGGCGGCGGTAAAGGCATCCGTGCGAAGATCGTGGCCGATGATTCCGGCTGCGCCCTGTATGCCGGACGTGAAGGTATCGATCAGGATTTTCGTGCTTCTGTCGGCAGCGCCGCCCAGCACGCAGGCGAAAAAATCGATCAGCGCCGTGCGGGCGATGGTAACAGCCTCTTCGTCACGCAGGGGGTCAGATGCGGCAATCGCTTCGGCCAGACGAAGGGTGAGTTTTTCCTCGGCGACCATGGCGTCAGATCCCTTCACCGTCATTCACCCGCGCCACCTGTCCGCCAAGACCCTTGACGAAGGCGTTGATGCGCGGATTGGTCGACTTGTAGAAGATATGCTCCGGCGTGCCCTGATCGACGATCAGGCCGTTTTCGGTGAAGACGATATTATCGCTGATTTCTTCGGCAAAACGCATTTCGTGCGTGACGAGAATGCTGGTCATACCGTCATTGACGAGATCGCGGATGACGGCGAGCACTTCGCCCACGGTTTCCGGGTCGAGCGCGGAAGTGACCTCATCGAACAACACCAGTTCCGGCCGCATGGCAAGTGCGCGGGCAATGGCCACGCGCTGCTGCTGGCCGCCGGAAAGCTGGCCGGGATAGGCATCGACCTTCTGGGAAAGGCGCACTTTTTCCAGCAATTCGCGGGCATGTCGCTCGGCTTCCGCCTTCGGCGTGCCGAGAATCTTGATTGGTGCAATGGTGATATTTTCCATCACCGTCAGATGCGGAAAGAGATTGAACTGCTGGAAAACGATACCAATGCGCTTGCGCAGTGCAATGCGCTCAGCCTCGGTCTTCAACTGGTCCACGCGGGTGCCGCCGACGGTGATCTTGCCCGATTGCGGAATGAGCAGGCCGTTGATGCAGCGCAGGATGGTGGATTTGCCGGAGCCGGAAGGGCCGATGATAGAGACGGCGTCGCCTTTGTTGACCGTAAGATCGATGCCCTTCAGGACCTGATTGTCGCCGAAGGACAGGTGTATGCCTTCCAGTTCAACCAGAGCTTTTTCGGCGGTTTGTGGTGCGGGTGCGGACATGGCGTGTTCCAATCAGCGGGAAGCGAAGCGCCGTTCCAGGCGCTGCGTGAAACGGGAGACGGGATAGCAGAACAGGAAGAACGCCATCAGAACGGTGAGATAGACCACGACGGTGAAATCGTTGCGCTGCACGGCGGTACTGGCGTCCGTCGCGGCGTGCAGAAGTTCATGCACGCCGACCAGCGAGGCGAGCGCCGTACCCATGGTGATCGACGCGTAGAGGTTCATCCATGGCGGCAGCGAACGTTTCACGCATTGCGGCAGGATGATCCAGCGCAGCGTCTGGTTGTGCGAAAAACCGAGGCCCTGCGCCGCTTCCCATTGCGCCGTCGGAATGGACTGGATGGCGCCGCGGGTGATTTCGGCGATATGGGCGCTGGCCGGAATGGCGAGACCGACGACGGCCTTGATCCAGTCCGGGAAGGGAATGTAGTTGCCGAAGGCGACAATCTCGAAGGGGAAGATGTAGGTCGCGGCAAAGATCAGCACCAAATGCGGCGCGTTGCGGAAGATTTGCACATAGGTAAGCGCCGGCGCGCGCACGAGACGATAGGGCGCAAGCTCCATGATGCCGAGTAGGACGCCGATGAAGGTGCCGATGGCGATTGCCAGAACGCTGATCAGCACGTTCATGGCGAAACCCTTGGCAAGATAGGGCAGCCATTGCAGCAGCACCTGGCCGAGCGAGGGATCGAGGATCAGCCACAGGATGACCGATATCACCACCCCGAGCAGCAGAATGGTGCCGAAGGGCGGCTTCCTTACCGCCTGTGTTGGAGAAACCACCGCACTCATTGACCAAACCCCGGAACAGCAAGACGCCGCTCCAGCCAGAGACCGGCCCTTGCGACGATGAAATTGATGACGCTGAAAAAGATGAGGATGACGAGCATCAACTCGACCACATTGTCGCGCTGGGTCCAGATCAGGATTGAGGCATAGGTGATTTCACCCACCGCAATGGCCGAGCCGACCGTGGTGAGCTTTACCAGATTGACGAGGTTGTTGATGATGGAGGGCAGCGCCGTGCGGATCGCCAGCGGAAACTCCACATAGCGTAAAATCTCGAATGAACTGAAACCGATCGCGCGCGCCGCCTCGATGGTGGTGGCCGGCACCGCCTCGATACCACCGCGCAACGCTTCCGCATGGAAAGCGGCAATATGCAGGCCGGTGATGGCGACCACCCAGAAAAAGGGTGTTAGCGGATTGTTCTGCGCGCCGCCCAGCGCATTGGAAATCAGCATGTTAAGCACGAGGAACCCGCACATCAGCTGCACCAGTGTCGGCGTGTTGCGTGTCAGTTCCACATAGGCGCGCACGGGACCGGAAAGCCAGCTCTTGCCCGATGTCAACATGGCCGCGAAAATGAAGCCGAAGACGAGGCTGAGCGGCAAGGTGACAGAGACGAGGATGAGCGTCATCTTCATGCCGTCAAGCCAGATCTGAACCTCATACCCGCTGTTCAGAAAATCATAGTTGAGGCCGAAATGCGCAGCCAGTTCTATAAAGCGCGCTGTAAGTGAATCCTGCATCGGAAATCCATGCTTTTATTGCGGGCGCCGCCTCGCGAGCGGCGCCGGAATGGCCTGCCGTTTTGCAGAGCGAAAAAGAACGACAGGCGAAACCGGTCGTTCTTGAGGGTTGGCGTAAACGCCATCCGCCATCTGGAGGCGACGGGACAGCCAAGACCGTCTGGCCGTTTATTGCGCGGCCGAAAGCTTCTTCTGCTGCTCTTCCATGTAACCGATGCTCGGCAGACGGTTGGCCTTGGCGAATTCGAGCATCTTGCCGGAAGCGTGCAGGTCCTTGACGATCTTGTCGAGAGCGGCCTGTGTGTCAGCCTCACCCTTGCGCAGCCAGATCACGGAATCGGAAGGGATGAGGTCGGTGGGGATCAGGATGCCGTAATCCTTCCACTCATCGGCGCGGTCCTGAAGCATCAGGCTCAGCGTGCCGTTGACGTGAACGGAGACATCGCAATTGCCGCCCTTGAGCGCCAGCAGCGATTCCGGCTGGCTCGGCAGCGCCTTCACCTGCGCGCCATATTGTTCGATCAGCGGCTGGGTGTAGTTCGAGCCTTGTGAAACGCAGGCGATTTTACCCTTCAGGTCCGGCCAGTCCTTGATGCCACTGTCCTTGCGGCCGATGGCGGCGCCGCCCTGGCGATCATAGGGGGTAGGCACGTAGCCCAGCGTTTTGGCGCGTTCTTCCGTGTATTGCATGTTGGCGATCAGAATATCGACCTTGCCCTGCTGCAGGAACTGAACGCGGTTGGGCGGGGTCACGGTTTCGGTGACCAGTTCGACACCGAGGCCGGCGGCCAGAGCCTTGGCGACGTCGATGTTGAGACCCTTCTGCTCCTGTGTCTTCGGGTCGATGAAGCCGAAGGGCGCGCCGGAGAGGATGACGCCGACGGTGAGCTTGCCGCGACCCTTGATCCGGTCGAGCGTCGCATCCGCATGGGCTGCTGTGGCCATCGAAGCGATGACGACGGCTCCGGCGATCAATTTTGCGGTAAATCTGGAGAAAGAGAGGGCCATGGGCATTTCCTTTTGATTGTCGTGGGAAACTACAGGAGGCGCCCGTCGAGAGCGAGAATTGGCATTGCGTGAAAAATAGTATGAATAAAATCCGGTTCCAATAAATCTTTTAGAGGGAAAAAATATCCTAATAGTTTGGAATTGTAGAACCCTGTTCTTCGTTCGCCTTCCCAGAGGGGCGGGACAGTAAATCTGGCGCAGCATACGGACCGTATCGCCCTTGGAAGCGAGCGATTGCAGCTTTCGCCTTCGCCGCGGCAGTTCGAGAAGCTTCTGTCGCGTCTTCGTGATGAGAAAAGCGCCGGGCGTCGGGCCTATGAGCCGCTGGTGAAGTTCAAGGCGCCGCTTTGCGGTCGCTTTATGGGTTTTCCGAGATGGAACTTGAGGAGGCGTTGGGCGACCGGCTGTCGTTCAAGCATTTCATCGGACTTGCACTGCAAGAGGTCGTTCCCGAGCATTCCAGGCCTTGCCGTTTCCGCAGCCTGCCGATCGTCGAAGGTCTTCTGGAGAAGCTGTTTGGTGAATTCGACCGGCAGCTTGACGCTGCCGGCCCGATCCTGCGGCGCGGCGCGGTGCTGGATGCGACGACCATTGAGACGACGGCGGCGCAGCCGCCCAGAGGCCGCAACGACGACCTCGATGCCGCCGCTGGATATTGCAGCGCGCCCCGCCGGGGAGAGGAAACGCGCCGTACCGGCGTGCCAATCATTTTCAGCTAACTGCCGCTCTCTTCCTCATCCTACGTTTGACAGCCGATGCAAAAAAATGCCAGCAAATGCGCAAGAATAATTCTCAAAGGGCGGCGGCATGGCCAGACGAAACGACGCACATGGACGGCTGGACGATGCGGCCCGCGCCGGCTGGCTTTATTATGTCGCCGGCCGCACGCAGGATGAGATCGCCGCTGCCATGGGCATTTCCCGGCAATCGGCGCAGCGGCTGGTGTCGCTTGCGGTCGCCGAGCGGTTGATCAAGGTCCGGCTCGATCACCCCATCGCCGCCTGTCTCGAAAAAGCCGAACGGCTGAAGGAGAAATTCGACCTCAAATATATTGAGGTGGTGCCAAGCGATCCGGCCGGGGTCTCCTCCACTGTCGGCATTGCCGAGGCCGGGGCGGCGGAAATCGAGCGCTGGCTGAAAAATGCCGATCCCATCGTGCTCGCCATCGGCACCGGCCGTACCTTGAAGGCCGCTGTCGACCAACTGCCGCCGATGGAATGCCCGCAGCACCGTATCGTGTCGCTGACGGGTAATATCGGGCCGGATGGCTCGGCCGCCTATTATAACGTTATCTTCAGCATGGCGGACGCCATCAAGGCCCGGCATTTTCCGATGCCGCTGCCGGTTCTGTGTTCCTCTGCGGAAGAGCGTGAATTGCTGCATGACCAGTCCATGGTGCGCTCCACGCTGGCGCTGGGGTCCGCGGCCAATGTCACCTTCGTCGGTGTCGGTGAACTCGGCGAGAATGCACCGCTCTGCGTCGATGGTTTCCTCGGCGTGGATGAGATGAAGGCGCTGATGGCGAGCGGGGCGATCGGAGAGATTTGCGGCTGGATGTATGATGCCAATGGCCGCATTCTCGAGCACGCCGTCAACGAGCGCGTCGCCTCTGTTCCCATCCCTTCAAGAGAGACCTGCACCGTCATCGGCATGGCGCAGGGCGCACGCAAGAACGCTTCGATTCTGGCGGCGCTGAGGGGCGGTCTGCTGAACGGCCTCATCACCGATGAGATTACCAGCGAATATTTGCTCACTCATTGAGCAAAAATTAAACACATAAAATCAATGGCTTGGTTTTTCCCTGTGCGTCGCAGCACAGGATGTCGCTTGACATTTTTGCTTATGAAGTGAGTAAATGCCCTAGAGCAAAGCGAATGCTCATCATTTTTCTTCTGGGAGGAAGATATGACATTGAAGACCATTTTGCTGGGCGCATGCTCGGCACTCGCCTTTTCGACCCTTGCTTCCGCCGAGACGCTGACCATCGCGACCGTGAACAACGGCGACATGATCCGCATGCAGGGTCTGACCTCGGACTTCACCACCAAGAACCCTGACATTAAGGTCGAATGGGTGACGCTTGAAGAAAACGTCCTGCGCGAGCGTGTGACGACCGATATCGCCACAAACGGCGGTCAATATGACATCATGACTATCGGTAACTACGAAGTGCCGATCTGGGCCAAGCAGGGCTGGCTGCTGCCGCTTGAAAAGCTCGGCGACAAATATGACGTCGACGATCTGCTGCCGGCGATCCGGGGCGGTCTTTCCATGGACGGTAAACTTTACGCCGCGCCCTTCTATGGCGAATCCGCCATGATCATGTATCGCAAGGACCTGTTCGAAAAAGCAGGCCTCAAGATGCCTGAAAACCCGACCTGGGAATTCATCGGCGACGCCGCCCGCAAGATCACCGACCGCAAGGCCGATATCAACGGCATCTGCCTGCGCGGCAAGGCCGGCTGGGGCGAAAACATGGCCTTCATCAGCGCGCTCAACAACTCCTTCGGCGGCCGATGGTTCGATGAAAACTGGAAACCGCAGTTCGACCAGCCGGAATGGAAGAGCTCCCTGCAGTTCTACGTCGACCTGATGAAGGATGCCGGCCCGTCCGGTGCTTCCTCCAACGGCTTCAACGAAAACCTGACGCTGTTCCAGCAGGGCAAATGCGGCATGTGGATCGACGCCACGGTTGCTGCCTCCTTCGTGTCCAACCCGAAGGATTCGACCGTTGCCGACAAGGTCGGTTATGCGTTGTTCCCGACGCATGGCGAACTGAAGAACCACGGCAACTGGCTGTGGTCGTGGAACCTCGCGATCCCGAAGAGCTCGCAGAAGGCGGAAGCGGCCGAGAAGTTCATTTCCTGGGCGACGAGCAAGGATTACACCGAGCTTGTCGCTTCGAAGGAAGGCTGGGCAAACGTGCCTCCGGGTACCCGCACCTCGCTTTACAAGAACGCCGAGTATGAAAAGGCCGCCGCCTTCGCCAAACCGACGCTTGCCGCGATGGACGCCGCCGACATTACCAAGCCGACTGTAAAGCCCGTGCCTTATACCGGCGGCCAGTTCGTGGCGATCCCTGAATTCCAGGCGCTTGGCACCACGGTCGGCCAGCTATTCTCGGCGGTTGTTGCCGGCCAGTCCAGCGTCGATGATGCGCTTGCGAGCGCCCAGTCGACTGCGACGCGTGAAATGACCCGCGCCGGCTACATCAAGTAATCCTCCTGAAGATCGCTGTCCGGTGTCAACGCCGGGCAGCGAACCTTGGGGATCGGAAGCCGCGGTCCGTACGGCGGCATTTAAGCCTTTCACATCAAAACAAGAATGAGCCGGTTCTTCCGGATATGCCGGGCGCATGTCGTGACGCCCAGGCCCAAGGGGAGGTGAGTGCAATGGCAACCCGAAACACGAGCGGATTAGCGCGGGTAATGCTTGCGCCGTCGGTGCTGTTGTTGCTGGTGTGGATGATCGTGCCTTTGGCGATGACCCTGTGGTTTTCGTTCCAGAACTACAATCTCCTCAACCCGGCCAATGTCAGCTTCGCCGGTCTTTTCAATTACCAGTATTTCTATACCGACCCGGCCTTCTTCCAGTCGATCTGGAACACGCTGCTGATCGTCGGCGGGGTGCTTTTGATCACGGTGGTTGGCGGCATCGCCATTGCGCTTCTGCTCGACAATGACATTTTCGGTCAGGGCATCGTGCGCATCATGATCATTTCGCCCTTCTTTGTCATGCCGCCGGTGGCAGCATTGGTGTGGAAGAACATGATCATGCATCCCGGCTACGGCGTGCTGGCCGACCTTGCCCGCTTCCTCGGTTTCCAGCCGGTGGACTGGTTCGCGCAGTTTCCGCTGCTTTCCATCGTCATCATCGTCGCCTGGCAATGGCTGCCGTTCGCGACGCTCATTCTCTTGACCGCCCTGCAGTCGCTTGATGGCGAGCAGAAGGAAGCGGCCGAGATGGATGGCGCCAATTTCGTCAACCGTTTCATCTATCTGACCCTACCGCACCTGTCGCGCGCCATCACCGTCGTCATCCTGATCCAGACGATCTTCCTGCTCGGCGTTTACGCGGAAATCCTCGTCACCACCAATGGCGGCCCGGGTTACGCCTCCACCAACCTTGCCTTCCTCATCTATCGCACGGCGCTTCTGGGCTACGACGTCGGCGGCGCTTCGGCCGGCGGCATCATCGCCGTCATCCTCGCCAATATCGTCGCCATCTTCCTGATGCGCGCCGTCGGCAAGAACCTCGACCGGTAAAGGGGAAACATCATGGCCCGCAAGACAACCACTCGCGCAAAGATCGGCTTTTCCATCGCGGCATGGGCCGTGGCGCTTTTGCTGTTCTTCCCGATCCTCTATGCCTTCCTCACATCCATCAAGACAGAGCCGGAGGCGATCGCAGGCTTCAGCCTCATTCCCTCGGGCACGCTTGAGAATTACGTGACGGTGCAAACCCAGCGCGATTACTTCAAGCCGTTCATGAACTCGGTGGTGCTGTCGCTCGGCTCGACGATCATCGCGCTCATCATCGCCATTCCCGCCGCCTGGGCCATGGCGTTCTCGCCGACCAAACGCACCAAGGACATCCTGATGTGGATGCTCTCCACCAAGATGATGCCGGCGGTTGCCGTGCTGGTGCCGATCTACCTCATCTTCCGCAATGCCGGCCTGCTCGATACCCGCATCGGGCTGACCGTCATGCTCACCTTCATCAACCTGCCGATCGTCATCTGGATGCTCTACACCTATTTCCGCGAAATCCCCGGCGAGATCCTCGAGGCCGCGCGCATGGATGGTGCCTCGCTCTGGAACGAGATCGTGCATGTGCTGACGCCAATGGCGGTGCCGGGCATTGCCTCGACGCTGCTTCTCAACGTCATCCTTGCCTGGAACGAATCCTTTTGGACGATCCGGCTGACGACCACAAATGCGGCGCCGCTGACGGCCTTCATCGCCTCCTTCTCTTCGCCGCAGGGACTGTTCTGGGCAAAACTCTCGGCCGCCTCGATGATGGCGATCGCCCCCATTCTCGTCATCGGCTGGTTCTCGCAGAAACAACTCGTGCGTGGCCTGACCTTCGGCGCCGTGAAATAAGGAACGACAAACATGGGCAGCATTTCCCTTCAGACCGTGTCCAAGCTCTTCGGTGAGGCGAAAGTCATCCCGTCGATCGATCTCGATATCCACGACGGTGAATTCGTCGTCTTCGTCGGTCCCTCCGGCTGCGGCAAGTCCACGCTTTTGCGCCTCATCGCCGGACTGGAGGACGTCTCCGGCGGCAAGATCGTCATCGACGGCAAGGACGCCACCGAAAAGGCGCCGGCCGAGCGCGGCCTTGCCATGGTGTTCCAGTCCTATGCGCTTTATCCGCATATGAGTGTGCGCAACAACATCGCCTTCCCGCTGAAGATGGCCAAGCTCGACAAGGCCGTCATCGAGAAGAAGGTCGAGGATGCCGCCCGCATTCTCAACCTCACCGATTATCTCGAACGCCGGCCCTCGCAGCTGTCCGGCGGCCAGCGCCAGCGCGTCGCCATCGGCCGCGCCATCGTGCGCGAACCGAAGGCCTTCCTGTTCGACGAACCGCTCTCCAACCTCGATGCGGCGCTGCGCGGCACCATGCGGCTGGAAATCTCCGAGCTGCACAACACGCTGAAGACGACGATGATCTACGTCACCCACGACCAGGTCGAGGCCATGACCATGGCCGACAAGATCGTTGTCCTCAACCGCGGCAATATCGAACAGGTCGGCTCACCGATGGAGCTTTACCGCTCGCCCGCCAACCTCTTCGTCGCCGGCTTCATCGGCTCGCCGCGCATGAACCTCATTACCAGCGACTATGCCCGCAGCAAGAATGCCACCACCGCCGGGGTGCGGCCGGAGCATCTGGCGCTGTCGAAAGAGGCCGGTCTGTGGCAGGGCAAGGTAACCGTCGCCGAACATCTCGGCTCCGATACCTTCCTGCATCTCGACGTCCAAGGCATCGGCCCGATTACCGCCAGAACCGATGGCGAGTTCGAATGCAAACACGGCGATACCGTCTTCATTACCCCCGATGAGACCAAGATTCACAGGTTCGATGACAAGGGCAAGGCGATCTAGGGGAAAGCGACCCTAAAAAGCTTTGCCGCCTGACTGCCTCTTGCAGCTGGCGGTGTTCCGACAGGCCGATTGCCCGGCAAGAGGGCGATCGGCAAGACCAACGTTTCCCCTTCGAGGATCGTGACATGACATGCAAACTCTCCCTCGCAACGCTTGACGAAGCCAGAAAGACGGCGGCGGTTCCGGCCTATTCCCGGGCCGATCTGTCCGCCGGCATCGTGCATTTCGGCGTTGGCAATTTCCATCGCGCCCATCAGGCAGTTTATCTGGATGACCTGTTCAACACGGGTGCGGATCACGACTTCGCCATCATCGGCGCGGGGGTTCTGCCATCTGATGCGGTGATGCGCGAGAAACTCGCCGCGCAGGATTTTCTGACCACGGTGGTGGAGCAGGACAATAACCGCACCGGCGCGCGCGTCACCGGACCGATGATCGACATTCTGACGGTCGGCGACACGAAGGCCATCATCGACACGCTCGCCGACCCGAAAATCCGTATCGTCTCGATGACGATTACCGAGGGTGGTTATTTCATCGATGCTTCCGGTTCCTTCAATCCGCAGCACCCGGCCATTGCCGAGGATGGCCGGCACCCATCTTCACCGAAAACCGTGTTCGGCCTCATCGTCGCCGGGTTGAAGGCACGGCGGGACAAGGGGCTGCAACCCTTCACCGTCATGTCCTGCGACAACATTCCCCATAATGGCAAGGTGACGAAAAATGCGGTGGTCGGGCTTGCGGCCCTGTCGGACCCGGCCTTTGCCAACTGGATCGGCGAAAACGTCGCTTTCCCCAATTCCATGGTCGACCGCATCACACCAGCCACCGGGGAGCGCGAACGCAATATCGCCCGCGACGATTTCGGCATCGAGGACAATTGGCCTGTCTTCTGCGAGGAGTTCAAGCAATGGGTGATGGAAGACAATTTCCCCGCCGGTCGCCCGGCGCTGGAAAAGGCCGGCGTGCAGTTCGTCAAAGATGTCGCGCCCTATGAGCATATGAAAATCCGCATCCTCAATGGCGGCCACGCGGCAATCGCCTATCCGGCGGCGCTGCTCGACATTCATTTCGTGCATGAGGCGATGGAACATCCGTTGATCCGGGCATTTCTGGCAAAGCTTGAAAATGAAGAGATCATTCCGGTCATTCCACCGGTTCCCGATACGAATCTCGCCGATTATTTCGCGCTGATCGAGCGCCGTTTCCTCAACCCGAAGATCGGCGACACCATTCCGCGCCTGGCGCAGGACGGCTCCAACCGCCAGCCGAAATTCATTCTGCCATCCACCGCCGACCGGCTGGCGCGCGGCGAGGATATTGTCGGCCTTTCGCTGGTTTCGGCGCTGTGGTGCCGTTATTTCCAGGGCACCTCCGACAGCGGCAAGGAAATCGCCTTCAACGATGCCAGCGCCGAGCGCCTTCATGCGGCGGCGATCAAGGCCAAGGACGATCCGATGGCCTTTCTCGTGTTCGACGATATTTTCGGTGAGGTTGCCGAATCGGAGCTTTTCCGTAAACGCTTTGCCCATGCACTGAAGACGCTGTGGCAAGACGGCACGGTGAAGACCTTGAAGCTTTATCTGGATGACAAGCTGGCTGAAGAGTGACCGCGAAATGGAAGACGAGACCGGGCCCCTTTTGATTTTCGACTGCGACGGCGTTCTCGTCGACAGCGAGCCGGTCTCCATTTCGGTCCTTCTCGACATGCTCTCCCATCTCGGCGTGGCGATGGGGGAGGAAGAGGCCTATGAGCGCTTTCTCGGCCGCAGCGTCGCCAGCATGACGGCGACGCTGTTTGAGGATTACGGTGTCGAGACGGACATCGATTTTCTCGACCACATGCGGGCGACGTTATTCGAGCGTTTCCGCACCGAGCTTCGGCCGATTGGCGGCATTGGCGAGACGCTGGACATGCTCCTGCCGCTGCGGCGTTGTGTGGCCTCCTCAAGCCAGCCGGAGCGCATCCGTTATTCGCTGGGGCTGACCGGGCTGATCGACAAATTCGAACCCCATGTCTTCAGCGCCACGATGGTGAAGAACGGCAAGCCGGCGCCCGACCTCTTCCTGCATGCGGCGCGTGAAATGGGCGTAGAGCCGCGTCACTGCATCGTGATTGAGGACAGCCCGGCCGGCATTGCCGCCGCAAAGGCGGCGGGCATGGGCGTTTTTGCCTTTACCGGCGGTTCGCATGCGCGCTTTCCCGCATTCCGTGAAAAGATCGCCGGGCTTGGGGCGAATGTGGTGTTTGACGCGATGCCGGATTTGGTTCAACTTGTCGCAAGCTATGTGGGGAAGGGCGGTTTTGACGGCCAAATGGAACGTGATGCGGGCTGAAGCAGATTTTGCCTGCCGCCGTCGCCGGGTCGTTGCGCAAGGGATGGAACTGCAGTCTTGATGCGTCAAAATCTCGTCGCTGTCGATGTCGGCACCGCCAGCGCCCGGGCCGGCGTTTTTGATCCGGCGGGCCGACTGCTTGCCCGATCCACCCATCCGATCCTGATGCAGAGGCCGCAGGAAAACCACGCCGAGCACGATTCCACCGACATATGGAAAGCGGTCTGCATCGTGGTGAGGGCGGCGCTTGCCGAGGCCGGGGTTTCATCGCAAAGCATTGCCGCAATCGGTTTCGACGCCACCTGCTCGCTGGTCATCCGCGATGGGCGGGGCGCGCCGGTCTCGGTTTCTACTACCGGCGAAGACTGCTTCGACACTATCGTCTGGCTCGATCACCGGGCGATTGGCGAAGCCGACCGGCTGACAGCATCCGGCCACCGGGTGCTGGATTTCGCCGGCAACAGCGTCTCGCCGGAAATGCAGATGCCGAAGCTGATGTGGCTGAAGACGCATATGCCGGCAAGCTGGTCGCGCATGTGCTTCGCTTTCGATCTGGCGGATTTTCTGACCTGGAAGGCGACCGGTTCAGCGCAGCGCTCAAATTGCACGCAGACGGCGAAGTGGAATTTCCTGGCGCAGGAAAATCCCGGCTGGCAGGCGGATTATCTTGAACTGGCGGGCCTTGCCGATTTGAGAGAGCGGGCAGGGCTGCCGGAGACCACGGTAATGCCGGGTGATAGCATTGGCCCGCTTTCGCCCGAAGCTGCCGCCGAACTGGGTCTCGATACCGGCTGCCAGGTGGCGGCGGGCATGATCGACGCCTATGCTGGCGCGCTTGGTGCGCTAGGCGGCTGCCTGTCTGCGGATGTGGGACGGCATGTGGCGCTGATCGCCGGTACATCGAGCTGCCTTGTGGCCATGTCGGAGCGGCAGATGCCCGGCCACAGCCTCTGGGGCCCCTATTGGCAGGCGATCCTGCCCGGGCACTGGCTGGTGGAGGGCGGGCAATCGGCCACCGGCGCGCTGCTCGACCATATCGTGCGCATGCATGCGGCAGGCGGTGAGCCGGATACGGCGCTACATGCCCGCATCGTTGCGCGGGTAACAGAATTGCGCGCGCTTGAGGGCGAGGCTTTCGCCGAGCGGCTGCACGTCCTGCCGGATTTCCACGGCAACCGCTCGCCGCTTGCCGATCCCCATGCCGTCGGCGTCATCAGCGGACTGACTTTGGATACCTCTTTCGACAGTCTCTGCCGTCTCTACTGGCGCACGGCCGTCGCCATCGCGCTCGGCGCCCGCCATGTGCTCGACGCCATGGAGCGTTTCGGTTATGCGGTGGAAAGTCTGCACGTTACCGGCGGGCATGTGAAGAACCCGCTGCTGATGGAGCTTTATGCCGATGTGACGGGCAAGCGTATCGTGGTTCCCGCCACCGCCGATGCGGTACTTCTCGGCACGGCGATGACGGCGGCGACGGCTGGCGGGGTGCATGCAAGCCTTGCGGCGGCAGGGGCCGCCATGTATCCGGGCAATGCTGAAATATCAGGTAATCCGGCGCGTGGCCCCCGTTATGAGCGGGATTATCGTCGTTTTCTCGCCATGTACCGGCATCGTCAGGAACTGGAAAGCCTTTGATTTTCTGAAGGCAAATGACAGGCGTTGACGGGTGCCGCGCGTTTCTTCTCCCCGCCAGGGAGATGGTGGCCCGAAGGGTCGGATGAGAGGGAACGCCAGCGATAGAACGCACTCTCGCCCCCTTATCCCGCTGCCGCGGACGTCTCCCCGGCGGGGAAAAGAAACGCGCGGCAACCGCTCGATCCATATGCCGCCGCTGCTGCTAGCCGCAATCAACCGCGTAGCGAGCGTTTCAGGGCGGTGAGGTTCTTTGCCCTTGCCCTGCTGCTGTCATCGGCGCTGGCGCTGAGCGCACAAAGGGTGAATTCCAGCAGGGAGACCAGTTGAAGCAGGCCCTGGCCGCCATTTTGCGCCTGCGGCATGGCAAGACAGAGATCGGCGCTTTCCGGTCCCCATTCATAAAAGCGTGTGGTGATCAGCAATGTCCTGTAGCCGCTCTTGCGTGCCATTGTCGACAGGCGTTGCAGCGGCGACGGGGCGCCGCCGCAATCCATGATGACGAGCAGCGCTTGCGCGGGGTCGAAATCCCACAGGGCGACATAGGCCGCGCTGTCGCTGCCGAGATAATGGATATGGCCCCGGCTCTCCAGAAGCCGCCCGTAGAAATGACGTCCGGCATCGAGACCTTCCGGAGAGGTTGCCAGAAAAACATCGCCGGCCGTGGCGATCTCGTTCATGGCGATCCGCCAGATCGATTGGGTGGTCATGTCGAAGGCCGTCTGGATGGCCTGGATTTGCTGCGACAGAAGCTGTGAAAACGGGCTGGAATGGCGTTCGCCGCTCTCGCCCATGGCCGGCTGCTCCGTGCTGGCCGTTTCTTCGGCATAGCGCAGATCGGCGCGGATATCGCTGAATTGCCGGTATCCCAGCGAGCGCAGGAAACGGCCGACCGTCATCGGACTGAGGCTGAGCTTGGCGGCCAGCGTCTGCGCCGTCTCGAACGGCAATTCGTCCAGATGCTCGATCAGATATTTGGCGATCTTGCGCTCCGAAGGGGTGCCTGCCTTCATGGCGCGCGTAAGGTTCAACAGCAGCTTTTCCACCAACGCCTCATTCTTTTATCTTTATTGAACGATGATGCATGCGCGCGCGCAAACGAGCGTGCGAACCGCGACTTGACGGTGGGGGATAGGTCTTCCCGGCCTTGTCCTCCACCGGACCGGAATGCGAAATGTAATAGGTGTATTATCATATTTTAGAGATACCTTTTATTCAAGAGAAATTCCATCAGCGGTTTATATCCGGGCATTTGGCATCTTTCCGTCCGTCTTGCAGAGCGGATGGGCAGCGCCTATCTCTCGTTTTGGTAAGTGTGTTTCAGCGCCAAAGGTGTCGAGGAGTTCCAGATGATTTTTGATGCGGCGAGGCTTGCCTTCCACAATCTCTTTGCCGCCGAAACCCGGTCGGTATTCTGGAAGGTTCTGGGGCTCACGCTTCTCGTGCTTGCGGCGCTGTGGTTCGCCATCCGCTCGATCTTCATTTATTTCGCCCTGCCGTGGGTGGATGCGCTGATCCCCGGCGTGCCGGACTGGGCGGGCTGGCTGACCTTCGTTTTCGCCATTTTCGCGGGTATCGGGCTGGCGCTGGCGCTCGCGCTGCTCATTTCGCCGGTCACCGCCGTCATTGCCGGCCTGTTTCTCGACGATGTCGCCGAAGTGGTTGAGAAAAAGAACTATCCGAACGATCCGCCGGGCAACGCGATGCCGGTCGGCGAGGCCGTTCTGTCGTCCATCAAGTTCTTCGGTGTCGTTATTGCCGGCAACCTTGTCGCGCTGTTGCTGCTTCTGGTGCCGGGTATCAATCTCATCGCGTTTTTCCTGGTGAACGGCTACCTGCTCGGCCGGGAATTCTTCGAGTTCGCGGCGATGCGTTTCCGCTCGCCCGCCGAAGCGAGGTTGTTTCGCTCAAAACACCGCGCCACCGTCTTCATGGCCGGGCTGGTGATAGCGGCCTTTCTGGCGGTGCCGTTCCTCAATCTGCTGACGCCGCTTTTTGCCGCCTCGATGATGGTACATCTGCACAAGGCCGTCAGCCGACGCGACCCCTCATTCGCCGTGGGCCGCACCGAACAATTGCGCGGGTAACTCCACCAGCGGTGCTGGAATATCGAAGGTCTTTTCCGGCGATTTGCAGATATCGGCAATCACGCAGCGCTCGCATTCCGGCTTGCGGGCCTTGCAGCAATAACGCCCATGCAGGATCAGCCAGTGATGCGCATGGAACAGATATTGTTCGGGAATGATGCGGACCAGCCGGTCTTCAACCTCGTCAGGGGTTTTGCCCGGCGCAAGACAGAGCCGGTTGGCAATGCGAAACACATGTGTGTCCACCGCAAGTGTGGGCACGCCGAAGGCCATCGACATCACCACATTGGCGGTCTTTCGGCCAACACCGGGCAGGGTTACCAGTTCCTCGCGGGTTTTTGGTACCTCGCCGCCGAAATTGTCGATCAGCATCTGCGATAGCGCGATGACGTTTTTTGCCTTGTTGCGATAAAGGCCGATGGTCTTGATATGGCCGATTAGCTGTTCTTCGCCGAGCGCCAGCATTTTTTCCGGCGTATCGGCCACCTTGAACAGGGCGTGTGTGGCGCGATTCACGCCGACATCGGTCGCCTGCGCGGAAAGCGCCACGGCGACCAGCAGGGTGAAGGGATTGGTGTGTTCCAGCTCGCCTTTCGGCTCCGGCCGCTGGATGGAAAAGCGGCGGAAGATTTCGGTGAGCTCGTCCTTCGAATAGGCGGTCTTTGCTCGCACCGATTTGCGCCGCTGCGCTGGAATTGACTTTTTTAATGTTTGGGTGCTGGATCGTTTCTTGGCGACTGTCATGCTCTATCTATAGCCAGCGCGGCCAAAGGAAAGCAACGTGGATACGCTCAATGACCAGCCGATTTTCGCGGCGGAACTCGTTCCGCACCGTTCGCTTGGCCGACGTGGTTTTCGGCTGCTTCTCCTCCTCACCGGTTTTGCCTGTCTTATCTATGGCGGTTTTTTTCTCGCCACAGGTGCGTGGCCTATCGGCCTGTTTTTCGGGCTGGATTTCCTGCTGCTTTATGTCGCCTTCCGCGCCAATTACCGGGCGGCGAAAGCGCGGGAAGAGGTCAGCGTGTCGCACACCAACCTGTCGATCCGCAAATTCACTCCCGCCGGACGCATGGTGGAATATCGTTTTAATCCGTTCTGGGCGCGCTTCCGGGTGAGGCGGCATGACGAGATCGGCATCGTTTCCATGCATGTGACGGGTGAGGGCCGGGCGACAGATATCGGTTCGTTCCTCAATCCGGATGACAGGGAAAGCTTTGCCAGGGCCTTCGGCGGTGCGCTGGCGACGGTGCGGCGGCGGATGTAGAGCGATAAGGAAACGTCGTCGCACGCTCTTCCCTCGTCCCTGTGCTTGTCACAGGGATCCAGCCAGCCCAAGTCCTTGGGCTGACAAGACTCTTCCCGCCGCGCAGACGCGCGTTGGCTGGATTCCCGTGACGAGCACAGAAGGTGGTGGGAAGGCTCCGGCATAGAGAACATTTGCGTCGTGTATCGTGATGCCGCGCAAGAAACGGGTGGAGACCGGCGCGCTTTAGTGGTTTTCTCCGGCCCGTTAGGAGACATGCGATGAACGCCAATATCATGCTGAACGAAGACATCACCCCCATCGGCTCGGATTACGATACGGTGCGCGGGGTTATCGAGCTTTTGACGCTGGATTATCGCGAGCAACCCTCCCTCGAAGCTATCGCTGCCAGGCTTGGCCAGTCGCCGACGCAATTGCAGAAGACTTTTACCCGCTGGGCCGGCCTTTCGCCCAAGGCCTTCCTGCAGGCCGTGACGCTCGATCACGCCAAGCGGCTGCTGCGCGAAGAGGATCTGCCGCTGCTTGAAACATCGATCGAGGTCGGCATGTCCGGTCCGGGACGCCTGCACGATCTGTTCGTCACCCATGAGGCCATGTCGCCCGGCGAATGGAAGGCGAAGGGCGGCGGGCTGACGATCCGTTACGGTTTTCACGCTTCGCCCTTCGGGCTTGCGCTGGTCATGATCACCGATCGCGGCCTTGCGGGCTGCGCCTTTGCCGATCCGGGCGAGGAAAGGGCCTGTTTCGAGGATATGGCCGGCCGCTGGCCGAATGCGGATTATGTGGAGGATCGCGACGCGACCGCGCCCTATGCCGCGCGCATCTTCGAACCGTCCCTATGGTCGGCAGACAGGCCGCTGCGTGTCGTGCTGCTCGGCACGGATTTTCAGGTACGGGTCTGGGAAAGCCTGCTGAAAATCCCGATGGGCCGCGCCGTCACCTATTCGCACATCGCCTGCGATATCGGCCAGCCCACCGCATCCCGCGCCGTGGGTGCCGCTGTTGGTGCGAACCCGGTGTCCTTTGTTGTTCCGTGCCACCGTGCCGTTGGTAAAAGCGGAGCTCTGACGGGCTACCATTGGGGCCTGACGCGCAAGCGTGCGATGCTGGGATGGGAAACGGGAAAGGCGTGACGCTGACGATCGGCTATTCCCTCTATTCCTCATCCCTGTGCTTGTCACAAGGATACAGCCAGCCCAAGTCTTTCGGCTGAAAGAACTCTTCCCGCCATGCAGACGCAAGGCGACTGGATTCCTGTGACGAGCACAGGAGGGAGGGGTGGAGAGCCGACGCAAGAGACGCTCGTGAGGATCGCGCCGAATGAGCCGAAGACGCCTAAACCAGTTCCATCAAGGCCCGCGCTGCCGCCTCATCCGTAATCAGCGTATTGCAGCCGATGCGCTTGATCGTGGCGCGGATGGCGATGGCGCGGTGGGCGCCGCCGGAGGCGAGTACGATGTGTTTGGCCTTGCGCAGCGTATCGAGATCGATCGCCATGGCGCGCTGGTTGATCGGATGATCGACGGAGCGGCCTTCGGCATCGATGAAGTTGAACATGGTGTCACAGACGCAGCCGGCGTCGACGAGTTCGCGCAACGTCTCCCTGGAGATGAAACCTTCCGACAGCGAGGTGGAATGCGTGCCGATATCGCCGCAGGAAACGATGGCGAGATCGAGCGTCTCGGCGAGATCGTAAAGCGTCGCCAGCCCGCATTTTTCGATCAACGCCCGTTTGGTCTCGACCGAATCCACCAAAAGCGGCGCGAGGAACATGTAACATTCCGCCCCGAGCGCACTTGCCAGCCGCCAGGTGTAATCGAGCGGGTTTGTCTGGTGCACGGCGACGATACCGCCGAGCAGGGAGACGACCTTGCAGTTTTCCCGCCGCGGTGGGCGGAAGCTGGAGAGCGAGGCGGTCATGGTGCGCCCCCAGCCGACGCCGATGGTGGCGCCGTTCGGTACCACTTCGGAGAGGAACTGCCCGAGGGCGAGGCCAACGGCCTTGGCGGTGCCTTCCACGCTTGTCTTGCTGGCGGTAGATAGGCCGGGCGAGGGGATGATGACGGCCTCGTCCAGCCCGTAGGCTGCCTCCAGCTGGCCGGCCAGCGAGACGAAATCCTCGATCCCTTCATTGATCCAGATCTGCACTTCGGAGCGTTTCATTGCCTCGTCCAGCAGGCGGATGACGGTAGAGCGGCTGATCCCCAGTCTTTCGGCGACATCTTTTTGCGTCATGCCCTGGTTATAATAGAGCCATGCCGCGCGCAGCCTCAACGAAGCCGCTTCCGAATAGGTCGTATGGGTCTCTCTTCTCAGTTTCGCCACGGTTTTCGCCATTCCTTATGTGCAGTCGAGTATCGCAGGCATGAAACTTATGTCAATTGCGATGCGCAAATGTCTTGACTTTCAACCGCGCCGCTTGCGATAGTCGGAGCCGGACAGAACCGTGATTTCGGCCTTGGGCGCACCCCGGTGCGGGAACGAAAAGACGGCTGAGCAAGTTTACCAGAGATCATGAAGGATCATTCGCCATGACGTCCAAACTCGAACAACTTCGCGCCATCACCACGGTTGTTGCCGATACCGGCGACATCGAGGCGGTCGCACGCCTGAAGCCGGTGGATTGCACCACCAACCCGACCATCGTTCTCAAAGCGCTTGGCACGCCAGCCTTTGCCGACGCGGTGAAGGAAGCCGTTGCCTGGGGCAAAAAGCAGGGCGGCCAGTCCGACGCCGTCGTTGCTGCCGTTGCCGACCGTCTGGCGATTTCCGTCGGTGCGGCCCTTGCCGGTCTGGTTCCCGGCCGTGTCTCGACCGAAGTCGATGCGGACCTCTCTTTCGATACGGAAGCCTCCATCGCCAAGGCGCGCCATATCATTGCCGCCTACAAGGAGCGCGGAATCGAGCGTGAACGCATCCTCATCAAGCTAGCCTCCACCTGGGAAGGCATAAAGGCCGCCGAAGTGTTGCAGTCCGAAGGCATCGACTGCAACCTGACGCTCCTGTTCTCGCAGGCCCAGGCGATTGCCTGCGCCGAAGCCAAGGTCTTCCTCATCTCGCCCTTCGTTGGCCGTATCCTCGACTGGTACAAGAAGTCGACCGGTGAGACCTACACCGCCGAGACCGACCCGGGTGTCGTTTCCGTGCGCGGCATCTACAATTATTATAAGGCCAATGGCATCAGCACCGTCGTCATGGGCGCCTCGTTCCGCAATGTCGGCGAAATCGAAGCGCTGGCCGGTTGCGACCGCCTGACGATCAGCCCGGCGCTGCTCGAAGAGCTGGACAAGGACACCGGCAAGCTCGAGCGCAAGCTTTCGGCCGACAACGTCAAGGCCGAGCCGCTGCAGACGCTTGACGAAAAGGCTTTCCGCTGGGCGATGAACGAAGACGCTATGGCTACCGAGAAACTTTCCGAAGGCATCCGCCTCTTCGCCAAGGATCTTGTGACGCTGCGCGAGATGGTCCGCAAGGAACTGACGCTGGCTGCGGCCTGATACAAAAAGGGGGAACCATCCACGTTCCCCTGACGTTTAAGAGATATAAATCTCCAGTCACTCAAAACGCGATCGGGTCCCTGCCGGTCGCGTTTTTTTGTGGGTTTCAGGAGTTTCCATTTCCGGTAGCCACTTCGGAAATCCGTTTTGCCGCCTCGCAGATCAGCGCTTCACAGGCCTCGCGTGTCGGGGCCTTGCCGCCGAGCGGCGTGATATAGGGGCAGGTGATGACGGCGAGCGCCGTCCCGTCCAGCGTCAGCACCGGTGCGGAAATATTGCGCACGCCGGCGGTCTGAAGGCTATCCATGGATTCGAAACCGTTTTTGCGCACCTCCGCCAGCCGCCCGGCGAGGTCCGGCGGCACGGTTTCGCCGCTGCCGCGCACCTGTTCGGTTATCATGATCTGGCGCTGCGCCTCGGTCTGGAAGGCCAGAAGCACATGGCCGGAGCCGGTGTGGAACAGGCTCATCTGCGCGCCGATCCGCATGGACATGGCCCAGTAGGTGGCGGATTCCTGCTGGGCGATGACGACGACGCTGCCGCGGTCATAAACGGCCAGATGACAGGCCTGCTCGGCGCTCGCCGAAAAATCGCGCATGACGGGTGCGGCGAAAGAGACCAGCCGGCGTATCGGTGCATGGAAATGGGCGAGCCCGAACATCTTCAGCGTAAGCGAGAACCGGTCGCCGTCAAGCCGCTGTACGTAGCCGCGGCGCACCAGTCGGTCCAGCATGCGATAAAGCTCGTTCGGGCTTTTACCGATAGACTTGGCGATCTCGATCTGCGTCAGCCCGCCATCGGTGCGGGCCAGAAGTTCGAGAATGTCTAGACCCTTGTCGAGGGCGGGAGCGCGATATCTTTCGCTGTCTTCGTCGGTCATCTGGCCTCGATGATGGTTCGTGTGTGCGCCCCGCGGGGTACGTTAAAATATGGTTGCCCGATACCCCGCATCCGCGCAAGTTTGCTTGACGCCATATGAATACCGCGTTTACATATGAATTGTCGATCCATATTTGAGATCATTCAAATTCAGCGTTCCAGTCCACGGCGGATGGGCGCGCCTTAGCGGGAGGCTATTCATGGTGCAGAATTTTAACGGCCGGACAGTGGTGATCACCGCCGCCGGTCAGGGTATCGGCCGGGCGACGGCGGAGCGCTTCATATCGCTCGGCGCGCGCGTCATCGCCACCGATATCAACGAGCAGGCGCTTTCCACCCTTAAAGGTGCGGAAACCCGGGTTCTGAACGTGCTTGATGGTGATGGCGTCAAGGATTTCGCCGCGGATATCGGCCATGCGGATGTGCTGTTCAACTGCGCCGGCTTCGTGCATTCCGGCACGATTCTCGATTGTGAAGAAAAAGACTGGGATTTCTCCTTCGATCTCAATGCCAAGGCCATGTACCGCACTTGCCGCGCCTTCCTGCCCGGCATGCTGGAAAAGGGCAAGGGCGCGATCGTCAACATGTCGTCGGTTGCTTCAAGTGTGAAGGGCGTGCCCAACCGTTTCGCCTATACCGCTTCCAAGGCGGCCGTCGTGGGTCTCACCAAGGCCATCGCCGCCGATTTCGTCACCAAGGGCATTCGCTGCAACGCCATTTGCCCCGGCACCGTCGACAGCCCGTCCTTGCATGACCGCCTGCGCGCCACTGGCAATTACGAACAGGCGCTGGCCGATTTCATCGCCCGCCAGCCGATGGGCCGTATCGCCACGCCGGAAGAAATCGCCGCACTTGTTACCTATCTCGCGTCGGACGAGGCTGGTTTCACCACCGGCCAGATTCATGTGATCGATGGCGGCTGGACGGGCTGATTATCTTTACTGGAAAGAGAAAAGGCGACCGGCATAAAACCGGGTCGCCTTTTTTCATTCAGACGACCGCGCTTCCGGCCATCAGTGCAAGCACGAGGAAGACCAGGAAGATCACCACGGCGATGAAGAACAGAATGCGGGCCACGCCCGCTGCGGCCGCCGAAATTCCGGTAAAGCCGAATACGCCTGCGATCAAAGAAATCACGAAGAAAATAAGAGCCCACTTCAGCATGGTGCTTCCCCTTTTGCATAATTTTCCCGAGCCTGACGCCCCGCGACTGGCTCAGTAAAATGACGCGCAAAAGGCGAAAATGTTCCACAAGCCCGCAAAAATCGTTGTTCTCGAGCATGTCCAGCAAAAGTGCGTTAGCGGTTTTGCGTTCGGACTGCGCAAAAGCAAAGAGAAAGAGCATTTCAGGTGAACCGGCTTTCACCGGAGATGCTCTAGAAGCCTGTCTCTCCCGCAGCATCGATCCGCCGGGCCTTCCAGGTGGTGCGGATGAAGGTGGCAACGAAAGCAAGGCTCATGAACATGACGATGGTGGGAGCTGGCGCACTGTCGATCAGGAAACTTAGCCATATGCCCGAAAGCGATGAGGCGACCGCTACCGTAATCGCCACCAGCAGCATGGCGGAAAAACGCCGGGTCAGCAGGAACGCGATTGCGCCCGGCGCGACCAGCATGGCGACTGAGAGAATGATGCCCACCGCCTTCAATGCACCGACGACGGTAAGCGATAACACCATCAGCAGACCATAATGCAGCAGGCGCACCGGCAGGCCGATGGCTTTGGCGTGTTGGGCATCAAAGGCGTTGACCAAGAGGTCCTTGCGCAGGATGCCGAGGAACAGCGTGGCGAAAAGTGCGATCACCCCTGTTTCCAACATGTCTGATGGCGCTATGCCGAGCATGTCGCCGAAGAGGATATGATCGAGATGGACATCGCTCTGCACCTTCACATAAAGCACCAGCCCCAGACCGAACATTCCCGAGAAGACGATGCCGAGCACCGTATCTTCCTTGATGCGGCTGTTTTCCTTGATGAAACCCGTGCCGAGCGCGCAGATCATGCCGGCGATGAAAGCACCGATGGAGAGCGGTATGCCAACGATATAGGCCACCACCACGCCGGGCAGCACGGCATGGGAAACCGCATCCCCCATCAGCGACCAGCCCTTCAGCACCAGAAAACAGGAGAGCATCGCCATTGGCACGGCGATCATCAATGTGATGATGAAGGCATATTGCATGAAGGGCAGCTGAAACGGCAGGATGGCGAGTTCGAGAGTGTCGTTCATGGCGTTTCCTCCAGTGCCTTGCGGGCCTTGGCGCGGGATGCGAGCAGGCCGTGCTTTGGCGCAAAAACGAAGGCGGCAAGGAAGATTGCGGTCTGTAGCACGACGATGACACCGCCGGTGGCGCCATCGAGGAAATAGCTGAGATAGGCGCCAACGAAGCTGGTGGCCGCGCCGATGATGAGGCTCATCAGGATCAGCCGCTCGAAACGGTCGGTCAGGAGATAGGCGGTGGCGCCCGGCGTCACCACCATGGCAACGACGAGGAAAGCCCCGACCGTCTGCAGGGCGGCAACCGTCGATGCGGCCAGCAGGGTGAAGAAGATCACCTTCAGCACTTCCGGTTTCAGCCCCACGGTGCGGGCATGGTTCTCATCGAAGAACACCACCATGAAGTCACGCCATTTCAGCGCCAGCACAATGAGGCTGATGCCGCCGATCAGCGCCAGCTGAATGGTGTCTTCCGCCGTGATAGCGAGAATATTGCCGAGCACGATGGTCTGTATATTCACCGAGGTGGGCGAGAGCGAGACCATGAATAGGCCAAGCCCGAAAAACGAGGTGAAGATCAGCCCGATGATGGCGTCTTCCTTCAGTCGCGTCTTCTGGTTCAGGAACAGCATGGAACCGGCTGCAAGCCCGCCGGACAGAAAGGCACCCAGCGAAAAGGGCAGGCCCAGCATATAGGCGCCCGCAACACCGGGAACGATGGCATGGGAAAGCGCATCGCCGATCAGCGACCAGCCCTTCAGCATCAGATAGGCGGAGAGAAAACCGCACACGCCGCCCACCAGTGCGCTGACCCAGATGGCGTTCAACATATAACCATAAGTGAAAGGCTCAAGAAGACTGCTTATCATCGACTTTTTCTTTCGGAGCCTCAGGATCGCGCCCGTTCTGGCCGTTCTTGCCGTAGATCACGAAAGGTCGCTCGTCATCGGTGATGACCTTCACCCGGCGTGGGTCGGCGTCGTCATGCAGGTCTGCCCCGCCGAGCACGAAGTGGCGCAGGCTGCCGCCGAAGGCCTTTTGCAGGTTCTCCTCGTTGAATGTATCCGCCGTCTTGCCCGATGCCAGCACCGTGCCCTTGACGAAGACCGCGCGGTCACAGAATTCCGGCACGCTGCCGAGATTATGGGTGGAAACCAGCATGACCCGGCCTTCGTCACGCAGCGCTTTCAGAAGCGCGACGATCTGCTCTTCCGTCGTCACATCGACACCGGTGAAAGGCTCGTCCAGCAGGATCACCTGACCCTCCTGCGCCAGCGCGCGGGCGAGAAACACCCGCTTCTTCTGCCCGCCGGAGAGCTCGCCGATCTGGCGCTTGCGATAGTCGAGCATGTTGACGCGTTTCAGCGCTTCCTCGACCATCTGGTGGTCGCGTTTCGACGGGATGCGCAGGAAATTCATGTGGCCATAACGGCCCATCATCACCACATCCTCGACCAACACCGGAAAACTCCAGTCCACCTCCTCGGCCTGCGGTACATAAGCGACGAGGTTCTTCCTGAGTGCTTCCTTCACCGGCAGGTCGAAAATCGAGACGGAACCGGCAGCCAGCGGCACGAAACCCATGATCGCCTTAAAAATCGTGGATTTGCCGGCGCCATTGACGCCGACAAGTGCAGTGATCGTTCCGCGGGGGATGGAAAAGCTGGCATTTCTTAATGCGGTGTGGCCGTTTCGATAGGTCACTGTCGCATTTTGAACCGTCAGGCCGCCTGCTTTTTTACTGCCCATTCTCATGAAGACAGCCCCTTGGCGATTGTTTCGCTGGTGACGCGCAGAAGGTCCAGATAGGTCGGAACCGGACCGTCCGCCTCGCTCAGCGAGTCCACATAGAGGATGCCGCCATAGGCTGCGCCGGTTTCCTTCGCCACCTGCTGGGCGGGATCGGCGGAAACCGTGCTTTCGCTGAAGATGACGTGGATATTGTGCTCGCGCATGGCGTCGATCACGCCGCGCACCTGTTGCGGTGTGCCCTGGCTGTCGGCATTGACCGGCCACAGGAACAGTTCCTTCAGGCCGAAATCGCGGGCGAGATAGGAAAACGCGCCTTCGCTCGTCACCAACCAGCGCTTGTTTTCAGGCAGAACGGAAAGCGTGTCGCGGATCGGCTGCACGGTGGCTCTGATCTTGTCCGAATAGGCCTTGGCATTGGCGGCATAGACATCCGCATGGGCAGGGTCGATATCCGTCAGGCCCTTGCGGATATTTTCCACGTAGATCAAGGCGTTATCGGGGGACATCCAGGCGTGCGGATTGGGTTTTCCCTGGTACGCCCCGCCGCTGATGGCCATGGGCTCCACGCCTTCGCTCACCGTCACGCTCGGCACGCCGGAGAGGTTGGCCAGGAACTTTTCGAACCACAATTCCAGATTGAGGCCGTTGCGAAGCACCAGATCAGCCTTGCGAGCTTTGAGAATATCGCGCGGCGTCGGCTGGTAGTTGTGAATTTCAGCGCCCGGCTTGGTGATGCTTTCCACCTCGGCCGCATCGCCCGCCACATTGCGCGCCATGTCGGCGATGATGGTGAAGGTCGTCACGACGGTCGGTTTTTCCTGAGCGAGGGCAGCACCGGGAAGGAAAAGCGAAAAAGCGAAAATGGCGTGGCGGATTTTATGGAAGTTCACGGGGCTCACCAGATTTTGTTGCGATTAATTCGCAATACCATCTGTTATAAAATCACGCTTGTCAACGCTATTGCAAATCATTCGCAAAATAGTGCATTTCGGAAATGTCCGAAATTGGCGCGTTTTTGCCGGTCTCGTGCCTATGGGATTAAACTTTTTTCAATGAGAAAGCGGCACTATCGCAAGGCTCGGACAGCGTGGTCCGGAGCTCGTCCCGCGTGTGTTCCTCATTCTTCGAGCCACGTTTCGGGGTGAGGGCGTAAGACGGGGTACTTGATGTCAGGATGTTGCGGGTGAAAGCTGTATTCGGACGAATGCGGTTTTCGCGCAAGCTCGTTATGATTGGAGGCGGGATCCTGCTTTTGGCGGGTGCGACCGGCTCTGCTGCCGTTTTTATCGGCAGCGAGCGGCTGCTCGGCCCATCCTACGCTTCTACCAACGGGCTTTCCTGCGACGCGGTCCAGACGGTCAATATCCGCAAGAACGGTTCCCTATGGGTCCGTAAATTCATTCGCACCCAGGGTGGTGACGGCGCAGAGCGGCTGAAGACGGCGCTTCGTGTCGCAAGGGCGGTTTACGACAAGCAGAAACCCGATCTGGTGCAGGTTTCCGTGCTGGACCAGAACGGTCCGCAACTGCGTTCGGAAATGCGCGGCCGCGCCATTGCCGCGCAGGTGGTCTTCATTCCCGATCCGGCAAAGATTCCCGAAGGCGCGGATGCCCATCGTTATTCCGCCTTCTATTATGACGGCGCGGCGAATGGCAGCGGCCAGTTTTACGGCCTGCGCATCGATCTGCCGCTCGAAGATACCGAGGCGCTGGCGGCAAGCCTCAGCGATTTGGCTGATTGCGCGACGCCCGCCACGGAGCCGGAAGCGGGCGGCCACGAAACCAAGTCCGCCACAGCTCACGGCGAAGGCAAGGGTGAGGCCGGCGGGGAACATGGTGCTGCGCCGAAAGAGCCTGGTCATGACGAAACGACACCCGAACCCCACGGTGAAACTCCGTCTCCCGAAGCGCATGGCGAACCGGCTGCCGACGAACTTCTGACCTCGACGCCGGAAGCCAGCGGCGGTAGCGTCTTCAGCCTGTCCTATCTGAAATCACTGATCTTCGGAAAGGGCTCGACGACCGCGCAGGCGGCGGAGGAGAAGGCAGCAGCGAGTGAGAATGTCGCTGCGGAAGAGCCGGGTGTGGGGACCCCGGGGCATTAAAGATAGCGGCCGCGATGGGATGTTGTTTGACATCCAGGCTGTCTTGCTCTCTTGGTCCGTTATACTCGACCGTCATTGTCGGGCCTGTCCCACCGCTGTCCGGTTTAAATTGATCGAAACGGCATAAGACTCTCATTTGAAGCAGGCGGCTTTTCGGCCGCCTGGCTTGATCCCCTCAATCCGCCTTGTTGCGGCGGGCCGGGAAGAGGATCACGTCGCGGATCGACGGGGCGTTGGTGAGCAGCATGATCAGGCGATCGACACCGATGCCGAGGCCGCCGGCGGGTGGCATGCCCTGGTCGATGGCGTCGAGGAACTCGTCGTCCAGCTGCTTGTCCTTTTCGCCGCGGGCGTGCGCTTGTTCCAGCTGCTCCACCATGCGGCGGCGCTGTTCTTCCGGGTCGTTGAGTTCGGAGAAGGCATTGCCCACTTCCCAGGCGTTGCAATAGCTCTCAAAACGCTCGACGAGGCGCGGCTCGCCCGGCACTTCCTTGGCGAAGGGCGAGATGTCCTTCGGGAAATGCGTCACATGGCTCGGCTGGATCAGCGTGCCTTCCACCTTTTCTTCAAAGATGAAAGCAAGGCATTCGCCCCAGGTCCAGTCCTTCTCGACGGCGAAACCGGCAGCCTTGGCGGCAGCGCGGGCTTCTTCGTCGGTCTTGATGGCGAGGAAGTCGATGCCCGTCGCTTCCTTTACCGCATCAGGCATCGGCACGCGCTTGAACGGGCCCTTGAAGGAGATCGTCTGGCCTTGGAATTCCACCTCGGTGGTGCCATGCAGCGAGATCGCGAGCGTCTCGAACAGCCGCTCAACGAGACCCATGATGTCCTCGTAATCAGCGTAAGCCCAGTAGCACTCCATCATGGTGAATTCAGGATTGTGCCGGGTGGAGACGCCTTCATTGCGGAAGTTGCGGTTGATTTCGAACACCTTGTCGGAAAGGCCCGATACCAGCGTGCGCTTCAGGAACAGTTCCGGCGCAATGCGCAGATACATGTCCATCTTCAGCGTGTTGTGGAAGGTCTTGAACGGATCAGCCGTCGCACCGCCATAAACGGTCTGCAACATCGGCGTCTCGACTTCGAGGAAACCTTCGGCTTCCATGAAACGGCGGATGCCGGAGAGAATCTTCGACCGCTGAAGGAAGCGCAGCTTGGATTCTTCGTTAGAGAGGATGTCGAGGTGGCGCTTGCGGTAACGCAGCTCGATGTCGGAGACGCCGTGCCACTTCTCCGGCATCGGCAGCAGCGACTTGGTCAGCATGGTGATTTCTTCGGCGTTGATTGTCAGTTCGCCGCGCTTGGTGCGGCGCACCTTGCCGGTTACGCCGATGATGTCGCCGATATCGATCATCGGCAGCAGGTTGCGAGCCGCTTCCGGCGTTGTATCCTTGTGAGAGAAGATCTGCACCTTGCCGGAGGCGTCATGGATATCCATGAACATGCCGGAATTGCGCGACGAATAAACGCGGCCCGCCACCGTTACCGTGTCGCCGGTTTCCGTGTCCGGTTCGATATCGGCATATTTTTCCGCCAGCTCCGCATTGGTCAGCGTGCGATGGAAATGCGCCGGATAGACATCGCCGATCTGCTCGCGCAGCAGCGCAAGTTTCTGGCGGCGCACTTCGGTGGCGTCGGAGGAAAGGGCGGTGGTTTCGGTCTTGGTGTCGGTCATGTTTTTTGCCTTAAGCGGGCTTGTTCGTTGCGGTTACCCTTTGCGCTCGGGGCTTACCTCCCCTCTGTCCTGCCGGACATCTCCCCCTCAAGGGGGGAGATCAGATGCCGCGCCCGCCCGTTCCATGGGCAAGGTGTCAGCCGCTTGTCGATCTCCCCCCTTGAGGGGGAGATGCCCGGCAGGGCAGAGGGGGGTACCCCAAGCAGAAGGGTATATTTCAGGATGCCGGCGTGAACGCCAACACCAAATTATCAGCTTCCGCTGCCAACCATCGTGGCCACAACGGTAATCGCAGCCTTCAGGCGCTGGCGCACCACAGAGCGGCCAAGCAGCGCCATCGAGTCAAACAGCGGCAGCGAGCGCGACGATCCGGACATGGCGACGAACAGCGGCGGGGTGACGACGCGCAGCTTCTTGCCGGTGCGTTCGGCGACATCGCGCAGCTCGGCCTCGATGGCTTCCACGTTCCAGTCAGGCATCTTTTCGAGGTCTGCTGCAACGGTGGTGAGAATTTCGTGGATTTCCTCCGGCTTGCTCTTCAGCCCGGCAAAGGAAGCGGGCGTCAGGCCAGCATCGCTTGCCAGCAGAAAGCCGGCAAGGTTCGGCAGCTCACCGAGCTTGGAAACGCGGCTCTGGGCAAGCTTCAGGCCCTCGGTCAGGCGGGAATTCTCCATCGCCCATTCCAGTGTGCGGGCAATGAACTCTTCCGGCGAGAGCTTTTCGCGCAGCCAGCGGCCGTTCAGCCAGTCCAGTTTCTGGATGTCGAAAATGGCGCCGGCTTTGGAAAGCGCCTCCGGGTCGAACTTTGCGGCGAGCTCTTCCATGGTGAGAAGCTCTTCGCCCTCGGCGATCTGGATGAAAAACAGGCCAAGGAAGTTCATCAGCGCTTCCGGCAGGTAACCGAGCGCAGAATAATAGGAGATCGAGGTCGGGTTCTTCCGCTTGGAAAGCTTCGACTTGTCGGCGTTGCGCATCAGCGAAAGATGCATGAACACCGGCTCCTGCCAGCCGAAATAACGGTAAAGCAGAATGTGCTTGGGCACAGATGCCAGCCATTCTTCGCCGCGCGCCACATGGCTGATCTTCATCAGGTGGTCGTCGATGACATTGGCCATGTGATAGGTCGGCATGCCGTCGGCCTTGATCAGCACCTGCATGTCGACGGAATCCCAGGGGATCGACACGTCGCCATAAACGCCGTCATGGAAATCGCACGACCCTTCGGTCGGAATTTTCATGCGCACGACGTTCGCTTCACCGGCGGCAACGCGGGCGGTCACCTCCTCGGCCTTCAGGTTGAGGCAATGGCCGTCATATTTCGGCGGCTTGCCGGCCGCGCGCTGGGCTTCGCGCATCTGCTCCAGCCGCTCGGGCGTGCAGAAACAGCGGAAGGCATGGCCTTTTTCGAGGAGTTCTTCGGCATATGGCCAATACATGGCCTTGCGCTCGGACTGGCGGTAGGGGCCGTGAGGGCCGCCGACATCGGGGCCTTCCGACCAGGTGAGGCCGGTCCAGCGCAGGGCTTCCAGCACCTTCTGCTCATATTCGAGGGTCGAGCGGGTGGCGTCGGTATCCTCAATGCGCAGGATGAACTCGCCGCCGTGTTTCTTGGCGAAGAGATAGTTGAACAGGGCGATATAGGCGGTGCCGACATGCGGCTCGCCGGTGGGGGAAGGTGCAATGCGGACGCGAACGCCGGAAGTGGTCATGAAATTCACTCGTCGTGACGTGGCAGTGACATCGGGGCGGCTTCACCCGTCTGTCACGTTGTTTTCGTTTGGATGCGGCAGGAAATCATGTCGGAAGGCACAATGAAAGCGTCTTTTACACATTCCCGTTCGGCTTCGGCTTAGGCCATATTCTACCGCAGGCGTCAAGGAAATACGAAGGCGACGCGGCTTCGCACGGCGGCGGTCCGCCCTGGTTCAGCACGCCGGTTCGCGTCCTAGTTCACGGGCCAGACGTAAAGTAGCATGGGAATGCTGGCGATGACGATCATGATAGACAGCGGCAGGCCAAGCCGCGGATAGTCGCTGAAGCGGTAACCGCCGGGGCCCATGACCAGAGTGTTGCACTGGTGGCCGATGGGGGTGAGGAAATCGCAACCCGCGCCAATTGCCACCGCCATCAGGAAGGCCTCTGGCTTGAAACCGAGTGTGGTGGCGAAACCGGCGGCGATGGGGGCCATGACCAGCACGGTGGCGGCATTGTTGAGAAAGGGCGTGACCGCCATGGCTGTGAGCAGGATCATGCCGAGCGCCGCAAAGGGCGGCAATCCCTGCGCGGCCTGGCCAAGCCAGGCGGCCATGAGTTCGCTTGCGCCGGTGGTGCGGAGCGAGTCGCTGACGGGAATGAGGGTGGCGAGCATGACGAGGATCGGTCCGTCAATGGATTTATAGACCTCGGTCAGCGGGATCGCACCGACGACGATCATCAGGAAGGCGGCTGCGAAAAAGGCGACGGAGACCGGCACCACCCCGCTGCCGGCGGCGATCATGGCGGCGGCGAGCACGATGACGGGCAAAAGCGCGCGGCGCTGCACGCCCAGCAGGATTTCCCGTTGCGCCAGCGGTAAGAGCGAAAATTCCTGCAGCACCTGCGGCAGGTTCTTGCGGCTTCCCTGTAGAAGAACGACATCGCCCGCCTGCAATGTCAGCTCGGAGAGCCGCTGGCTGACACGCTGGCCGCGCCGGCTGACGGCGATCAGGTTGACGCCGCGCGTATAAGAGAGTGAAAGCTCGCGCGCGGAAATGCCGCTCAGCACCGATTCATTGCTGATGACCGCCTCCATGGAAATGAGATCGGCGGTCTTCTGGCCGTTCTCCATCAGCGGCTTGCCGGAGAGCTGCAACTTTGCCTGGGAGACGATGCGGTCCAGCCCCTCCGGGCTGCCTTCGAGCAGAATAGTGTCGCCAGCTTTGAGCTTCACGTCGGGGAAGGGGGAGATGCGCCGCGGCCCGCGCAGGATCGTGCTGGCAATCACGTCGCCATCGGCCTGTTTCAGCAGCGTGCGCAGCGGCTTTTCCGCAAAGTTGCTGTCCGCCGGCAGCGTCGCTTCCGCCGTATAGGAGGCTTGGTCGAGAATATCCTCTACAGAGGCCTTTTCGCGGTTGCGCACCGGCAGAAGCCGGTAACCGAAGGTCAGGAAGATGATGCCGATGACGGTGAGGCCGGCTCCGACGGGCGTGAAGTCGAACATCGAAAAACTCTGCCCGGTCATTTCTTCGCGCAGTCGTGAGACGACGATATTGGGTGAGGTGCCGATCTGCGTCATCAGCCCGCCCAGGAGTGCGGCGAAGGCCATGGGCATCAGATAATAAGAGACCGGACTGCCGGACTTGCGGGCGAACTGGAAAGCGACCGGCATCATGATGGCGAGCGCGCCGATATTCTTGATGAAGGCTGACATGACCGCGACGACGATCATCAGGAAGGCAAGTTGCAGGCTCTTCGAATGCATTTCGGGAAAATATTTCTTGATCGTCATGTCGACGACGCCTGACCGCGCCACCGCCGAACTGACCACCAGAGCGCTGCCGACGATAATCACGATATCATCCGAAAACCCGGAAAAAGCCTTGTCGAAAGGCACGACGCCAAGAACCACCGCCACGAGCAGCGCACTGCAGGCGACGACATCGTAACGCAGCCTGTCCCAGATGAACGCAACCATCATGCCGGCGATGACGGTGAAGGCGAGGATCTGGTCTGTCGTCATGCTGGTTCATGCTTTCGAAGGAGAAGCGGAGAATGACTCTATCGACGAGGATATCAAAGAACGCAAGCCGGGGTGAAGCGGTTCCGGAGTGGAGACGGCCATTCCTGCCTTTCCGTCATGCCGGCCCTGAACCGGTATCCGGCCGCCGGGGCTCTCACGCGGCGGGAAGAGTTTTCTCAGCCCAAGGGCCTGGGCTGAAAATATGCGGGATCTGGTCCGGCATGACAAAAGGAAGTGCCGTCAATGCGCCTCTTCCGCGCTGGCCTTCTTCCTGCGCCTCGCATTGCGGGCGAGCATGTTGAGCAGTTCCACCAGCGCCGAGAACGCCATGGCGGCATAGACGTAGCCCTTCGGAACATGGAAGCCCATGCCTTCGGCGATCAGCGTTGTGCCGATCATCATCAGGAAGGCGAGCGCCAGCATGACGATGGTAGGGTTGCGCTCGATGAAGTTGGCGAGCGGCGTTGCGGCCAGCAGCATGACGGTGACGGCCACGATGACCGCGACGATCATGATCGGCAGATGCGGTGTCATGCCGACGGCGGTGATGATGCTGTCTACCGAGAAGACGAGGTCAAGCAGCAGGATCTGGCCGATGGCGGCGCCGAAATTCATCGCGGCCGGGCCGCCCACCATGTCTTCCTTGTGATCTTCCGGGTCGACATTGTGGTGAATTTCCTTCGTGGCCTTCCACATCAGGAAAAGACCGCCGGCGATGAGGATCATGTCCTTCCACGAGAAAGCATGGCCGAAGACTTCGAAGACCGGCGTGGTGAGCTGCACGATCCATGCGACGGTGCCGAGCAGGCCGAGGCGCATGATGAGCGCAAGGCCTATACCGATCTTGCGGGCTTTTTCGCGCTGTTCGGGCGGCAGCTTGTTGGTGAGGATGGAGATGAAGATCAGGTTGTCGATGCCGAGCACGACCTCCATGACGATCAGCGTGACGAGCGCCACCCAGGCGGCGGGGTCAGATAAAAGAGGGAGAATGGACTCCATCAGGTCGTTTTTCCTTTCAGCAACAAGGCCAGCCGAAACATTCGGTGGGTGGAACTTATAGCGCAATACGCGAGAAACAAGGAAATGATGGCTCCACAGCGCAGGATTTCATCGAAATTTCGCGCAGTCCGCGTATTGGCGTATTTTCCGTTGCTGAATGATTTCAGGCCTTGTCGGTTCCGTAGGCGGCCATGAATACCATAATGGCGCTGGCTATCACCCGGTCCAGCTCTTCTTCCGGAACCGGGCCTTCGATTTCTCCGAACAGGCGCAGCTTGAAGAAGGTGCCGGTGGAAAGCTCGATATATTGCCGGGCGGCCAGTTCCACGTCATCGACCTGCAGATGGCCGAGCGCGACATGATGTTCGATAAAATCCTGGAGCACGGTGCGGACATTGTTAGGCGCGGCGATGAAGAAGCGCTGCGCCAATTTCGGCATGCGGTCGATGACGCCGATGACCGACCGCATGGCCGGGATCATCTCGGAACAGATCATCTTGTTGGCGAAGGCCTTGCCGAATTGTCTCAGTCCGTCGCGCACCTCTTCGGTGCCGGCGAGAATATCGCGCATCGAGTTGGCGAATTCCTGCCGGTGGTGATCGACCAGCGCGGCGAACAGGTCCTCCTTGTTGGAGAAATAGACATAGATCGTGCCCTTGGAAACGCCCGCCTCGCGCGTGATGTCGTTCATGCTGGCGGCATCGAAACCCTTGCGCTTGAACACGCGCCAGGCACCTGCCAGAATCTGCTCGCGTTTGGCCGGGTCTTCGCCCGCCGCAAAACGCCCGGCGGCATTGCCCGGACAGCCCGTTTCCGTTTCCGTCTCCATATCCCTGTCTTCACCTGCCATCGCTACCGCCTCTTAGCATTGCAATGGCGTAAAAAAAATTAACCGAACGTCGAACCAATCGGTTCGATAACACTTGATATGTGTCAGGAAAGAGATTATGTCAATCGAACCGAACGGTTCAGTTCGAAAAACTTTCTTCAATCTATCACGGTAAGCTCTCATGTCGGCCCAGAAGAATAGCGCGGTTCGCGCCGTCAACGATGCGGAAGAGGCGGATATCTCCGCCAAGGCCGAGACCTCTCCCGCAAAGCCGGCCGAGGCTCCGGCCGCGCCGCCTGCTCAGACGACGGCTGCGCCGAAGCAGAAAAAGCGTTCCAAGCTTCTCCCCGTCATCGCCGTCGCCCTGCTGGCCGGTGCCGGCTGGTATGGTTATAACTGGTGGACCGACGGGCGCTTCCTTGTGTCGACGGACGACGCCTATATTGAAGGCGACATTGCCGTCATCGCCCCGAAGGTTTCCGGCTACGTCGCCAAGGTGAACGTCGTCGAGAACCAGGAAGTGAAGGCAGGCGATCCGCTGGTGACGCTGGACGACGGCGATTACCGCATCGCCCTTGAGCAGGCCGAAGCGCAGATCCGCACCGAAGAACTGTCGCTGAAGCGCATCGATGCGCAGATCATCGGCGGCGAGGCTGCACTGGAACAGGCGGTTGCCCAGAAGGGCGCGCTGGATGCCGCCCTTCGCGGCGCTGAAATCACCCAGAAGCGCGCGAGCGAGCTACAGGCGAAGGATGTCGGCACGGTCGCCGCCTCCGACAACGCGCAGGTCGCGCTTGATCAGGCCAAGGCGAATGTCGTGGCCGGCGATGCAGCCATCGCTTCGGCCAAGGCCAATGTGGAACTTCTGCGTGCCCAGCGCGAGGAAGCCGAAAGCACCATCCGTTCGCTGCAGCTCTCGCGTGACAAGGCCGCCCGTGACCTGTCCTTCACGGTTCTGAAGGCGCCCTATGACGGCGTCATCGGTAATCTGGCGGTGCAGAATGGCGATCTGGTGTCTGTCGGCAAGCGCCTGGCGTCGCTGGTGCCGATGAACGAGCTTTATATCGACGCCAATTTCAAGGAAACGCAGCTCGCCCGCGTTGTGCCGGGTTCGAAGGTTCGCGTCCATGTCGATGCTTTCGACGATGCGACCATCGAAGGCACGGTGCAGTCGATCTCGCCCGGCTCAGGCTCGGTCTTCTCCATGCTGCCGCCGGAAAACGCGACGGGCAACTTCACCAAGGTCATCCAGCGCGTGCCGGTTCGTATCGTCTTCTCCAAGGAAGACCTTGAAAAGCACAATCTGCGCGCCGGCCTCAGCGTTGTTGTCGATGTCGATACCCGCACGGCGCCGGAAACCACGAAAACGGCGCAAGCCAACCCGGAAGCCAAGTAAGGCGCATCGCTGATGCGCCGTTGAGGTCAAGATCATGGCGGCTACGGTTGTCGGTACGGGCGGGGCGTCCATCCCCGCCGATCCCCCGATGGACAGGCGCAGGCTCATCGCGTTTTTCGCGATGGTCTTCGGCATGTTCATGTCCATTCTCGACATTCAGATCGTCTCCGCCTCGCTTGCGGAAATCCAGGCCGGCCTCGGTGCCGGCTCGGATGAGATCGCCTGGGTGCAGACGTCCTATCTGATCGCGGAAGTGATCATGATCCCGCTGTCGGGCACGCTGGCGCGCATCCTCTCCACGCGGGTGCTCTTCGCCACTTGTGCTGCGGGCTTCACCATATCGAGCGCGCTCTGCGCCACCGCCACCAATATCGACCAGATGATCGTCTATCGCGCGATCCAGGGCTTTATCGGCGGCGGTATGATCCCGTCGGTCTTTGCGGCGGCCTTCACCATCTTCCCGCCGTCGAAGCGTTCTGTCGTCTCGCCGATCATCGGTCTTGTCGCCACGCTCGCACCCACCATCGGCCCGACGGTCGGCGGTTATCTTTCCAATGCCTTTTCCTGGCACTGGCTGTTCCTCGTCAACATTATCCCCGGCATCATCGTCACCATCCTGACCTGGAGCCTGATCGATTTCGACAAGCCGGAAAAGTCGCTCTGGAAGAAGTTCGACTGGTGGGGTCTGCTTTCGATGGCGGTTTTCCTCGGCTCGCTGGAATATGTGCTGGAAGAGGGCAACAACAAGGACTGGTTCAACGACGAACACATTGTGCTGGGCTCGATTGCGATGGTCGTCGGCGCCGTCGTGTTCTTCTGGCGCGCCTTCAAAGTGGAATTCCCTGTCGTGGATATCCGCGCCTTTGCCGACCGCAACTTCTCCATCGGCTCGCTCTTCTCCTTCGTCATGGGCATCGGGCTTTATGGCCTTACATATCTCTACCCGCTCTATCTCGGCCGGGTGAGGGGATATGATGCGCTGATGATCGGCGAGACCATGTTCGTATCCGGTCTTGCCATGTTCTTCACCGCGCCGATTGCCGGCAAGGTCTCCACCAAGCTCGATCCGCGCATCATGATGGCCATCGGCTTCATCAGCTTCGGCTGCGGCACATGGATCATGACGCATGTGACGACGGACTGGGATTTCTACGAGCTGTTGATCCCGCAAATCCTGCGCGGTTTCGGCCTGATGATGTGTATGGTGCCGATCAACAATATCGCGCTCGGCACGCTGCCGCCCGCCCGTATCCGCAATGCATCCGGCCTCTTCAACCTCACCCGTAACCTCGGCGGCGCGGTTGGTCTTGCCATCATCAACACCATGCTGTCGCAGCGCACGGACGACCATTATGTGCGGCTGGCCGAACATATCAGCTACTCCAACCCGCAGGCGCTGGAATGGCTGAACAATGTCGGCGCCAACTACGATTCCTACGGCCTGGACGGCGCCTCCGTCGCGGTCAAGAAAATGGTTGGCATGGTCTCGCAGCAGGCATGGATTTTGGCCTTCGCGGATGTGTTCTTCGCGCTGACGATCCTGTTCTCCAGCCTGATCTTCATGACCGTGCTGATTCAGAAACCCAAGGCAGCGCCGCCGCCAGACGCGGCGCACTGATAACAATTCCCTCCCATCCACCGCAGAGCTGGGGCCGTCGGAATGACGGCCCCTTTTTTGCGTCCGTCCAAAATTCCAATGCGGCTGTTGGCCGATTTCAGCTGTTGATCGCAACGGGCAATCCATGTATACCAATCATTGAGGTACGTACCTCAAAAAAATGCACAGAGGGAGCGAAATCGGGGCCGGGAGGACGGTTGACCTGGATTTTTGCCGCTGGGCAGAGCTGTTCAGAGGGGGAGATCATGACGGACTTGGAACTCACTCCAAACTTTGCAATCAGGCCAGACTTTGCCATAACGGATGAGCAGTCGCTTCGCGGGTTGTTTGAGCCGACACATGCGCTGGCGATACAGAAGTGTCAGGACAGGCTTGGCGTACATGCGCAGGAATTCATAAGACGGTCCCCGTTTCTCTGCATCGGCACCCAGAATCTCGCAGGAAAGGCCGATGTCAGCCCGCGCGGTGATCCGGCGGGCTTCGTAAAGGTTCTTGATGGCCGCACCCTGGTGATCCCGGACCGGCCGGGCAACAATCGCCTTGATACTCTCAGCAACATAATCGCCAACCCCGTTGTGGGTCTGTTGTTCATCGTGCCCGGCTTTGACGACACCCTGCGGGTGAACGGGCGCGCGACACTGAGCAACGATCCCAAACTGCTGAAGCTCATGAGCGTTGCGGATCGTATCCCCAAACTTGCCATCGTCGTGAAGGTTGATGAGGTCTTCATGCATTGCGCCAAGGCGTTCCGGCGCTCCCACCTGTGGGATCCCGCGCATTTGCAGGTCCGGTCGGAAATGCCCTCGCTTATCAAGATCATTCTCGAGGAGACAACGGGGGCGCCGAGGGACGGGCGCGAGATGCAGAAGATGGACGAGCAGCTGGAGCAAGACTACCGGCGGACGCTCTATTAACCTCAGCCCATGCGGGCATTGATATTCCGCAGCCGGTCGATGAAATATGAGGTACGTACGTCATTTTTCGATTTACGGCGGCGGCAAAGCTGGATATGCAAAGGAGGAGGGAGGAGCCATGAAGCCGACAGTTCACGATATTGCAGAGCGGGCAGGCGTCAGCCTTGCCACCATCGACCGGGTGTTGAACATGCGCCCTGGCGTGCATGCGGCGACGCGGGCGCGGGTGGAAGCCGCCATTGCCGAGCTTGGTTATGTGCGCGATATCGCTGCCGCCAATCTGGCCAAGGGCCGCAACTATTCCATGGTCTTCATTCTGCCCGGCAATGACAATTCCTTCATGGCGACATTGCGCGCCGAGGTGCGGGCTGCGGCTGGTCGTTCGCATCTGGAGCGCACGGCTATCCGTGTGATCGAGGTGCCGCCGTTCAATGCGGCGGCGCTGACCGAGGCTCTTGAGGTCGCGCGGCGGGAAAAACCATCCGGCGTCGCCTTCGTCGCCACAGATTCCGAAGATGTGGCCGAGGCCGCCGACCGGCTGGCGGAAGATGGCATTGCCACCGTGACGCTGGTCTCCGACCTTTCCGGCTCGCGGCGCGATCATTATGCCGGCGTTGACAATGTCGCGGCCGGGCGCACGGCGGCGAGCCTGATGGGGCGTTTTCTCTCCGGGCGTGGTGGCGATGTCGCCGTTGTTGCCGGCTCCATGCTGGTGCGTGACCATCGCGAGCGTCTGGAAGGGTTTCGCGCCGTCCTCGAAGCGGAATTCCCGCACTTGCGGCTGTTGCCCGTGCTGGAGGGCAGGGACGATCCTTTTACCGTCGAAGCGCTGGTGTCCAAGGCGCTGGGCAATGCCGCACTGTCAGGCATCTACAGTCTCGGTGCCGGCAATCGCGGTCTCATCCGCGCGCTTGGGGCCGCAGATGGCGAAAGAGCGCTTTCGGTCATCGCCCATGAACTGACGGAAAACACCGCCAATGCGCTGCGGCAAGGGCTGCTCGATGCCGTGCTCAACCAGGATGCTGGCCATGAGGTGCGCAGCGCCATCCGCGTGTTGAAGGCGCGCGCCGATGGGCTGCCTGTCATCGCCGCGCAGGAACGTATTCGTATCGACATCTTCCTCAGGGACAATCTTCCCTGAATAAAACTGCTGAAAGCGGCGCACGGAGCGCCGGAATGGAGAAATACATGTATCTCGGTCTCGATCTTGGCACGTCAGGCGTCAAAGCCCTGCTGATGGACGGCGATCAGAAAATCATCGGCTCGGCCAACGGCTCGCTGGATGTTTCGCGCCCGCATCACGGCTGGTCCGAACAGAACCCGGCAGACTGGATCGCCGCGACAAAAACCGCCGTTGCCGGCCTGAAGCAGAAGTTTGCGAAAGAGCTTGCCGCCGTCAAGGGCATTGGCCTTTCCGGTCAGATGCATGGCGCGACGCTTGTGGATGCCGAAGGCAAGGTGCTGCGCCCCTGCATCCTGTGGAACGACACACGCTCCCATGCCGAGGCTGCCGCTCTCGATGCCGATCCACGTTTCCGCAAGATAACAGGCAATATCGTCTTCCCCGGTTTTACCGCGCCGAAGCTTGCCTGGGTGGCGAAGAACGAGCCCGACATCTTCGCGAAAGTGGCCAAGGTATTGCTGCCGAAGGATTATCTGCGGCTATGGCTGACCGGCGAGTATATCTCGGAAATGTCCGATTCCGCCGGCACCGCCTGGCTGGATACCGGCGCGCGCAAATGGTCTTCCGATCTGCTTGCGGCGACGGGGCTCGATGAAAAACACATGCCGTCGCTGGTGGAAGGCACGGATGAGGCGGGCGTTCTGCGCAGTGAGCTGGCTTCCGAATGGGGCATTTCCGGCCGTGCCGTGGTCGCCGGTGGTGCTGGCGACAATGCCGCTTCCGCCTGCGGCATGGGCACGGTGAAGGAAGGCCATGCCTTCGTATCGCTCGGCACATCGGGCGTGCTCTTTGCCGCCAACGCCTCTTACCTGCCGAAGCCGGAAAGCGCCGTGCATGCCTTCTGCCATGCGCTGCCCGACACCTGGCACCAGATGGGCGTCATCCTCTCCGCGACGGATGCGTTGAACTGGTATTCGCGCCTCACCGGCCAATCCGCTGCCGATCTGACCAGTGAACTCGGCGAGACGCTTCTGGCCCCCTCCGGCGTCACTTTCGCGCCCTATCTTTCCGGCGAACGCACCCCGCATAATGACGCGGCCATCCGTGGCTCCTTCATTGGCCTGTCCCATGAAAGCGACCGCAAGGCGCTGACCCAGGCCGTGCTGGAAGGCGTTACCTTTGCGATCCGGGATAATCTCGAAGCGCTGAAATCGGCCGGCACGTCAATCTCCCGCGTCACCGCCATCGGCGGCGGCTCGCGCTCGACTTACTGGCTGGCCTCGATCGCCACCTCGCTGGGCGTTCCCGTGGATATTCCGGCCGAGGGTGATTTCGGTGCGGCCTTTGGTGCCGCCCGCCTTGGCCTGATTGCCGCCACTGGCGCCGATCCGGTGGCGGTTTGCTCGCAGCCGGAGACGGCGCGGACGATTGAGCCGGTGGCAGCGCTTGGCGATGCTTACGAAGAGGCTTACAGGCGGTATCATGCGCTTTATCCGGCGATAAGGGCGCTTTCGCAGTGAGACGCGGCGTGTGCGGCGTCACCCCCCTCTGCCCTGCCGGGCATCTCCCCCTCAAGGGGGGAGATCGGCAAGTGGCGGACACCTCACTTCATACTCCGCCTCGCGAGAGGTGAGGACGTAACTACTAGTCGATCTCCCCCCTTGAGGGGGAGATGTCCGGCAGGACAGAGGGGGGTGAGCCACACCCTCCAACCTTGAAATTTTCAAACACGATTTAAACCCACCATGGAGGAACCACCCAATGACGACAGGCTTCTTCGGCGATATCGCCAAGATCAAATATGAAGGCCCCGACAGCACCAATCCGCTGGCCTTCCGCCACTACAATCCCGACGAGATCGTCGCCGGCAAGCGCATGGAAGATCACCTGCGTTTCGCGGTAGCCTATTGGCACACCTTCACATGGCCGGGCGGTGACCCCTTCGGCGGCCAGACCTTTCAGCGTCCGTGGTTCGAAGACACCATGCAGGCCGCGAAACTGAAGGCGGACGTGGCGTTCGAATTCTTCTCGCTGCTCGGTTCACCGTTCTATTGCTTCCACGATGCCGATGTGCGCCCGGAAGGCAAGAACTTTGCCGAAAACACCAAGAACCTCAATGAGATCGTCGATTATTTCGCGCAGAAGCAGGCCGATACCGGCGTGAAGCTGCTGTGGGGTACGGCCAACCTCTTCTCCAACCGCCGCTTCATGTCGGGTGCAGCGACCAATCCCGATCCTGACGTCTTCGCCTTCTCCGCCGCGACGGTGAAGACCTGCATGGATGCCACCAAGAAGCTTGGCGGCGCCAACTATGTTCTGTGGGGCGGTCGTGAAGGTTATGAAACGCTGCTCAACACCGATCTGTCGCGTGAACTTGACCAGCTCGGCCGCTTCCTCAATCTTGTGGTGGAATATAAATACAAGATCGGCTTCGAAGGCACGATCTTGATCGAGCCGAAGCCGCAGGAGCCGACCAAGCACCAGTACGATTACGATGTCGCCACCGTTTATGCCTTCCTGCAGAAGAACGGTCTCGAAAAGGAAGTGAAGGTCAATATCGAGCAGGGCCATGCCATCCTTGCCGGCCATTCCTTCGAACATGAGCTGGCCATGGCCAATGCCTTCGGCATTTTCGGCTCCATCGACATGAACCGCAACGACTACCAGTCCGGCTGGGATACCGACCAGTTCCCCAACAACGTGCCGGAAATGGCGCTTGCCTATTACCATGTTCTGGCCGGCGGCGGCTTCAAGAATGGCGGCACCAACTTCGATTCCAAGCTGCGCCGCCAGTCGCTCGATCCGCAGGATCTGCTGATCGGCCATATCGGCGGCATGGATTGCTGCGCCCGTGGCCTGAAAGCAGCGGCGAAGATGATCGAGGATGGCGCGCTGTCGAAGCCGCTTGCCGAGCGTTACGCCAAGTGGGATTCGGCTGAAGCGCAGAAGATGCTGCGTGGCGAGCTGAAGCTGGAAGAGATTGCAGCGCTGGTCGAGCGTGAGGATATCAATCCTGAGCCGAAGTCAGGCCGTCAGGAGTATCTGGAAAACGTGGTCAATCGTTACGTTTGACGGGAATGTCGGGGGTGACGGTAGCGTTGCCCCCATCGCCGACGCGCCGGCCGAATCGGCGTCACCGTATCCTGACGCTGCGTCTTGTCCGCCTTAACCCGATGATATTGAAGGGTCGGGCGGCCGTGGAAACGACATTTGCCACACTGAAGAACCGTATTGGCCCCGGCGTGATCCGCTACCGTGGGATCGTCGAGACAAAGGCGCAGATCCTGCTAGCAGCGGTGGCTTTCAACACGCCCCTTTGGGTGACATTGCCGACGCCGACAACGCCTCATCGGGCCTGAAATCCACCCAAACCACCCTCAAGACCACGAAAAAGCCCGCCTCAGACAGAGGCGGGCGAGCGATACGCTTCCAAAATCTCCAGACCAGAAAGGGGCCAGGCGATGGATATTGCAACGCGCCTCGCCGGTGCGAAGAAACGTGCTGCAACCTCCAGCCCGTCTCAACGACCGGCGTTGTAGGCCGCGATTGCCGCCATGTTAACGATGTCGCTGTCCTTCGCGCCCATCGAAGTGATCTGCACCGACTTGTCGAGGCCGACGAGAAGCGGGCCGATGACGGTCGCGCCGCCCAGTTCCTGCAGCATCTTGGTGGAGATGGAGGCGGAATGGATGGCGGGCATGACCAGCACATTGGCCGGGCCGGAAAGACGCGCGAAGGGATACTGGCTCTGCATGCGGTGATGGTTGAGTGCTATATCGGCCGACATTTCGCCATCGACCTCGAAATTGACGTTTCGCTTGTCGAGGATTTTCACGGCCTCACGTACTTTGTCGGAGCGTTCGCCGACCGGCTGGCCGAAAGTGGAATAGGCGAGCATGGCAACGCGCGGTTCGTAACCGAAACGGCGTGCAAGGTGGGCGGCCTCTTCGGCGATATCCGCCAGGTCCTCGGCATTCGGCATATCATGCACGGCCGTATCGGCAACGAAGACGGTTCGGTTGCGCGAGACCACCAGCGAAACGCCGATGACGCGATGGCCGGGCTTTGTGTTGATGCAACGGCGAATATCTTCCAGCGCCGTGGAGTAATTGCGGGTGACGCCGGTGACCACGGCGTCCGCATCGCCCATCGCCACCATGCAGGCGGCGAAATGGTTGCGGTCGTTATGGATCAGGCGCTGTACGTCGCGCAGCAGGAAACCGCCGCGCTGCAGGCGCGCATAGAGGTAATCGACATAGGCATCGACACGGCTGGAAAGGCGCGCATTGGTGATCTCGATATTGGCGCGGTCGAGATCGATGCCGGCGCGTTCCGCATTGGCCCGGATGATGTCGTCACGGCCGAGCAGGATGGCGGTGCCGAGGCCCTGCGCGGTGAAGGAAATCGCCGCGCGCATGACCTGTTCTTCTTCGGCTTCCGCAAAAACGACCCGCTTGGGCGAGCGGCGCACCCGTTCGTAAAGGCGCTGCGTGGTGGAAGCCATCGGGTCGCGACGGGCGGAAAGCTCGCGGGCATAGGCATCGAGATCGGGCAGCTCCCGGCGGGCGACGCCGGTTTCAATCGCTGCTTTCGCCACGGCCACAGGAATTGCCGAAATCAGGCGCGGATCGAAGGGAACCGGAATGATGTATTGCGACCCGAAGCGCGGACGATTGCCCTGATAGGCGGCGGCCACATCGTCAGGCACATCCTCGCGGGCAAGATCGGCCAGCGCCTGTGCCGCCGCGATCTTCATCGCATCGTTGATCTGGCTGGCGCGAACATCGAGCGCGCCACGGAAGATATAGGGAAAGCCGAGGACGTTGTTGACCTGGTTCGGGTAGTCCGAACGCCCGGTCGCCATGATGGCGTCGTCGCGGATGCGCGACACTTCTTCCGGCGTAATTTCCGGGTCCGGATTGGCCATGGCGAAGATGATCGGCTTCGGCGCCATGGAGCGGATCATCTCTTCGCTGAAAGCGCCCTTTTGGGAGAGGCCGAACACCACATCCGCACCCTTCATGGCTTCCGCCAGCGTGCGGTTGTTGGTTTTCACCGCATGGGCGGATTTCCACTGGTTCATGCCTTCGGCACGGCCCTGATAGATCACGCCCTTGGTATCGCAGAGCGTGATGTTTTCAGGGTTGAACCCCATGGCCTTGATGAGGTCCATGCAGGCGATTGCCGCAGCGCCCGCGCCGTTGCAGACCAGCTTGGTGGTCTTGAAGTCGCGGCCCGTCAACTCGATGGCGTTGATGAGGCCGGCGGCGGCGATGATGGCGGTGCCGTGCTGGTCGTCATGGAAAACGGGAATGTCCATCAGCTCGCGCAGGCGGCTTTCGATGATGAAACATTCCGGCGCCTTGATGTCTTCCAGATTGATACCGCCGAAGGAGGGTCCGAGGTAACGCACACAATTGATGAACTCATCGGCGTCTTCGGTATCGACCTCGAGGTCAATGGAATCGACATCGGCGAAGCGCTTGAAAAGGACCGACTTGCCTTCCATGACCGGCTTGGAGGCCAGAGCGCCGAGATTGCCGAGACCCAGGATGGCGGTGCCGTTGGAGATGACCGCAACCATGTTGCCGCGCGTTGTATAATCGTAAGCGGTCGCCGGATTTTCGGCGATGGCTTTCACTGGTACGGCCACGCCAGGCGAATAGGCAAGCGACAGATCCCGCTGCGTCGCCATCGGCTTGGTCGGGGTGATTTCCAGTTTCCCCGGCCTGCCTTGAGCGTGAAAATCCAGGGCTTCCTGATCCGTAACCGATGTTCTTGTGCTGGCGGGCTTCGTCGTGTCGGACATGGGCTGAACGTGCTTTCGTGTCGATAACATTGTAAAAATATCCGCCGTTGTTATTGTATTTTTCGCGCGTCTGCCAAGTCTTGAATGTTGTTCAGTGCAGCAAATTTAAGCGTGATGAAATTTGCGGCCGGATTTAATCGATTAAGTCGACGTTCTTGACCCGTTGCTGGATTATCGGGCCCGTGCGCCACCGCCCGACCGCAGATGCGGATCCGCGGGTGGTGCATTGCCGCGATCCTCGTGGGCGTTTCCGTGGCGAGTTCTGTGGAACCTCGCAAGCCATGTCGCGTTAGCGAAACGGGTCCCCGGGCAATCGACATGTCCTCCAAATGCCCTGTTGCTCATTCACCAAGCTTTCACAAGGCGAATTTATGAGCTTGCGCTTGCCCGCTCGCAAACCGATGATGGCGGCATTGGGAAATATGTATATTGTCCGGCGCGCCGGAAAATTTTTGATATTGGAAAGGTTTTGCCGTGAAGGAACATACTCGAAAGATCACGCCGGTTCTTCTGGCTGGCGGTGCGGGCTCCCGACTTTGGCCCGTCTCGCGCGATCAGTTGCCCAAGCAGTTCCAGCCGCTGGTCGGCAATCTTTCGACCTATCAGCAAACGTTGCAGCGGGTGGGCGACAAGAGCCTCTATGCCGAGCCGCTTGTCATCACCAACGAGGATTTCCGTTTCTTCGCCCGCCGTCAGGCGGAAGAAATCGATTTGCCGGCGACGGTGGTGCTGGAGCCCGCCCGCCGCGACAGCGCCGCCGCCATGGCCGCCGCCGCCGTGCTGGCCGAGCGCCGCGAGCCAGGATGCCTGGTGCTGGCGCTTGCCGCCGATCATGTGGTGCTCGATGCCGACAAGTTCTCCGACGCCGTGAAACTCGGCGCAAAAGCCGCCGATCAGGGCAATATCGTCGTCTTCGGCCTGGTACCGACCGAACCGCGCACCTCCTACGGTTATATCAAGCCGGGCGAGGCGATCGACGGCGAGGAAGACCTCAGCACCGTGGATGCTTTTGTGGAGAAGCCGGATATGAAGACGGCGATCTCCTATCTGGAAAAAGGTTATCTCTGGAATTCCGGCAATTTCCTGTTCCGTTCCGATGTGATGATTGCCGAGCTGAAGGCCTTTGCCCCGGAGATTCTGGCGGCGGTGACGCAAGCGGTCGAGCAATATGAAAGCGACCTGGGTTTCGTGCGCCTGCATCAGGAAAGCTTCGAGGCTTCGCCGAAAAATTCCATCGACTATGCGGTGATCGAGAAGACCAAACGCATGGCGGTGGTGCACGGACATTTCCGCTGGTCGGATATCGGCAGCTGGGATGCGATCTGGGAAATTGCCGACAAGCGCGGCAACGACAATGCGCTGGAAGGCCACGGCGTTTTCATCGATTCGGAAGGCTGCCTCATCCATTCGACGCAATTGCTGACGACGGTGGTGGGCGCCAGGGACATGGTTGTCGTGGCCACTAAGGATGCGGTTCTGGTGGTGCCGAAAAACCGGGTGCAGGACGTGAAGGGGCTGGTGGAGACGCTGAAGAATGGCGAACACGCGCCGCAGACGCAGACCCACAAGCGGGTCTATCGCCCCTGGGGCTATATCGAACATATGTATGTGGACGAGCGCTACCGGGTCGGCCACATCACGGTGGATCCCGGCCACCGCATCTCATTCCAGAAACATTATCACCGCTCGGAACACTGGATCGTCGTCAAGGGCACGGCGACGGTGACGATTGGCGAGGAAACCCGGCTGCTGACGGAGAACCAGTCGGTTTACATCCCGATCGGCGAGTCACATCGGCTTGCCAATGAGGGGCAGATTCCGCTCGAACTGGTCGAAATCCAGACCGGAGCCTATATCGGCGAGGATGATGTCATCCGCATCGAGGATGACTATAAGAGGCAATAATGGATAGTGTTGTGAGGCAGCACGACAGAGGCGAGGCGGAAGGCGTTCCGGCTCGTTTGTATGTTTAAAGGGTGAGCCCCCTTATTCAAATACGGATGCGGCAGCCGCGTCCCTTGCAGAAATTGTAGGAATGGAAGGGGCAGGCCGGCAGGACCTGGCATGCCGCCGGTCGTCGATTTGCGAGGTTTCCAGTCGCAAGGCATGTCCGAAATTGCCACATCGAGATTCGTATTTTAGGCGGTTGCCTAATCAAAAATCTTCGCATACGTTCCAACTGTAACGTTTCAGTGAGGGAGGAGACTCATGCGAATGCGTGTTATTTCTGCGGCCTTTTTGGCCAGCGTCATGATTCCGGCGGGTATCGCCGGGGCCACCGATCTTGAGGTGACCCATTGGTGGACATCGGGCGGCGAAGCCGCCGCGGTCGCCGAATTGGCCAAGGCTTTCGACGCCACCGGTAACAAATGGGTTGACGGTGCGATTGCCGGTTCGGGCGGCACGGCCCGGCCGATCATGATCAGCCGCATCACCGGCGGTGACCCGATGGGTGCGACCCAGTTCAACCACGGCCGGCAGGCGGAAGAGCTTGTTCAAGCAGGCCTGATGCGCGACCTGTCCGATGTTGCTGCAAAGGGCAACTGGAAAGACGTCATCAAGCCCGCGAGCCTGCTTGACAGCTGCACCATCGACGGCAAGATTTATTGCGCGCCGGTCAACATCCACTCCTGGCAATGGCTGTGGCTTTCCAATGAAGCCTTCAAGAAGGCGGGCGTCGAAGTTCCGAAAAACTGGACGGAGTTTGTCGCCGCCGCACCGGCGCTGAAAAAGGCCGGTATCCAGCCGCTCGCGCTCGGTGGGCAGGCCTGGCAGGCCAACGGCCTGTTCGACACGCTGACGCTTTCGCTCGGCGGCAAGGACCTTTATCAGAAAGTCTATGGCGACAAGGATGCCGAGACTGCAGCCGGGCCTGAGATGGCGAAGATTTTCGCGGCTGCCGTCGAGGCGCGCGACATGGCCAAGGGCACCAATGTTCAGGACTGGAACCAGGCCACCAACATGGTTATCACCGGCAAGGCCGGCGGCCAGATCATGGGGGACTGGGCGCAGGGTGAATTCCAGCTTGCCAACCAGAAAGCCGGCACGGACTATTCCTGCCTTCCCGGACTTGGTCTTAGTGAATACCTCACCACGGGTGGCGACGCCTTTTATTTCCCTGTTTTGAAGGACGAGGCGAAAACCAAGGCGCAGGACGTTCTTGCCGCAACCATCGTCGATCCGAAAACGCAGGTTGCCTTTAACCTGAAGAAAGGCTCGCTGCCGATCCGCGGCGACGTCGACCTCAATGCAGCCAATGACTGCATGAAAAAGGGTCTGGCAATTCTGGCCAAGGGCAATGCGCTGACCAGCACCGACCAGCTGATTTCTACCGATACGCAGAAACAGAAGGAAGACCTGATGGCGGAGTTCTTCGCGGGCTCGATGTCGGCGGAAGACGGGCAGAAGCGCTTCGCAGACATTATCGGTTCGGCGGACTGATTGTGATCTCTCCGGGTGGGAAAGCGCTTCGACGCTTTCCCTTCCAGCGTCCTGCCTGTGCAAAATCACCAGCACGGGCAGGGGTTTCATGCGGCGAGGCTTTTGCCTGACCGCTAACTGTAACGTTACAGGAGGAGGTAACATGGCAGGGCAAGCGCGCTCAGGGCGCCCCAACCAGCTTTTCCGCAATCTCAATTCCAAGATTGCCTCCATTCCGATGATCCTGACCGCGATGGTGATTTTCCTCGGCGGCACGATCTGGACAGTGGTTTATTCCTTCACCAATTCCAAGCTTCTGCCGCGGGCAAGCTTTATCGGCTTCGATCAATATGAGCGTTTGTGGGCAGCACCACGCTGGATCGTCTCCATCCAGAACCTGGCGATCTACGGTATTCTGTCGCTGATTCTCAGCCTCGTTATCGGCTTTGTGCTGGCGGCGCTGATGGATCAGAAGATCCGCTTTGAAAACACCTTCCGCACGATCTTCCTTTATCCCTTCGCCCTGTCCTTCATCGTCACCGGCCTCGTCTGGCAATGGCTGCTGAACCCGGAATTCGGCATCCAGTCCGTGGTCCGCTCGATGGGCTGGGAAAGCTTTACTTTCGATCCGCTCTATAATTCCCAGATCGTCATCTACGGCATTCTGATTGCCGCGCTCTGGCAGGGCACGGGGCTCGTCATGTGCCTGATGCTCGCCGGTCTTCGCGGCATTGACGAGGATATCTGGAAGGCGGCGCGCGTCGACGGCATTCCGATGTGGAAGACTTATATTCTCATCATCATTCCCATGATGCGGCCGGTCTTCATCACCACGCTGGTCATCATCGCCAGCGGCATCGTCAAGGTTTACGATCTTGTCGTGGCGCAGACGAGCGGCGGGCCGGGCATCGCGTCCGAAGTGCCGGCGAAATATGTCTATGACTACATGTTTCAGGCGCAGAATCTGGGGCAGGGCTTTGCCGCCTCCACAATGATGCTCCTGACGGTCGCGATCATCGTCATTCCATGGGCCTACCTCGAATTCGGAGGCAAGAAGCGTGGCTAATATCAGCACATTGAACACGGTTGTCGCCGCCAGCGATGCGGTTGCCCCGGACCTTTCCGGCCCTCGCGGCAGGAAACCGAGGAAGACCTTTTCACGCCGCAACATCATTCTTTACGGCACGCTGTTTGTGGCTGCCGCCTATTACCTGCTGCCGCTATACGTGATGGTCGTGACCTCGCTGAAAGGCATGCCGGAAATCCGGCTCGGCAACATCTTCGCGCCGCCGGTGGAAATCACTTTCGAACCCTGGGTGAAAGCCTGGGCGAATGCCTGCACCGGGCTTAACTGCGACGGGCTTTCGCGTGGGTTCTGGAACTCCGTGCGCATTCTCGTACCATCGGTGGTCATTTCCATCATCGTCGCTTCCGTCAGCGGCTACGCTATGGCGAATTGGAAGTTCAAGGGATCGGAACTGTTCTTCTCGATCCTTATCATTGGCGCTTTCATCCCCTATCAGGTAATGATCTATCCGATCGTCATCGTGCTGCGGGAAATGGGTGTCTATGGCACGCTGACCGGTCTCGTCATCGTGCACACCATCTTCGGCATGCCGATCCTGACGTTGCTGTTTCGCAACTATTTCGCTTCGCTGCCGGAGGAATTGTTCAAGGCAGCGCGCATCGACGGCGCGAACTTCTGGCAAATCTATTTCCGCATCATGCTGCCCATGTCGCTGCCGATCTTCGTCGTGGCGATGATCCTGCAGGTGACCGGCATCTGGAACGACTTCCTGTTCGGTGTCGTCTTCACCCGGCCGGAATATTACCCGATGACGGTGCAGCTCAATAACATCGTCAACTCCGTGCAGGGCGTGAAGGAATACAACGTCAACATGGCCGCCACGCTTCTGACCGGGGCCGTGCCGCTGATCGTTTATTTCGTCTCCGGCAGGCTTTTCGTCCGCGGCATTGCCGCCGGCGCAGTAAAAGGTTGAGCTATATGAACAAAAGCGTTTCCATCCGCGATCTTTCACTGTCCTTCGGCGCCGTTGCCGTGCTGAAAGATCTCAATCTCGATATTTATGACGGCGAATTCCTCGTGCTGCTCGGCTCGTCCGGCTGCGGCAAGTCGACCCTTCTCAACTGCATTGCCGGGCTTCTGGAACCGACCGACGGACAGATATACATCAAGGACCGCAACGTCACCTGGGAAGAGCCGAAGGATCGCGGCATTGGCATGGTGTTCCAGTCCTACGCGCTTTATCCGCAGATGACGGTGGAAAAGAACCTGTCCTTCGGCCTTCAGGTCGCCAAGGTGCCGAAGGAGGAGATCGACCGCCGCGTCAAAAGGGCGGCGGGCATTTTGCAGATCGAGCCTTTGCTGAAGCGCAAGCCCGCCGAGCTTTCCGGCGGCCAGCGCCAGCGCGTGGCGATCGGTCGGGCGCTGGTGCGCGATGTGGATGTGTTCCTGTTCGACGAGCCGCTCTCGAACCTCGACGCCAAGCTGCGCTCGGAATTGCGTGTCGAAATCAAGCGGCTGCACCAGTCGCTGAAGAACACCATGATCTATGTGACGCACGACCAGATCGAGGCGCTGACGCTGGCGGATCGCATCGCCATCATGAAGAGCGGCGTCATCCAGCAGTTGGCGGACCCCGTCACCATCTACAACAAACCGCGGAACCTCTTCGTCGCCGGTTTCATCGGTTCCCCCTCGATGAATTTTCTGCGCGGCGAGTTGATCGAAAAGGACGGCAAGGTGGTTTTCACCACCAACGGCGTCACCTTCGCGCTGGACGGTTATCATGCGGAAACGCCGCTGGCCGGCGGCCGCGCCGTCGTTCTCGGGGTGCGCCCGGAACATGTGCGGGTCGATGCCGATATCGTCGGTGGCGAAGTGCATGAGGCAATCGTCGATATCGAGGAGCCGATGGGGGCCGACAATCTGATCTGGCTGAAACATGCCGGGCACACCATGTCGGTCCGCGTCGGCGGCCACAGGCGGTTCTCTCCGGGCACGAAGGTGCGCCTCGGCCTCGACATGACGATGGCCTCACTGTTCGACGCGCAAAGCGAGGAGCGGCTCTAGAACGCCTCCGATTTCCCCCACACAATCCCAAGACCCAGATCTCTATGGAGGAGACAATGACAGAACTCGGTTTTCAGCTTTACAGCGCCCGCAATTTCCAGCCTTTTTCCGATATTCTGAAAAAGCTTTCGGCTGCGGGTTATAAACATGTCGAGGGTTATGGCGCGATGTATGCTTCGCTGGATGAACCAGGCCTAAAAGGCCTGCGCGCCGAACTCGAAGCCAACGGCCTTTCGATGCCGACCGGTCATTTCGGCCTCGATCTTCTCGAGGGTGACCCGAAAAAGGCGCTCAATATTGCCACGGTTCTGGGTGTAGAGGCAATCTATTGCCCTTATCTGATGCCTGATCAGCGCCCGACAGACGCCGCTGGCTGGTTTGCCTTCGGCAAGCGTCTGCAGGAGGCCGGAAAGCCCTTCGTGGATGCCGGTCTGACTTTCGGCTGGCATAACCATGACTTTGAATTCAAGCAGCTCGCCGACGGCTCCACCCCGCAGGAGCAGATTTTTGCCGGCGGCCCGGACCTGAAATGGGAGGCGGATATCGCCTGGATTATCAGAGGCAATGCCGATCCGCTCGCCTGGATCGAAAGCTACGGCAAGCGCATCTCCGCCGTGCATGTCAAGGATATCGCGCCGGCTGGCGAGAATGCGGATGAGGACGGCTGGGCCGATGTCGGCCATGGCACGGTGGACTGGAAAGGCCTCGTCGCGGCGCTGAAGGCGAAATCCGCCACGAAACATTTCGTGGTCGAGCACGACAATCCGAAGGATATCGACCGGCTGATCACCCGCTCGATCGCGTCCTTCAAAACCTACTAAGTTTCAATTTTCGGAGTTTAAATCATGGCCAGAGATCTTGGCGTCGGCATCATCGGATGCGGCAATATCTCGTCTGCTTATTTTTCGCTGGCACCGCTCTTCAAGGGCATCAAGGTGCTGGCCTGCGCTGATCTCAACCGCAATGCGGCGGAGCTGAGGGCGGAAGAATTCGGTGTTGTCGCGCAGTCCATCGAGGAACTGCTCGCCAATCCCGAAATCGATGTGGTGGTGAACCTCACCATCCCCGCCGCACATTTCCCGGTGTCGAAAGCAGCCCTTGAGGCGGGAAAACACGTCTATTCGGAAAAGCCGCTGGTGCTTTCGCTGGAAGAGGGTGAGGAGCTGCGGCGCATCGCCCGCGAGAAAAATCTCTCCGTCGGCTGCGCCCCGGATACTTTCCTCGGCGGTGCGCATCAGCTTGCCCGACAATATATCGATGACGGCAAGGTCGGCCGCATCACGTCCGGAACCTGCCACGTTATGAGCCCCGGCATGGAGATGTGGCACCCCAATCCGGGCTTTTTCTTCCTCAAGGGCGGCGGGCCGATCCTCGATCTCGGTCCCTATTACGTTGCCAACCTCATCAACCTCATCGGCCCGATAAAGCGCGTCGGCGCGTTGACAAGCATGGCCAATCCGACCCGTACGGTGACCAGCCAGCCGCTGAACGGCGAGGTCATTCCCGTCGAAACGCCGACCAATATCCACGCGCTGCTGGAATTTGTGAACGGTGCGACGATCACACTTTCCGCCAGCTGGGATGTCTGGTCGCACCGCCACGCCAATATGGAACTCTACGGCACGGAAGGCTCGATCTATGTGCCGGACCCCAATTTCTTCGGCGGGGTTGTCGAAGCCAGCGGCCGAGACAAGAATATCCAGCCGCTGGAAGACTGGGCGCATCCTTTCGGCATTTCCAACCAGGAAAGTCCCCACGGCCCGCGCGCCAATTACCGCACGGCCGGCCTTGCCGATATGGCGATTGCCATTCTGGAGGGCCGTGATGCACGTTGCTCGCTGGATCGCTCCCTGCACGGTATCGACGTGATGACCTCGATCCTGAAGTCCGGTGAGGAAGGCCGCTTCATCGAGATGACAACGACCTGCACACAGCCGGCAGCCCTCGGCATCGAGGAGGCGCAGGCGCTGCTGCGCTAGTGCGTTTATGATCCGGAAAGCGGCGAAGGCGACTTCGCCGCTTTCCTGTTTTCGCGGCAGCCCTTCACAATCCCTTCGCTTTGCTTTAAAGCCGCGCCGTATCCGGTCGCAGCCCACCCGGTCAAAACAAGGGATCCTAAATTATGAAAACTATCGTCATCTGCTCCGGCGGATTGGACTCCGTTTCGCTCGCGCATAAAATCGCCGCGGAACATGAGCTTCTCGCTCTCGTCTCCTTCGATTATGGCCAGCGCCACAGGAAGGAACTGGATTTTGCCGCCGATTGCGCCAGACGGCTCGGCGTGCCGCATCATATTATCGATATCAGAACCATCGGCACGCATCTCACCGGTTCCGCACTGACCGACGATGTGGAGGTGCCTGATGGCCACTATGCGGAGGAGACCATGCGCTCCACCGTGGTGCCGAACCGCAATGCCATCATGCTCACCATTGCTTTTGGGCTGGCTGCCGCGCAGCAGGCGGATGCGGTGGCGATTGCCGTGCACGGCGGCGATCATTTCATCTACCCCGACTGCCGGCCGGGCTTCATCGACAGCTTCAACGCCATGCAGGCGCACGCGCTTGAAGGCTATGCCGATGTGAAACTCTTCGCGCCCTACGTCACCGTTTCCAAGGCGGCCATCGTGACCGATGGTGCAAAATATGGAACGCCCTTCGGTGAAACATGGTCCTGTTACAAAGGCGGCTTGCGCCACTGCGGCCGCTGTGGCACCTGCGTGGAACGGCGCGAGGCCTTTCATCTGGCAGGCGTCACCGATCCGACAGACTATGAGGACCCGGACTTCTGGGTGGCGGCTACCCACGCCTTTGCGGCGCAGGAGGTGCGCTGATGTTCCGCATCACCAAGGAATTTCACTTTTCCGCCTCTCACCAGTTGAAAAGCCTGCCGTCGGATCACCAGTGCAATCGCCTGCATGGGCATAATTACATTGTCGAGATCGAGCTGGCAGGCGAAGCGCTGAACGAGCACGGTTTCGTGCGCGATTATCATGAGCTTGCGCCGCTGAAGCACTACATCGACGAAAAGTTCGACCATCGCCACCTGAATGACGTTCTCGGCCATGACCGGGTGACGGCGGAATGCCTGGCGAAGCATTTTTATGACTGGTGCAAAGAGCGTCTGCCGGAAACCAGCGCCGTGCGCGTCAGCGAAACCGCCAAGACCTGGGCGGAATACCGGCCATGACGATGGCTGCACACAAGATTGCAGCGAAGGACGCAACGATCCGCATCAGCGAAATCTTCGGGCCCACCATTCAGGGCGAAGGTCTGCTGATCGGTCTGCCGACCGTCTTCGTGCGCACCGGCGGCTGCGATTATCGCTGTTCCTGGTGCGACACGCTGCACGCGGTCGATAGCGATTATCGCGAAACGTGGAAACCCATGTCGGTCGACGCAATCTGGCAGGAGGTGCGGCGGCTGTCCGGCGGCGTGCCGCTGACGGTCTCGCTGTCTGGCGGCAATCCGGCCATCCAGCCGCTCGGATCTTTGATATCGAAGGGGCAGGGCGAGGGGTATCGCTTTGCGCTGGAAACGCAGGGCAGTATCGCCAAAGACTGGTTTGCCGATCTCGACCATCTGGTGCTGAGCCCCAAGCCGCCATCGAGCGAAATGGAAACCGACTGGCAAGCCTTCGAAGGCTGTCTTGCCGCCGCCGGTGACGGACCGCAGGTGGCGCTGAAGATCGTGGTGTTCGACGATGCGGACTATGCCTATGCCAAGGCGGCATCCGCACGTTTCCCGCATCTGCCTGTCTATCTCCAGCCCGGCAACCACACCCCGCCACCGCCGGATGACGACGATGCGCGTGTCGATATCGATGGGGTGATGGACCGGATGTTGTGGCTGGTGGACAAGGTCAGCGTGGATCGCTGGTTTTCAGCGCGTGTGTTGCCGCAGCTGCATGTGCTGTTATGGGGAAATAAGCGGGGGGTGTGAATTTAAATTGTAGATGGAATTGATGAAAGACATTCTAATTTAGAATATCCGTTGACTTCCCTCCTGGGGTGTATTTGCGTGGTAAATGCATCTTTTGATTATATAGGGGGAGACAATGAAAAGGTTGATCGCCTTTTTGGCCTTAGCAATTATGACATGTTCATCTATCGCTCACGCTGGCTCGTGTAATCACTCGTGGCAGACAGCAAGCGATGGCTCTCGGTGCGGAGACAGAGCCGCTGACCGTCGCCCGGGCGGCTAGAAGCAGGAAACAAAAAACTGCGGAGAGCGACAGTCTGTGCCGCCGCTCTCCTGCAACTCAAGCCGAAACGGTCAGCTCACGCCGTTCCCGATCCGCGATGATCGACAGATCGAGCACCTTCTGCAAATTCGCGGCGTGGCGGAAGTCGGGATCGGCGACGCCACCTTCCATCACCGCCTTGGCGAATTTTTCGTAATTCGTCGGCACCGGGTCGACATCGATTGTCTTCCAGATCGCCTTTTCCACATCGTCACCGACGCAGGCGCGCAGGCTGGAGTAATCGGGCGTGTGGATCACTTCCAGTGCGCCCTTGTCGCCGTGGATGCGCAAACGAAGTTCGTTGAGATGGCCCGTTGCCCAGCGGCTGGCATGGATGACGCCCATGGCGCCGTTTTCAAGCTCGGCGGTCATGGTGAAGCTGTCATTGGCGTCGAGATCGTAGGCGCCGATCTTGTTGCCTTCATATTTGTCGAAGGTCTTCAGCCGCGTGAAGATGCGTTCCACATCGCTGCCCGCGCCATAAGAGGCGAAGTCGAGAATGTGGATGCCGACATCACCCAGAACACCGTTTGAGCCGTGCTTGGTGGAAAGTCGCCACAGCCACTTGCTCTCCGTCATCCAGTCGCCCCAGGCCTTGGAAACGAGCCAGCTCTGGAGATAGGAGGCTTCCAGATGCCGCACCTTGCCGATTTCGCCGGCCAACACCATTTCACGCGCCGCCTGCAAGGGTGCGACGTTGCGATAGGTGAGGTTGACCATGGCGACGAGGCCAGCCTTCTCGGCGGCATCGGCCATTTCGGCGGCCTTGGCGTAGTTTTCCGCCAGCGGCTTTTCGCAGAAGACATGCTTGCCGGCCGCAAGCAGCTTCAGGCTGGTCGGGTGGTGGATTGCGTCCGGCGTGACATTGGCTGCCGCATCGAATTCACCCCAGGCGATGGCGTCGTCCAACGAGGTGAAGGAAAGCGGGATGTTGTGGCGGAGCGCAAAGCCTCGCACCACCACGTCATCCACATCCACCGCCGCGACCAGTTCGACGCCCGGAATTTGTGAGAAATAGGTGGCATGATTGTTGGCCATGCCGCCGGTTCCGAGAATGAGAAGTCTCATGGTGTTTACCTGTAACCTGCTTCGCCTGCCTTGTGCAGCTTGGGACCGCGTTCTTCGATGGGCTCCAGCGCCTCGTCGATGGGGACATTAGGGGCGTCGTGAATGCTCTTCAGTGCGCCAATCGGATTATAGGCCCATTTCACCGAATTGCTGATGACCTTCTGGACATTGGCATCGTGATAGGTCGGATAGGTTTCGTGCCCGGGGCGGAAATAGAAGATGTTGCCGGCGCCGCGACGCCAGGTGAGTCCGGATCTGAAGACTTCGCCGCCCTGAAACCAGGAGATGAAGACGGTTTCCAGCGGCTCCGGCACGGAGAACTGTTCGCCATACATTTCCTCGTTTTCGAGCTCGAAATGTTCCGGCAGGCCGGCGGCAATCGGGTGGCGCGGATTGATCGTCCACAGACGCTCGCGTTCGCCTGCCTCACGCCATTTCAGCGCGCATGGCGTGCCCATCAAACGTTTGAACGGCTTGGAGAAGTGGCCGGAATGCAGGACGATCAGGCCCATGCCTTCCCAGACGCGCTTGGCGACACGCTCGACGATTTCATCCTGAACCGCGCCATGATCCTTGTGGCCCCACCAGACGAGAACGTCGGTCTTGTCGAGGCGCTCCTGCGAAAGCCCGTGTTCCGGCTCCTGCAGCGTAGCTGTCGTGGCATTGATCTCAGGGTTCTGGTTCAGCGCGTCGGCGATGGTGTTGTGCATGCCGTTTGGATAGATCGAACGCACCGTCTCGTTGATGTGTTCGTGGATATTTTCGCCCCATACAACGGTGTTGATGGTCATTGTCATGCTCCTCGGTGAAAGCCGGGACTTTGGGTGAGCCCGGCGAAAGTTGAATGTTCAGGCGGCACCCCTGGCAGGGTTGCGGGTAAGCGCCCGGCCCTCGGCGTCGAAACGGTGGATTTGAGCCTCATCCGGCACAACGGCGATGCGTTCGCCCGCCGTGCGGCCGGTCACGCCCTCTTCACGAACGACGACGGGTTCATCTGCGCCAATCTCGACATAGATATAGCTGTCAGATCCCAGCATTTCCGAATGCACGATCTCGCCGCTCCAGCCGTCGCCGTTGGGGGCGATGGTGATGTGTTCGGGGCGGATGCCGATGGTTTTTGCGCCTTCGGCTTCGGCATATTTGCCGGTGAGGAAGTTCATCTTCGGCGAGCCGATGAAGCCTGCGACGAAGGTGTTGACAGGGCTTTCATAAAGCTCCAGCGGCGTGCCGATCTGCTCGACGCGGCCGTCACGCAACACGCAGATTCGGTCGGCGAGCGTCATAGCCTCCACCTGATCGTGGGTAACATAGATCATTGTCGTGTCATGCATTTCGCGATGCAGCTTGGCGATTTCCAGACGGGTGGCGACGCGCAGCGCCGCATCGAGGTTGGAGAGCGGTTCGTCGAACAGGAACACCTTCGGATCTCGCACGATGGCGCGGCCGATGGCGACACGCTGGCGCTGGCCGCCGGAAAGCTGCTTCGGCAGACGTTCCAGGTAGGGTGTGAGCTGCAGCATCTCGGCTGCCGCTTCCACGCGTTTCCTGCGCTGTTCCTTGTTCGCACCTGACAATTTCATGCCGAAGGCCATGTTCTCGAACACGGTCATATGCGGATAAAGCGCATAGGACTGGAAGACCATGGCGACGCCGCGTTTGGCGGGCGGCAGGCGGTTCACCGCCTCGCCGTCGAAGGACAGGGTGCCGCTCGAAATCTCTTCCAGCCCACAGATGAGGCGCAGAAGCGTGGACTTGCCGCAGCCGGAAGGGCCGACAAAGACCATGAATTCGCCGGAGCGGATATCCATGTCGATGCCCTTGATGACATCGAAGGCGCCGAAGGATTTGCGAAGATCGCGCAGTTGAATGGTGGTCATTTATTTTCTCCTAGCCTTTGACGCCGCCGGCGGTGAGGCCGGAGATGATGCGTCGCTGGAAGATCAGAACGAGGACGACGAGGGGTGCTGTGACGATGACGGAGGCCGCCATGATCGTTCCCCAGGGGATTTCGAACTGCGAGCCACCCGACAGGAGCGCGATGGCGACAGGCACCGTGCGCTGCTCGTTCGATGAGGTGAAGGTGAGCGCGAAGAGGAACTCGTTCCACGCCGCGATGAAGGCGAGAAGCCCTGTCGTGACGAGCGCTGGCCACATCAAGGGCATGAACACCTGGGTGATGATGACCCATGGCGTTGCGCCATCGACGATTGCCGCTTCCTCGATTTCGATCGGCAGGTCACGCATGAAGGTTGTCAGCACCCATACCGTGAAGGGCAGGGTGAAGATCATGTAGGAAAAGATCAGCGCGAGCGGCGTGTTGAAGATGCCCGCCCAGCGGATCAGTTCGAACAGGCCGGCAAGAACGGCGATCTGCGGGAACATCGAAACCGACAGGATGGTGAGCAGGAGAAGCGAGCGGCCCCGGAAGCGCACGCGGGCCAAGGCATAGGACGCGGTTACCGCAAGGAACAGCGACAGCACGACGACCGAAGATGCAACGAACAGTGAATTGCCGAGATTGCGCAGGAACGTGCCGTTGCCGATGACAAAGCTGTAATTGGTCAGCGAAAATTCGCGGGGCCAATAATTGACCTGGAACAGCGCCGAGCCGGATTTCAGGCTCGTCAGGATCGCGTAGTAAAACGGGAATACCGAAATCACCATGATGACGGCGACCAGCGCATAAAACGCGGTGGTTTTCAGGATGCTTGGCAGGGTCATCGCGCGGCTCCATCGGTGTTGACGCGCCCCAGCCACATATAGATGACGGTGATCGAGGCGATGATGAGGAACAGCATGGTGGAGGCTGCAGCACCGTAGGAGAACTTGTCGAAATCGAACAGGTTCTCGCGCGCCAGCACCGACATAGTGCGGGTCTGGGCATTATTCGGCGTCAGAATGTAGATGAGGTCGAAGACGCGCATCGCATCCAGCATGCGGAAGATGACAGCGACCATGAGCGCGGGCCTGATCATCGGCAGCGTGACGCGGAAGAACACTTTGACGGGGTGGATGCCGTCCACTTTGGCCGCCTCATACATGTCCTTCGGCACCATCTGCAAGCCGGCGAGGATGAGCAGCGCCATGAACGGCGTCGTCTTCCAGATATCGACGATCAGCACGGCGACCATTGCGGTATCCGGATTGGCTGTCCACGCGATCTTCTGGGAGATCAGCCCAAGATTGAGGAACAGGTCGTTCAGGATACCGAATTGGTCGTTCAGCATCCACGCCCACATCTGCGCCGAGACGATGGTCGGAATGGCCCATGGCACGAGGATGGCGGCGCGCACAAAGCCGCGTCCTTTGAACTCCGCGTTCAGAACCAGAGCGACGACGAGGCCTAGCACGGTTTCGAAGCTGACAGACAGGATGGTGAATTTGAGTGTGTTGAGAACCGCGCCCCACCATGCGGGATCGGCAAGAAGGCCGCGATAGATGGTGCGGCCGCTGCTGAGCGTGATCCAGGTGAGATAGTTCTTGAGGCCGACGAATTGCGCACCCTCTAGATTGGTCAGCGAAGCGTCGGTGAGGCTGAACCACACGGTGCGCACCAGCGGCCAGCCGGCCACTAGCGCCAGCACCAGAAATGTGGGGGCAAGGAACAGCCAGGCGGATTTCAGGCGTTCCGATTGCAGGTCGGAGCTGGCGCCGGATACCGCGACCGGTTTTTGAAGGGCGATGTCGTTCATGGGGATATCTCGCGGTTGGGGCGCGGAAGGCGATCAGGCGAGACCGCCGCCCGCGCGGGCCGGATTACCAGCCGTTGCCTTTGAGATCGGTCAGTTCAACCTCGAGAAGTTCGAGATTCTCAGCCGCCGTGCCGTTGCCGGAGAGCGTGTTGTGCACGGCGCCCCAGAACTTGGCGGAAACTTCGTTATATTTCACCTTCGCCGCGGCGGAGGGACGCGGAACGGCGGTCTGGAAGATTGGTTTCCATGTCGGCATGAAGGGCTGCGCGTCGGCGACATCCTTGTCATCGTAGAGCGAAGCGATCGTCGGCATGTTGGAAAGCTGGATCGCGCGCATCTTCTGGGTATCCTTCGACGCCAGGAATTTCACCAGCTGAATGGCCGCTTCCTGATCGTCGGAATATTTCGAAACGGCGAGGTTCCAGCCGCCGAGTGTTGAGGCAGGGGCCTCGCCTTCCGCACCGGCGGGCAGCGGGGTGACGCCAAACTTGCCCTTGATGGCGCTGTCGTCGCCATTGCCCAGTGCATAGGCATAGGGCCAGTTGCGCATGAAGACGGAATTGCCGGTCTGCCAGACGCCGCGCGCTTCTTCTTCCTTGTAAGCAAGCACGCCCTGCGGCGCGATGGTGCCGACCCAGCCCTTGGCGGTTTCGATGGCGGCCGCGGCTTTTTCATTGTTCACGGAGATATCGCCGTTGGTCTCGACGATATGGCCGCCACCGGCAGAGGCGATCCATTCCAGCGCGTTGCAGGTCAGGCCTTCATAGGCGCTGCCCTGGAAAACGAAGCCCCAGAGGTCCTTCTGGCCAGCCTCGCGCTCCTTGTCCTGGATTTCCTTGGCGGTCTCGCTCAGTTCCTTCCAGGTTTTCGGCGGTTGTTTGCCGTATTTTTCCAGAAGGTCCTTGCGATAGAAAAGCGCTGGCGCGTCGGTGAACATCGGCATGGCGACGAGCTTGCCGTCTACCGTCTGCGAAGCGACGATGGAGGGGAAATGATCGCCGATGACATCTTTCGTCGCTGCGGTCAGATCCACGAACTGGTCGGCCAGCTGCGGCGCCCAGATCACGTCCGTCTGGTAGACGTCGACATCCTTGTTGCCGGCGGCAAGCCACAGCCGGTACTGGCTGAACTGTTCGCTGGACGATGACGGCATGGTGACGAGATTGACCTTGTGACCGGTTTCTTTTTCGAAGGCGGCTATCCGCTCCTTGAAAAATGCGATGTTTTTGCCGGTCGAGTTGGCGGCGATCGAAAGTTCGGCCGCCTGAGCCGAAACGGCGCCGCAAAATACGGTTCCGCACAGGAACAAAGTCTTCAGGGAAATATTCATTGTCAAACTCCTCCGTTGACGCTTCCGATTATCCTCAAAATTGAAAGCGCTTTTGACTGATGCGAGGCTCTCAAAAGCCGAGCGATCTGTCAATACTCTTTCTATTTTCCCGGAAATCGGCTGATTTTGTCTGTAATTTTCGGCGTTTGCCTTTGGGAATGATCAACTGTAAGGTTTCAGGTGAAGGAAAATTGAAATCGTTTTCAATTTTTGTCGGCTTGAAAAATCCGCGGCGGCAACGCATGCAGGGGCAAATTGGCAAAAAATTATGAAGCTCAAGGAATTCGCAGAGAAAGTCGGGCTTTCGCCCACCACCGTCAGCCGGGCGCTGGGCGGCTACCCCGAGGTGCGCGAGGAAACGCGCCAGCGGGTGATGGAGGCTGCGCTGAAATATGGCTACCGGCCGAATGCCAACGCCGTGAGGCTTGCAACGGGCAGGGCCGGCGCCATCGGCGTTGTCATGGGTCGTTCAGGCGGCGGGCATTTCTTTTCGGAATTCATGGGCGGCATGGCGACACGGCTGGAAAATGAGGAGACCGACATCCTCGTCAGTGTCACGGTCGACAATAATATTGACGAGGAACTGGCGATTTTCAGCCGGCTTGCGGCGAGCGGCCGGGTGGATGGCATCATCGTGCATTCGCCGCGCCCGGAGGATGAGCGCATTGCGCTGCTCAACCGGCTGGGTGTGCCCTTCATCGTGCACGGCCGCTCAAAAACGCCTTTCGAACATGCCTGGCTCGATATCGACAATCACGATGTGACCTATCGTCCGACAATCCATTTTCTGGAGCGCGGACACAGGCGTATCGCCCTTATCAATGGTCCGGTTGGCCGCACTTTCGTGCAGGACCGCGAGCAGGGTTTTCGGAAGGCGCTGGCGACCCACGGCATTACGCCCGATCCGCGGTTCATGATGAGTGAGCATTTCAGCGAGGAGGCGGCCTTCCGTTTCGCCCGCTCGCTTCTGGAGCAGACGCCGCGCCCGACGGCCTTCGTGGCAGGCGCGATGATGACGGCGCAGGGTGTCTATCGCGCGGCCACGCAGATGGGGCTGACGATCGGCAAGGATGTCTCCGTCATCGCCCATGACGACGTTTTTCCTTACCTCACGCCGGAAAGCATGATGCCGCCGCTTTCCACCACTCGCTCGCCCATGCGCATGGCGGGGATGCGGGTGACGGACCTGCTTTTGCAGATCATCGGCGGTCGCCCCGTCAGCGAGGTTCAGGAATTGTGGCCGGTCGAACTGATCTTGCGGGAGTCGGTCAGTCCGGCCTGAGCCTGGTGCCATAGCTCACTGATTCCACTCCATTTTGTGAACGTCGTTTGATGACGTTCGCCTTTCGTCATCTATACGTCCGCGTCGTCTCATGTATAATCGGAACAGTCACGGGCGTTATGGAACAGGACCCGGGCCGGCGCGTTGAGGGGACGTGTCGAAGGAGGTGGACGGATGTTTGAATTTCTTAAGCTGCAACAGCAGACTGTGATCGATGACGTCGAGGCGACCGGCACCTATGCCGATGCGTTGCTCAATGTTCCAAGCCGGGAATTGACCCGCTCGACCGCTCGCGAACATGGTCACGAGGCCCATTCCCGCGACTATTGTGAAAATCGCGACGTTTCCCGCAGCGCGCTGGGTTTCGCCTGAGCCGGCGCAAAAACCCTCATTAAAACGGAACGGACAGGCCGTCTCCGCGTTTTCCCTGTAAGACCCGCGGGGCGGCGCAACCTGACCGAAGGGACCTGACCGGCATTTGACCGATGGGCGAATTGGGTGTTGCGCCGCCTGACTTATTTAAGCGCGAAGGCGCTGTCCCGTGCTATAAAACTGCTGCTTGTGTCCACGGTGGCAAAGCTTGGTTATCAGGAGGCCGCCATGCCAGCCGTTCCCGTCGAACCCTATCCCGAACCGCCGATGCCTGTGCCGCCGCAGCCGGAGATACCGCCGGTAGAAGAACCGGAACCTGACCGGGCGCCGGACGAGGCGCCGATTCCCAACCCCGACGAAAATGACGAGCCGCCGAGGGTGCTCTCGCCTTTCACGCCTTTCAATTCTCGAATTTCTTGCTGACGAAAGCCGAGCCTTTTAGCCCGAAGCGCCACGGATATTCCGTCGCGCGGCTGATGCCGATTCGTCTGCCGCTGGTAACGGCGCTGGCTTCTTTCGGCAACTGCAGGAAAAAAGGCGCTGCGTCCAACGGCGCGCCGTCCATCTCCCCAGTAATAGCCAGCGCCTGACAGAGTCTACCCGGACCAGAACAGAGAAGTTTCGGCTTGTCAGTTCCCCTTCGCAGTTTCATTATGTCTATGCCGGTCATGGGTTCGATGGCGCGCAGAAGTACGGCGGAACCGGGGGCGCAGACAAAGTTGGCGCACCAGTGAATACCATAGGAGCGGTAGACATAAAGACGGCCGGCCGGGCCGAACATAGCGCTGTTGCGCGGCGTCTGCCCGTTGAAGCTGTGGGATGCCGGGTCGTCCGGATGATAGGCCTCTGTCTCCACGATGATGCCGCCGGTATCGCCAATGCGGAACTCCGCGCCGATGAGGGCGCGGGCGACATCCACCGCATCGCGCAGGAAGAAAGACTCCTGCATTTCCGGGCCAAAGGCCTGATTCATCTGGAACCCTTCCGCTCTGCCATCGTTGTGAATTCAGGATTTAACCGTTTTCCAGCATCGGATTCGTATCGGTGCTTCCCCAGCCGGAGGGCATGTCATGCAACTTTCCACGACCTATGTAAAACGCAATAACGGGGTTATCTCCGTCGAGTTCGTCGGCAGCGACGGCGATCAGGTCTCGGTCCGCCTCGCCGATGGTCTTGAAGGGATCGACGATGCCGAGGCCATCAAGCGGGCGAGCGCTGTGATGGTGCAACTGACCGCCTTCGGAACGCGCCATGGTGCGGATGCGCCTTCGCAATTTTCCGCTCTAGGTACGGCGCAGGATGAAGCTCCGCACGGACAGGCGAGCGCTCGCACATCGAAGGATCGCGACATTCTGGAGGAGGAGTTGGAAGAGGGACTGGAAGACAGTTTCCCGGCGAGTGATCCCGTCTCGGCAACGGTCACCTCCATTGCTTCGCGAAAAGGAGGGCAGTGACATTGGTTGTTCGCAAAGTTGCACTGGTGACCGGCGCTGGCTCCGGCATCGGGCGCGCCGCCGCCCTTCATCTGTCGGCGCAGGGCTTCTCGGTCGGTCTGTTGGGCCGCACCGAATCGGAATTGAACAATGTTGCGCGTGAAATAGGAGCCGAATCCGGTTCTTCGAAAGTGCTCATGGCCGATGTGGCGGATGAGGCGGCCATGCGTCACGCGGTCGCAGCGCTGGTTGAGGATTTCGGCCGGCTTGATGTCGTGGTGGCCAATGCTGGCGTCAATGGAGTCTGGGCGCCCATCGATGAGCTGAAACCGTCCGAATGGGACGATACGATCCGCATCAACCTGCGCGGCACCTATCTGACCGTCCATGCCAGCGTGCCACATCTGAAAGCGGCCGGCGGCGGATCCATCGTTATCATTTCGTCGATCAATGGCACCCGAACCTTCACATCGCCCGGTGCTACGGCCTATTCCGTGACGAAGGCCGGGCAACTCGCCATGGCGCAGCAACTGGCGCTGGAGCTGGGGCGCCACCGTATTCGCGTCAATGCCGTGTGTCCGGGCGAAATCGAAACGGCAATCGATGAAAATACCGATATACGCGGGCGGGAAAAAACGGAGGTTCCAGTTCGTTTTCCGGCTGGGGATATTCCGGTAACCGGCGGCGTGGCCGGAACGAGCGACGACGTCGCCGCGTTGATCGGTTTCCTGGCGTCGGATGCGTCCCGCCACATTACCGGCACGCCGGTTTGGATCGATGGCGGCCAAGGGCTGCTCCGATAATCTGCAGCCTTTAAGCTCAACGCCAGCGGCATCACAGGCTTGTGTCTTTATGATTAACGAATGGGTAACGTCTGTTCACGAGACTTTGTCCATGGGCGAGGTTGCCGTGTTGTGGCCACCTTCGATAGTTAAGCGTCTGCCGGAAAGGCGGGCAAATCAGGCGGGCAGAACGATCCATGGGCATGCAGGCAATGCTGGATTTCGCGGTTGCGGGGTTGCGGCAAAAGGTAAGGGCAGGGGCAAGAATGGCTGCGATCGTTGCGATCGGCGGCGGCCTTGCCGCGTGCACTTCCATGGGGCTCGATAGCGTCAAGAAAGACCCGCCGAAACTGTCGTACAAGATGATGGCGCAGATGTCGGCCAAGAGCATGCGCCCGGAAAGTCCTGTCCTCGTTCGCATTTTCAAGCAGGAAAGCGAGCTTGAGGTCTGGAAGATCGACAAGACCGGAAATTACGCTCTGCTCAAGGCTTATCCCATGTGCCGCTGGTCCGGAAAACTCGGCCCCAAGATGAAGTCGGGCGACCGGCAGGCGCCGGAAGGTTTTTATCATGTTTCGGCCGGCATGTTGAACCCGAACTCACAATATTATGTCTCCTTCAATCTCGGTTATCCTAACCGGCTGGAATCGGCGCTCGGTTACACCGGTGAGGCGCTGATGGTGCATGGCGCCTGCTCGTCTTCCGGCTGCTACGCCATGACGGATGCCCAGGTTGGTGAGATTTATGCCATCGTCGCGCGTGCGCTCCAGGGCGGACAGGACCGCTTTCAGGTGCAGGCCTATCCCTTCCGTATGACCGCAAGGAACATGGCGGCGCATCGGGACGACCCCAACATGCCGTTCTGGAAGACGCTGAAGGAAGGCTACGATTATTTCGAGGTAACGCGCAGGCAGCCCAAGGTTTCCGTCTGCGGCCGCCGTTATGTTTTCAACAGTGAATTCGCCGAAGGCGAACCTGCGGATCCGTTAGCGGCCTGCCCTCCGGCGATCAACCAGCAGGATCCGCTGGTGGCGTCGAAACTGGCCGAAGAGCAACAAAAGCTTGCCGCTGCCATGAGCGACGGAACTTCCGCCCCGCTCAGCGCGTATGTAGACGGCGGCATGCATCCAAGCTTCCGAGCCATTTTGAAATCCAGCGGCGCCAAGGCCATGGCGTCGCGGGTTTCCGGCACGAAGTATCCTATAAGCCGCCCCGAGGCGGCGCTGGCAGATCCCTTTGCCGGCGTGAGATGACGTAAATGAGGTTTTTCAATTGAATAAGACGATGACGACCCGGCGGGGTTTCCTGCTTGGAGCAGGTGGCGTGGCGCTTGCCGGCCTTGCGGGCTGCAACACGACGACGCGTGAGGCAGCGAGGCCTGCGCCGCCCGCTGACGACCCGATGTACGCCATGATGTATGGCCCCAAGCCGGACGAACAGTTCCCGCTGCCCGAGATTCCCTATAAGCGGATTCCGCGTCAGTTCCTGCGGCAAATGGTGGCAAACCCGACGGGTGAGCGCCCCGGCGTCATCGTGGTCGATACGGCCAATCATTTCCTCTATCTCACCTATGAGAACAATCAGGCCATGCGTTACGGCGTCGGTCTTGGCCGCGCGGGCTTTGAATGGTCCGGCCGCGGCGTCATTCAGTACAAGCGGCAATGGCCGCGCTGGACGCCGCCCGATGAGATGATAGCGCGCCAGCCGGAACTGGAACCCTATAGCAGCCGCAACGGCGGCATGGAGCCGGGCCTCAAGAACCCTCTCGGCGCGCGTGCGCTCTATATCTTCAAGGATGGCAAGGATACGATCTACCGCCTGCACGGTTCGCCGGAATGGTGGACCATCGGCAAGTCGGTATCCTCAGGCTGCGTGCGCCTGCTGAACCAGGATATCATCGATCTTTATAACCGCGTACCCGACGGGACACCGATCGTGGTGACGGCGCTCGGCCCCGCACAACAGGGCGTGCCGATTAGCCAGGACGGTGTGCCCGTGGCGCAATATGGTAACGGCGTGATCGGCGACGGCCTGTCGCAACCGACACAAACCTATTGACAAGGCACAAAAAAGGCCGCGCTTCGAAGCGCGGCCCTTTTTGTTTGCATGTTTCTTACTGCGCGCGCTTCAGCGCATCGCCGAGGATGGAGACGATATCGTCGAAATGGGATTTTTCGGCGATCAGCGGCGGTGAAAGGGCGATGATGTCGCCGGTGACGCGAATGAGCAGGCCGCGCTCGAAGCAATCCACGAAGACGTCATAGGCGCGTGCGCCGGCAGCACCGTCGCGCGATTGCAGCTCGATGCCGGCGATGAAGCCGATGGTGCGGATGTCGATGACATTGGGCAAGCCTTTCAGGGAATGGATGGCGTCGTGCCAGACATCCTGCAATTCGGCCGCGCGTGTGAAGAGACCCTCGTCGCGGTAGATGTCGAGCGTCGCGATGCCGGCGGCGCAGGCGACGGGGTGGCCGGAATAGGTATAGCCGTGGAACAGTTCGATCTGGTTTTCCGGGCCGTGCATCAAAGCATCATGTACCTTGCGGCTGGTAAAAACCGCACCCATGGGGATGGCGCCATTGGTCAGGCCCTTGGCCGTGGTGACGATATCTGGGGTAACACCGAAATAGTTGCTGGCGAAAGTGGAGCCCATGCGGCCGAAACCGGTGATGACCTCATCGAAAATCAGCAGGATGCCGTGCTTGTCGCAGATGGCGCGGAGACGCTCCAGATAACCCTTCGGCGGCACCAGCACGCCGGTGGAGCCGGCGACCGGTTCGACGATGCAGGCGGCGATGGTTTCCGCGCCATGCAGGGCGACCAGCCGTTCCAGATCGTCCGCAAGCTCGGCCCCATGCTCGGGCTGGCCCTTGACGAAGCTGTTCTTGGCTGGATCATGCGTGTGGCGCAGATGATCTGCAGGGATTTGCGGGAAAACGCGGCGGTTGTTGACCAAGCCGCCCACGGAGATGCCGCCGAAGCCGACGCCATGATAGCCGCGTTCACGGCCAATCAGGCGGCTGCGCGTGCCCTGACCGATGGCGCGCTGATAGGCGATGGCGATCTTCAGCGCCGTATCGACCGATTCAGAACCCGAGCCGGTGTAGAACACGCGGTCGAGCTTTGCGCCTTCCGGGCCGGGGGCGATTTCAGCCAGCCGTTCGGCGAATTCGAAGGCGACGGGATGGCCCATCTGGAAGGAGGGCGCATAATCCATGGTCGAAAGCTGGTGCTTTACGGCCGACGCGATCTGCTGGCGGCCGTGGCCGGCATTGACGCACCAAAGGCCAGCCGTGCCGTCGAGAACCTGGCGGCCGTCATTGCTGGTGTAATACATGCCTTCGGCGCTCGTCAGCAGGCGGGGATTGGCCTTGAACTGCCGGTTGGCGGTAAACGGCATCCAGTAGCTGTCAAGCGAGGTGGAATTGGATCGGTTCGGATTGTCCATGGTGATCTCCTGTTCGTTGCCGGTGATTGAAAGCTATTTTCTCGACTGAACAAGCCCTTTTCTGTCTTTGGCCAAGCCATTGAAAATGCTATAGGCTTGGACGCGGATTTTCGTTATTTCGAACAAGGGCAACGGGGGCTCAGGCATGTCGGTGGATATAGGCGGGCGTTTGCGCCATTTGCGGCTGCGCCATAATATTTCCCAGCGGGAACTGGCAAGGCGTGCCGGAGTCACCAATTCGACGATATCTCTGATTGAATCCAACACCTCCAACCCCTCCGTTGGCGCGTTGAAGCGCATTCTTGACGGCATACCGATCGGCCTTGCCGAGTTTTTCGCTTTCGAGCCGGAGACAAGCCGCAAGGCTTTCTACCGGGCGGATGAGCTGGTTGAAATCGGCAAAGGGTCGATCTCCTTTCGGCAGGTGGGGGAGAATGTTTTCGGCCGCAGCCTGCAAATCCTGAAGGAATGTTACCAACCGGGCGCCGATACCGGCAAGGTTCCGCTGGTTCACGATGGCGAAGAAGGCGGCATCATCCTCTCAGGGCGTCTGGAAGTAACTGTCGATGAGGAGAGGCGGGTGCTTGGCCCCGGTGATGCCTATTATTTCGAAAGCCGCAGGCCCCACCGCTTCCGTTGTGTTGGTCCGGTGCCCTGCGAAGTGATCAGTGCCTGCACGCCACCGACCTTCTGATTCCCGCCATATCTTGTGGTTTGTGGCGCCGCTGATAGGGTAAAATCCCGCCGGGCCAAGAAAAAACGCCACGAGCTACGGCAATTTTGCGTGGCTGCTATGACGGGAATGCGGTTCCTCGCCACGCTTTTGCCGTCTTTGCGCCCTCCTTGCGATTTTTCCATCGCTTTTTATTGGCGTAGCGACAATGACGGGCAAAAAATCCCGGCCAATATGTCAAATTTTATATGCATTGCCAAAATCTTGCTGCGATGCAAAAAACTTTAATAGTCTTTTCGAGAGATGCCTTTTCTTGGCGTTCCTGTCCCATCTGCGCAAGTCATAAGAAACATATAAGAAAAGACCGCCGAAGGTCCAAAACCCAATACATGGCGCGGTACTACCCATGCTCTCCACACATGGCCGTCGGCGCATTTGTTGCTTTTTTATGCAACCGTTAATATTGCTCGGACGTTGATCGGCCGTTCGCGCAAGAAATCGCATAGACGGTTATGGCCAATGTGCCTTACAAAAAATCCATTAGCATCAAATTCCGAACACAGACTTGTTATCTCCTTTAGACGGAAAGACGCGCCTCCGGGCACCGACCAATCGCAAAACATAAATGGAGTTCTCTCTATGAAGTCCGCGACCCAATCGGCTGAACAGACACTCAGCAGCTCCGAAGATTTCGATGTCAGTTTCCCTATCGGGGGCATCGCAAAACGCAGCTTCGATATGACATCGGCTGCGCTTGCGCTGCTCATCTTCAGCCCGATATTCCTGTTGATCGCCGTGCTGGTGAAGTTGTCCGATCCCGGCCCGATCTTTTATGGTCACCGGCGTGTGGGGCATAATGGCCGCTATTTCCATTGCCTGAAATTCAGGACGATGGCGATGAACGGTGATGAGATTCTCCGGCAATATCTTGCGGCCAATCCGGAAGCGGCCGAAGAATGGCGCGCCACCCGCAAGCTCAAGAACGACCCGCGGGTTACTGCCGTCGGCGCCGTGTTGCGCAAGCTCTCGCTCGACGAACTGCCGCAGCTTCTCAACATCATCCGCGGCGAAATGAGCGTGGTTGGCCCACGCCCGGTCGTCGATGAAGAACTGAGTTATTATGAGAGCGCCGCCGCTTATTATCTCAGCACCCGCCCGGGCCTGACCGGCCTGTGGCAGATCAGCGGCCGCAACGACGTATCCTACAAGACACGCGTCGCTTTCGACACGCACTATGTGCAGAACTGGTCGATGCGTCAGGATGTCTTCATCATCGTCAAGACCATACCCGCCGTGTGCCTTTCACGCGGAAGCTACTGAAAACCGATATTGAGTTCGGCTTTATCGATCTTCGTTTCGACACGCACCCCGACCGGGATCCCAAGTCCGGTCTTTGGGTGCGTCATTGGTGCTAATCATACCGGCCGCTTTTCGCGGCGCTGCGCAGGCGGCCCTGCCCAGCTGCGCGACGGCCGGCTCGCCCGTGTGGCGATCCGCTAACAGGGAGTTTCCCGATGAACGGCTTGTCTGCCGCCCGCCGCCCGTTTGTGGCCTTCGTATTTGCCGCTTCCGTCGCCCTTTCCGCGCCGCTCTCCGCCATGGCTGCGGATGGCGCCCAATATAAGCTCGGTACCGCTGACAAGCTGCGTATCCGCGTTGCCGAATGGCAGCCGGCGGATGGCAGCATCCGCAACTGGGATGTGATCAACGGTGATTATTCCGTCGGTCCGTCGGGGGCGCTGTCTCTGCCTTTCATCGGCCAACTGGATGTTGTGGGCAAGACCCCATCGGAGGTCAGCGAAGAGATTGGAGCCCAGCTTCAGAGCAAGTTCGCCCTTCGCAACCTGCCTTCGGCCTCCGTCGAAATCGCGCAGTTCCGGCCGATCTTCTTGAGCGGCGATGTGCAGACGCCGGGTGAATATCCCTATGCCGCCAATCTCACGGTGCTGAAGGCGGTCAGCCTTGCTGGGGGTCTGCGGCGCTCGGATGCCGGGCAGCGCTTTGCCCGCGACTTCATCAATGCCCGCGGTGACGCAGCCGTCTATGACAACCAGCGCGCAAGGCTGCTTGCCCGTCAGGCGCGGCTGATTGCCGAAGTCAAGGGTGACGCGACCATCGCCAAGACGCCTGAAATGGAAAAGATCGGCGATATCGACCTGCTGCTGGCCAGCGAAAGCGCGCTGATGAAATCGCGCACCGAACGTTACACCCTGCAACTCAAGGCGCTAACGGACCTCCACGCCCTTCTGGAGAGCGAAGTCGAATCCCTGAAGAAGAAATCGGAAACGCAGAACCGTCAGCTCCAGCTTGCCAACGAGGACCGCGACCGCGTCAACCGGCTGAACGAGCAGGGGCTTGCGCTGTCGCAACGGCGCATTTCTGCGGAAGAACGCGCCGCGGAAGTGGAATCCAACCTGCTCGATATCGATACGCAGTCGCTGCGCGCCAAACAGGATATCAACAAGGCGACCCAGGACGAGATCAACCTGCGCAACGACTGGGTGGCGCAGCGCTCCAAGGAACTGCAGGACACGGAAGCGGAACTGGACAAGCTCAACCTGCAGCTGACCACCAGCCGCGAATTGATGTCGGAAGCGTTGGCGCAATCGGCAGAAGCGATCCGTTTCGATCCGTCGGGCAAGTCCGCGACGATCAGCTATGTCGTGGTGCGTGAGGAAAACGGCAAGCCGAAGGAGCTGAAAGTGGATGAAAACGCCATGCTCCAGCCCGGCGATGTCATCAAGGTCTCGTCTGAAATCCTGATGCAGTGAGGTTTTTATGCGGATCGCCAAATCGGCGCTGATCGATCCCGAACTTAATGAAATTTACGGAATGGCGGCGGTTGCGCTGTCATTCTTCGTCTTCGCTTACTCGTCGCGTTTCGGGCAAATCTCGGTTCTGGCCTATTATGGCATGTGGCTGCCGCTGGTGGTGGTCGATTATCGGCGCGTGCTCGGCAATTATCCGCGCTATCTCTGGATATTCGCCTTCGGCACATTGACGGTTCTGTCCAGTTTCTGGTCGGAAGCGGCGTCGGTGACCATGCGTGCCTCCATCCAGTATATGACGCATATCGTCTGCGCGCTGATTGCCATGCGGGTGATCTCGATCGGGACGCTGACGCGCGGTGCGCTGATCGGCATCGCCGTCGTTCTGCTCTATTCGCTGCTGTTCGGCATTTATCTCTTCGATGCGCTGGATGGTACTTATAGTTTCGTTGGCGCTTTCTCTTCCAAGAACCAGCTCGGCTTTTATGCCTCGCTCGGCGTTATTTTTGCTGCGGCATCGGTGCTGGTGCTCAAGCAAAGGGGCATCTGGTTGCCGATTGCCGGCGTCACCGGGCTCCTGTCGGCCTATAGCCTCCTTGCGTCCCAATCGGCCACATCCACTATTACCACGGCGGCGGTGGTAGCGCTCATCATCGGCTTCATTCCCATCGGCATGCTTTCGCCGGCGAACCGAAAGATGACGTTTTTTGTGCTCGGTGGTCTCGGCGCATTGCTGGTGGTCGCTTCCCTGCAATTCGGCCTGCTGGACGCCATTCTCGGCATTTTCGGCAAGGATTCGACGTTGACCGGCCGAACCTACCTCTGGCAGCAGGGCATCGAGGCGGCGAAACAGACGCCGATCCTCGGTGTCGGTTATCAGGGGTTCTGGGTTGCGGGTTTTCCCGATGCCGAACGGTTGTGGAACGATTTCTTCATTACCGGCCGCAGCGGCTTTCATTTCCATAATACCTACATCGAGACCGTGGTGGAAAACGGCTTTGTCGGCATGCTGCTGCTTGGCATGGTGCTTTATGGCACTTTGCTCGGGCATCTGCGCTCGGTGCTGATGCGCAAGAGCGATCCGCAGGGCGTCATCCTGTTTGCGATCTGCGCCCTGTTTGTCGTGCGTTCCTTCGTAGAGATCGACATCATCTTCCCCTACCAGATAGGCTCGTTCCTGCTTTATTTTGCGGCCGGGAAACTATGTCTTCCGGCAAGGGTTTCTGAGGGGAGCGAGCAACACCCGGCAATCGGAATGCGGTTGCAAACGAGAGCCTAGAGATAATCCGCCGAGACATGCGGACTGGCGTGGATGAAACTCCACATGTCCTTGCTGACATCGACGATGTCGGCGATCGATTTTTCGAGCAGCCCGATTTCTTTCTCGTCCATGCGCTCCACCTTCCCGTAGCGCACCTGGCTGTCATCCTCCACCAGCCGCATGAGTTGCGTGCTGGCGATCTCGCCTTTTTCATCGAAGGAATAGATGCAGTGATTATATTTGTTGCGCGTCTTCGCTTCCTTCTTCAGCCGCGCCATGATGGAGAGTATGGTCTTGCGGTCCTTCGCATCGGTGGAAGGAAGCTTCGCCAGGCGCTCGATCAAATCCATGCGCGCCCGTGTGGTGTTAAGCGTCAGGAACACGACGATTGCCGCTTCCTTCTCCACTTTCAGGAGATGGACGATCAGATAGATCATCAGGCTTTCCGTGTTGGTCCACACGTAATTCAGCCTGCCGACCAGCAGCAATACATCCGACATCGCCGCCATGCCCGCTTCCCCCACCCCAAAAGAATTATACGGGCATTATATGCCGACAGGGGCGGGATTGACAGTGTAAATCCCTGTTATTTCTTCATCTTTCCTTGAAAGCGCGGGACATGCTGTCGGAGATCGGTTTGGTCAGATATTCGAAGAAGGTACGCTCCGAGGTCTGGATCAGCACGTCGGCCGGCATGCCGGGCACGGGATGGAAATTATGGACCTTGGCGATCTCTTCGTCGGGTATCTGGACGCGCACGATATAGACGTCCTTGACCTGAAGGCCGGCATTTTCCTCGATACTGTCGGCCGAAACGTAAAAGACCTTGCCGTTCAGAACTGGCGTGGTGCGGCGGTTGAGCGCTGAGAGGCGGATTGCGGCGGTCTGCCCTTCATGCAGCTGGTCGATGGAGGTTCTGAGCACCTGTGCCTCGAGAATGAGGGGAACATGGGCGGGCAGGATTTCCATGATCGGCTTGCCTGTCGTGATGACGCCCCCAGGCGTGTGATAATAGGCGCGCACCACGGTGCCGTTGACGGGGGAGCGGATGATGGTGCGTTCCAGCACTTCAGCCGCGCCGCGCACCTGTTCGCGTACGCTGTCGAGATCGGATTCGGCGGTTTCCAGCGCATCGAGCGCCGCCTGCTTGTTGGCGTTGACGGCAATGACCGCTTCCTGCCGGAACTTGGCGATTTCCGCCTCGCTCTGGTTCATCTCGCCGCTCAGCCGGGCTATATCGCCCATGGCGTCGGCGATGGCGCGCTCCAGCGCCAGCATGTCGGTCTTGCGGATGACGCCGTTCTTGGCGAGCCGTTCCTTGGAGTCGCGCTCCTGTGTCAAAAGCGCCAATTGCCGGTCGAAGGATTGTTTTTGACCTTCATACCCCGCATAGCGGAACTCCAGCGACTTGATGTTCTTGTCGATAAGGTTCAGCTGCTCTTCCAGCTTGATGAGCTTGCTGTGGAACACGATGTTCTGGCTCTGGATGATGGAAGTGATATCCGGATCGCCGGCTTCCTTCATGACGATATCGGGCACCTTGAAGCTTTTTGCGCCCTGGGCCTCGGCGCGTAGGCGCACCACGATGGTTTCGAGGCGAAGCCGCCGCAGTTGCAGCATGCGCTCGTTGGCAAGCGCCGTCGTCTTGTCCAGCGTCAGAAGGACATCGCCTTCCTTGACCGTGTCGCCTTCGCTGACCATCATTTCCTTGATGATGCCGCCTTCCAGATGCTGCACCACCTTGTTGTTGCCGGTGGCGACGAAACTGCCCTGCGCGATGATGGCGGAAGAGAGCGGTGCGGTGCCGGCCCAGAATCCGAAGCCGCCGAATGAGGCGAGCAGCATGGCAAGGCCGATCGAACTGTGCAGGCGGATCGAGCGCGGCACCTCGCTGTACCACTCCAGCTGGCCCTGGGGTTTGACTTCGGCAATGGTGGTTTTCTTTTTGAACATGACGGTCCTCAACCCTCGATTTGCGGGGACTGGTTAGCCTGGCGGCCATTGCCGGAAAGCGCCTTCAGCACGTCCATCCGTTCGCCGAACATGGCGACCGATCCGTCTTTCAGCACCATGATCTTGTCGACGCATTGAAGCAGCGCCGGTCGCTGGGTGATGGTGACGGTGGTGATGCCCTGTCTTTTGGCGTGCAGCAGCGCCTTGGCCAGCGCCTGTTCGCCCTGTGTATCCAGATTAGAGTTCGGCTCATCCAAAACCACGAATTTGGGATCGCCGAAGAAGGCGCGGGCAAGTGCGATACGCTGTTTCTGGCCGCCTGAAAGCGGCGCGCCATCGGCGGCGACCACGGTCTCATAACCCTGTGGGAAACCGGCGATCAGTTCGTGCACATCCGCCAGTACCGCGGCCTCGTAAATCTGCCGGTCTTCGACATCGTCGCGCATGCGGCAGATGTTGGCCTTGATGGTGCCGGGGAAAAGCTGAACATCCTGCGGCAGGTAGCCGATGCTTTCACCGAATTGCCGCTGGTCCCAGTTACGCAAATCCATGAGGTCGAGGCGCACATTGCCTGACGTAGGCAGGATGGAGCCGACCAGCATCTTGCCGAGCGTCGTCTTGCCGGAGCCGGAATTGCCGATGATGGCGAGCGATTCCCCTTTTTTCAGCGAAAAGGAAATGCCGTTCAAGATCACCTTCTTCTGCGGCGGCGGTACGAAGAGGATGCGCTCGACGTCGAGACGTCCTTCCGGGTTGGGCAGGCGCAGGCGCGGGAAATTTAGCGGCGAATTGACGAGAAGCTGTTTGATGCGGCCATAGGAGGCGGCAGATTTGTTGAACTGGTGCCAGCCTTCGATCGCGCCCTCGATGGGCGCCAGCGCGCGGCCGGAAATGATGGAGGCCGCGATCACCATGCCGCCGGTCAGTTCGCCGGATAGCGACAGATGCGCGCCCCAGCCGAGCAGAGCCACCTGGGTGATCATGCGCGCCGCCTTGGAGACGCCTGAGAACATGATGTTGCGATCCTGCGCCGCCACATGCGATTTCAGCGAACCGGCGGTTTCGCGGCCCCACATCTTCACCGCTTCGGGGATCATGGCGAGCGCATTGATGATCTGCGAATTGCGCGACATGGAATCGAGGTGGAAATTGGCGCGGCTGAGATAACCTGATGCTTCGGCGAACTGTCTCGCAGTGAAGCGCTGGTTCAGCCAGGCGATGGTGAACAGCACGACGCAACAGACCATGATGATGATGCCGAGATGCGGATGGACGAGATAGACCACCACGATGAAGAGCGGCATCAATGGCGCGTCGAGAAAGGCGATGAGCGTACCGGAGGTAAGGAAGGCGCGCAATTGCTGCAGATCTTGCAGGGTCTGATAGTCCTTGCCGTTGCCATGCAGGGAGGCGCGGGCGGCGGCGGACAGGATCGGCGCGCCCAGCTGCACCTCGAGTTCAACGGCGGTGCGCATCAGGATGAAGCGGCGGATGGCGTCCATGAAGGCCTGCAGGAGAACCGCGCCAATGACGGCGACAGTCAGCATCACCAACGTATCCATCGAGCGGCTGGTCAGAACCCGGTCGGAAATCTGGAACAGATAGAGCGGGATGGAGAGCAGCAGGATGTTGATGGCGACCGTGAACAGCATCACCACCACCATGTTGCGCCGCACGGCGGCGATGCCCTTGGCAAGGCTTGCGGCGAAATTGATCGGCTCGCTGCGTTTGTGAAAACCGCTCTGGCTTCCACCGCCGCCGCCACCACCGCCACCACCGCCATTGTCCGTCGGCTCCTTGCCGCCGCCGCCCGTCACCGGCCGGCGTTCGTTTTCACGGAGCGGCCCGTCATTATTGTCGATGGTCTTGACGAAAGGCAGGTCGCCATTGTCGATCTTGGCCTGTGGTTCCGGCGGGGAGGCGGGTTGCCTATCCCGTTGAGGTGCCGGCCGTTCTGGAGGAACATCCCGTAATTGTTCCGCCTGATCGGTTTTTGCATGGGGTTGGGAGATAACTTGTGGGGAGGCGGTCTGCGCGGGGGATGAAACGGTTTTTGCCGTCTGTTGCGCACCGGATAACTGGCGCAGGTTCTCGACGGCTTCATTGATTGCTGAAATACAGGCATCCGTCAGCTTGCTGTCTTCCGCTTCCTGATCCAGCGGCAAGTCAAGCGAGCGTCCGTCGGCGATGTTTTTTCTTGAAATATGATCCATTTTATATCGGTCCCCTCGGTGATCTAGCGGTGTTTGCGGTTCCGGCTGCAGCGGGGTGCGTTTGCAGCCCCGCTTGCCGGAGATTACGCAACGACCGTCTGCATGACGTCGGCCGAATGCCCGTTCGACCATGACAGGTCGTGACCGGCATTGATGACGCCATTGGATTCGTTTTCGATGGTGGCGGGATCGTCGTGAAGAAAGGCGATGACCTCGTTCGCCAGTTGGCCTTGCTGGGGTTGCGACATGTCGTTTTCGATGATGCCGCCCTGTATCAGTATGGCATCGGAATAAACGCCGCCGGCGACATAGGTGGTGGAGCCGAAGCTGTCGTAGTCGATGATCTGCGCCAGATTGACGACGGCATTGCTGCCGGTGTCGACATGGACGGTGGCGTCCTCGTTATTTTCGGCGAGCTTGGCGGCCGCCTGCGTCACATCGTCGGAATCGCCCAGTACGCTCACCTGTTTTATGATGCTGACGTCATAAAGATTGCCGGTGATGTAGAGGACGTTCAGACCCTCATAGCCGACGAAATTGACGTCATGAGCAAGCGCATCCGGCATGTTGGGATCGCGCTCGTTGATGGCGTTCACCGTCTGGTTCATATAATCCGGCATGGTTTCGAAACGGTCGTTGCTGCCGACGTTGTGAATGGCGGCATCGTTCCACAGCAGGTTGTTGCCGGACTGGATGGTGGCGCCTGCCGGTGCATCGGGATTGGCGCGCGCCCAGTCATTGTCGTAAAGCACGGCCATCTGACTGATGATGTTCATGTCCAGCACATTGCCGCCGACGATGATCAGGTCATATTGCATGCCGATGCCGAGGAAATTCGCAATGTTAAGTACCGCGTTGCCGCCTGTAAGCAGGCTGACGGTGGCGCCGGAGGTCGTTATCGTCAGCGTGTCGTTGTCGCTGACGAACTGGTATTGCTCGATCCAGTGCACAAAAGAAACGTCGCCATCCAGCACACTGACGCGCCAGGCGGTTGGAAAAACCGGCGGCTCGCCGTTGTCCTGATTGTTCTCCGTGTTTTCGGCGCCTGGATAGACGCTGCGCTCGAAGCTGGCGATATTGAAGGCTGCCGTTGCCGCCTGATCTTCCGCGCGTGTGAAAACGGAGTCGATCTCGTCCCGGTCGCTATAGATATAGGCTTGGGTGATCGCGTCGATCTGGTGATAGTCGCCCATGACGGCGGTGGCAGAGGTCATGACACCGGTATTGACCAACGTGGCGATGTTGGCGACGACATTGGCGCCTGCGGCGACATCGAGGCTGTTGCCGGCAGGGCTGTCCTCATGCAGCGAAACATCGCTCTTTTCCGGCTCTTCTGCCGGCTTGGCGATACCGCGATCAGGCATGTAGTCGTCGAGCATCGGCTTTTCGCCGGTTACCGAGCCGTTGATATAAAGCCCGTCGATGTCGTGGCCGGCGAGAACGAAATCCTGATCCGCGCCTGTGCCGAGCGACGTCACGTCGTTTTCGCGGGCGTGATCGATATAGTCGTGCGCAGATTTGGCCAGCGCCTGCAGGGCATCGTAATTGTCTGTGCGCTGGAAACCGGCAAAAGGCGTGAAGGTGGACGCCTCATTGTAGAACTCGACGGTGCGCGCGGTGACAAAGCTCGTATCGCGGGCCGCATAGGGGCCGTCCGTCATGTTCAGGTAGTCGTCGTCCTGAAGAATATTGACCTGCGCCACATGTGCGATGACCGAGCCGGGACCGGTGTGAACCACCAGTTCGTGCTCCTCCTCGAACGAAAGACGGCCGGGAAAACGGAAATGGGCGGCGGAAATATCGATAGGGACAGCATTTGCGAACTGCTGCATGTCGTATTCGACCATGCGCGCGAAATGCGGCTGCAGATAATCGAAATCATAATAACCGGCGCGGTAGTTGACGTCGGGATCGTAGTCCTTGAGCGCAACATCGTAATTTTTGTCGAGTAGTTTTGCCGCCTCATCGTCCGGCAGACGGTCCGGATTTGAGTGCGCCGGGCCTTCGCTGTAGTTGCTTCTTAGGCGCGCTTCCTCGATCACCGTGTCGAACAGGCCGATGAAATGCGCAATCATGTCCGAAATCTTGTCGATATGCATCGGAGGTCCCTCCCTGATCGCTGCGGCTGACGGGGAGGCGGGCGGCACACGTCTCAGAGGCGGTGCTTCGTTTTAACCAACCTGGTCGTTCAACCGCAAGCTGCACCGGCATCTGCCGGTGCAGCTATTTTCTCGAGAGGCGCTCGTCAGGCGCTGGTATCCTCACCGACGTCAGATACATGCGAGTTACCGCCTGTGATCGTGACATCAACTGCATTGGAGAGCATGTTGGCGCCCTGCACCAGTTCCAGATGGAAGCCGGAATTTGCAAGGATTGCCGATGCATCCGCAGTGCTGGTGCCTGCTGCGTCGTCGCCGGCCTTGAGGTCCCAACCCTTGCCGTCCATGCCTTCGGCGCCGTAGGCGTCACCGGCATTGGCGCTCAGGTGGTTTTCAGCGCCGCCGTTCTGCATCTTGACGTCGTAGGCCATATCCTGATCGGCCAGGTGGTTGGCCTGTACCATGCTGAAGCCGGAGTCATTGCCGGCGCCGTTGAGCGAGCCGTTGAGGATATTGTCGACATCGAGGGTGAAGGAGAAGTCGTCACCCAGATTGAAGGTGAGATCTCCGCCGGCGACGCCGAGGTTGCCGACATCCTTGACGCCCATGATGTTGCCGAAGTCGTCATCAGACTTGTAGAAACTGTCTGCGGAGTTGAAGCTGTCGGAGGTCGTGGTGGTCTTGGTGGAGGTGTCGTTGTCGGAATAGGAGAACGTCTTGTTGTCCGTATCCGTAATTGTCTTCACATTGGTATCGTTGTCGCTGTACGACTTGCTTTCATAGCTCCAGTCGTAGTCGGTTTTGATATCAGTGCTGGTTTCGGTGCTTGTTTTGACGGTCGTGTCGTTGTCGCTATACGACTTGCTGTCATAGCTCCAGTCATAGTCGTTGTCGCGATTGTCACCGTTATTGGCGTCGACATCGATCTTGGCGTCAACATCCACATTGGTGCTGTTGTCGCTGTTGTCGTTGTTGCGGTTTTCGCCGTTTGCGGTGCCGACATTGCTGTCATCGACCTCGGCGTCATTGGTCGAGGTGTTGGCAAAACCCTCGGAAAGCGCGCCGATCTTGGTGATATCGTCGTCGCTGCCAGATGCCTTGTGATCATAACCCATTTCGATTTCCTCCGAAAAAGCTCGGAGCAGCTTTCGAAATCCCTCTCATCTAAAACGGGATTTTTATCGCGCTTGCTCCAGGTAGCATGAAGATTGATGTTTTGCAGATGCACTCGGTACGCTTCATCTGCGGTTCGGTATTGGCCCGTGAACGGGCTCTTTTCGTTCAGCCCTTGTGCGCTACTCGGTAAAAAGGCGCACAAATCCGTTCCTCGCTCCAGCAGGGAGCGCGGTGGCTTCGTCTTTTTGCTTGCATGTTTTCTTGAAAAGGGACCGGCGTTTTCAAACACACGTCAAGGCCGGAGGTGTCTTTCCATCGGCCGCCGTTCAGCGACGGTCAGACTGTGCCGCAGAAAAATTGCGCTTCCTAGATATCAATTCGGGCTAAACATATCGGCACTGTTACCCCGAATATATATGCCGAAGGGTTGTCCGGTGTGCCGCGTCGTAGGTTTGGCCGGAGATTAAGAGGGTTTCGGCGGGTAAAGAGGGCTCTTTGAAACCAGGGTTAATTGCGGCGGGAAATGATCTTTATCCCGGAAAGGAACAGCTCCGCGCTTCGTTCGCTGGCAAGCTATGTAAAGGGATATCAACCAAAAGTTATATATTCCCGGATTGCAAAACCACAGCGAAAGCTTTTCCGATGCGCCTGTTTTTGTGGGCGTTCCCGAATAGGTGATTCTATTGCTTCGTAGCCTGTTTTGTATGTCAATTGTAAAAAATAACCCGTTTGGGCCATTTATTTACACAGCTTTTCGTATTAGCGTGTATTAATTAACGGGTGATTAATAATAGTTGACAGGACTTAAAGCGGAGATTCACCCCCAAGTATGAGGGGGGGATAGCCGACGGACAACAGGCTGCACAACCAAAAGAAAGTAATGCGTAAGCGCTTGAGGGAGGCATCAATGTTCATGGGGACGTCAGATTATGCGGCAAAACAAAAAAACGCCGTTGCTCCTATAAATGGAACTTTATTGATCATAGCGGATCCGGACCTGTTTTCCGAGTGCCTCATGGAGGCGCTGGGCAAAAAGTTCCCCACATTCGCGGTGGTAAGCGTGAGGTCGTCGGGGAAGATCGAAGACGATTACGGTAATAATGTACGGCTGGTTTTGCCTTACCGCATGTCTGGCGATCGTCTTCACGCCGTTCTATCGGAGGTTCGGGCAAAACATCCCGATGCGCCGATCGCGCTCGTTGTCGAAACCATCGATAAGTTCGAGGAGTCGTTGAAAAGACTGGTGGGAATGCGGGTCATTGACGGCGTGTTGCCGCTCAACCTCAGGCTCGATGTCTTCATGGCGGCCGTCGATCTGCTGATGAAGGGCGGAGAACATTTTCCGGCTGCCCTTCTCGGCAAGCTCACGCCCTATTCTTCTTCCGTCAGCGGCAAGAGCGTTCAAAGCAACGCCGTTATCGCCAACCGCGCCGATGCGCTTGCCGCAGGCAGGAGCGACGTGGCGGCGCTGACGACACGCGAGGTGCAAATCCTCGATCTGCTTTGCAAGGGAACGCAAAACAAGATCATTGCTGATCGGCTGCATCTGTCCGAGAACACCGTCAAGGTTCACGTTCGCAATATCTATAAGAAAATGAACGTGCGCAACCGCACGGAGGCTGCGTCGCGCTTCTTTAACAAGGACGAAGACACGACCTTCCCCGGCGGCTGGAAGAACTGAGCGTCAGGACGGAGAGAGCCGTCCGGACGCCGGTTCCTTCCGGTGTTTCTCCAGGAGGCTCAGGGCCTCAGGAAGCAGCGGGATTTCTGCCCGAATCCGCTCGGTGAGCAGATATAGGGAGATGAACCCGAGTAGGACTGCCGCGATATCGCGGGCGTGTCCGAGGCGTCGGCAACGAGCGTAACAGCCGCGTTGCCGGTTTTTTGATAACCGTAGGACGCCTTCGCCGGAGCGACCCGGCCTTGGATCGCGGCGGTATTGGCCGACGCGGTCTTGATGAGAACGGCGTCTTCGACCACGGAGCATGAAGCCGTCGCGAAGGTGAAGGTTACAAGTGCCGCGGCAATAAGCGCGAAGCGACAATGGCGGGCTGCTTTGCCGCTATGGGAATAAGGCATTTCATTCGTCATGTGTGTCCCCTGAAATCGACTATCTGTCGCATCTCGCCGGGCGGTTTTGTTCCCGGTGGACCGAGCCTTACGAAACCAGCATAGCCCCGACTGGTTGAGCGAAGCTTGCGCTAATGCTCAATAAGAAAGGCATAATAGAGGCATAGTTAAAAAGTATTAAATCAAGGGCTATTTCGAGTGGATTTGGGTAATCAATTGTAATATTTCGATAAAATGAAGTTGACCTGTTTTCTTCCGCGCCTATCATGAAAGTTGAAATTTATCCGGTCGAAAATATTAACCTCCAAAAGAAGTAAAAACCGGAGGGTGGTATTAAATACATCTTACAATCTGGGGTTTGATCCAGTTTAGGTGAATCAGCTGCGCTGATTTCTCTTGGGGAGGAGTGTGTAATGCGTAATTTCGTTCCCAACGAACACGACAACGGCGTCACCATCTACTCCGAATGGAGACCTGGCCAACGCGTTCTCGTTAACGGCGGCGCCGGTTTTCTCGGTTCTCATCTCTGTGAACGCCTGCTGAGCAGCGGCCACGAGGTGATCTGTCTCGACGATCTTTCGACCGGACGCACCGCGAATGTGGCGCATTTGCGGGACAATAAGCGGTTTCTGCTGGTAGAGCACGATGTGCGCAAACCCTATGACATCGATGTCTCGCTGATCTTCAACTTCGCTTCGCCGGCTTCGCCACCAGACTATCAGCGCGATCCGGTCGGTACGCTGCTCACCAATGTCCTGGGCGCGGTCAATGTACTGGAAGTGGCGCGCAGATGCGGTGCAACGGTGGTGCAGTCCTCTACCTCGGAAGTCTACGGCGATCCGCACGTCAATCCGCAGCCGGAAACCTATTTCGGTAATGTAAATACAATCGGACCGCGAGCTTGCTACGATGAAGGGAAACGCAGCGCCGAAACGCTGTTTTTCGATTATCACCGTAGTTTCGGTGTCGATATCAAGGTGGGACGCATCTTCAACACCTATGGACCGCGCATGCGGCCCGACGATGGGCGTGTGGTTTCGAACTTCATCGTCCAGGCTCTGAAGGGCGCTGACATCACCATTTATGGCGATGGCAGCCAGACACGGTCCTTCTGCTATGTCGATGACCTGATCGACGGTTTCCTGCGCTTCTCGGCCAAGCCGAAAGATTGCACCGGGCCGATCAATCTCGGCAACCCGAGCGAAATTCCGGTACGGCAGCTCGCCGATATCGTCATCCGTATGACGGGTTCCCGTTCGCGCATCGTGCATCTGCCCGCTGCAATCGACGATCCGCAGCAACGCCGCCCCGATATTTCACGGGCAAACGAGCTGCTGAGATGGCAACCGCGTGTGCCGCTCGAGATCGGTCTGGAAAAAACCATCGTCTATTTCGATGCACTGCTGGCCGGTAAGGCTGTGGCGGAGGCCGTATGAGATGCCCCGCACAATCCTCGTCACGGGCGGGGCCGGATTCATAGGCAGCCACATCTGCAAGGCGCTTGCCCTCTCCGGCTTCAAGCCCATCGCTTACGACAATCTCTCGACGGGTCACGCGGATTCGGTTCGCTGGGGACCCTTTATCGAGGGCGACATTCTGGATCGCGGCCTTTTGAAAGCCACGCTCAGGGAGTTCTCACCGGCCTTCGTCATCCATTGCGCCGCCAATGCCTATGTCGGTGAGTCCGTCGAGGATCCACGCAAATATTACCGGAACAATGTCGGCGGGAGCCTTTCGCTGCTGGATGCCTGTCTCGACCAGGATATCGGCGGGCTGGTTTTTTCTTCCAGCTGCGCCACCTATGGCGTGCCGCCGCAATTGCCTATCCGTGAGGAGACGGCGCAGATGCCGGTCAATCCTTACGGGCGCACCAAGTTGATCTTCGAGATGGCGCTGGAAGATTATGCTGCTGCCTACGGTCTGCGTTTCGTGGCGCTGCGTTATTTCAATGCCGCCGGCGCCGATCCGGACGGTGAGCTTTACGAGCGCCATGAGCCTGAAACCCATCTGATCCCGCGGGCGCTGATGGCTGCGGCCGCAAGGCTGCCGCGACTGGATGTCTTCGGGGCGGATTACGACACCAGCGACGGCACCTGCATTCGTGATTACATCCATGTCAGCGATCTGGCCGACGCCCATGTTGCCGCCGTCAATTATCTTGCCGATGGCGGAGAGACGCTGCGCGTCAATCTCGGTTCCGGGCACGGTACATCGGTCGGCGATATCATCCGCGCGATCCACCGCGTGACGGGGCAGGAGGTTCCGGTCCATTTCGGCGCACGGCGCGCCGGCGATCCGCCGGCCCTGTTTGCGGATATAAAGCGTGCGGAAGAGACGCTCGGCTTTATTCCGAAGCGTTCGGATATCGACACCATCATCCGCACGGCAGGTCCCGGCTTCGGACTGGAGGTGCGGTCATGAAGATCCGTTCCGCCGCTTCCGTTCCATCGGCCCGTTCGGTCGCGGTTGCCAGCGACCTGAGGATGCAACCGGTCTTCACCGGCTGGAACCGGTTGGCCTATCGCCTCGGCATCGGCGGTTGGCTGGTGACGCTCGCCTGGTTCTGGATCTGGTGGCTTGATCGCGACCGCGTCATCGACTGGCCCTATTACACCGTCGTCACGATCACTCTGGCGTGGATCACGCTTCTGCCGTCCTATTTCATCTTCATCTTCCTGAATGCAAGGGTCGTGGACCGGCGCTCCCCTCTGCCACGGGGCAGGGTGGCGATGGTTGTCACCAAGGCGCCGTCGGAACCCTTCGCGGTGGTGCAAAAGACGCTGCTGGCCATGCTCGATCAGAGAGGGCTCGATCAGGGAGGGCTGGAATTCGATGTCTGGCTTGCCGATGAGGCTCCCGATGCGGATACGCTGAAATGGTGTGGTGCGCACGGCGTTTTCGTTTCCACGCGACAGGGCGTTGCCGAATATCATCGCAAGACCTGGCCGCGGCGCACGCGCTGCAAAGAAGGCAATCTCGCCTATTTCTACGATCGTTACGGTTACGAGCGTTATGATTTCGTCGCTCAGTTCGATGCGGATCATGTGCCGGAGCCGGAATATCTCAGCGAGATTATCCGTCCCTTTGCCGATCCGAGAGTTGGCTATGTTTCGGCCCCGAGCATTTGCGACGCCAATGCCAGTGAAAGCTGGGCCGCGCGCGGCAGGCTTTATGCCGAGGCTAGTCTGCATGGCGCGCTGCAGCTGGGTTACAATAATGGCTGGGCGCCTCTGTGCATTGGTTCGCATTATGCCGTGCGCACGAAAGCCCTGCGCGAGGTCGGCGGTCTTGGCCCGGAGCTTGCCGAGGATCATTCCACCACGCTTCTGATGAACGCCGGCGGCTGGCGCGGCGTCCACGCCGTCAACGCCATCGCCCATGGCGACGGCCCGGTGACCTTTGCCGATCTCATCGTGCAGGAATTCCAGTGGTCGCGTAGCCTGATGACTATTCTGCTGCAATATTCCAGGCACTACGTACCGAAGCTGCCTGCGCGCCTGAAGTTCCAGTTCGTGTTTTCGCAGCTCTGGTATCCGCTGTTTTCCGGCTTCATGGCGCTGATGTTCTTGCTTCCCGCTGTTGCGCTGATACGCGGCGATGTACTGGTCGACGCATCCTATCCGGCGTTTCTGGCGCATTTCCTGCCGGTTTCGCTAATCATGATCGTCTTTGCCTTCTTCTGGCGGGCCACGGGCGCATTCCGTCCGCACGATGCGAAGCTTTTCAGCTGGGAGGCCATGGTATTTCTGTTCCTGCGCTGGCCCTGGTCGCTGATGGGGGTGCTGGCGGCGATACGCGACACGATCCGTGGCGACTTCGTCGATTTCCGCATCACGCCCAAGGGCATGCAGGCAAAACCGCCGCTACCGCTGAGGGTTGTCGCGCCTTACATCGTACTGGCGGCGCTCAGCCTTGCGGCCATGGTTCTGGCGCCCCGTGAAAACGGGGCGGAGGGTTTCTTCATCTTCGCCGCCATCAATGTGGCGATCTATTCGGGCCTCTGCGTGTTTCTGCTCATCCGTCATGCCACGGAAAACGGCTTGCCCAGGCTGCCGGCATTGCGCGGTGGAGCGACTGCCGCAGCCTGCTCGTTGCTGCTGGCGGCGGGAAGTGCTGTAGAGCTCAGTTCCCATGCAATCGGCGGCTTGGAAGCCCTGTCGCATGGGCAGCCCTATGTGAGTTTTACCGAAACGCGGTTCACGGTCGCCGGCGCGGGTGTGGAAGGTGCGAGATCGGTGCGTCTGAAACTGCGCATTACCGTACCGGGCTTGCGCGAACCGCAGGAAATGCAGGCGGAACCCATCGTGACGCCGCCGCCAGCGGTGGCGCCCGGAGAGATCATGCTGGCCGACAATAGGGTCGGACAATGAAGGAGGAGGCTGTGATGAAAACAACAATAAGCAAATGCGGATTCTCCGCTTTCGTACTCTGTCTTGCGGTGGTCTTGCCAAGCGCGGTCCATGCTGCAGGCGGCACGAAGACGCCGAAACCGCTCAGAACCAGCGAGGTCGTGAAGATGTACTTCGATAAGACCTGGAAATGGGAAACGGGCGGCGGACGCTTCATTGCCGAAGACCGCAAATTCATCGCTGCGACGCAGGAAAAGGGCCAGAAATCCACCGGTAAAGGCCGCTGGACTGTCGACGCCAACGGCACGCTCTGCATGCGCGCCACCTGGAAAAGCGCCGCGGGCAAAGGCAAGGCCGATACCTGTTTCGATCACGGCCGCATCGGCAAGGTGATCTACCAGCGCAAGCAGGGCGGGCCATGGTACGTGTTCCGGCACAACCCGCCACGCCCAGGCGATGAATTCCTCAAACTTGTCCGCAAGGACAATGTCACGCCGCAGATCGCCGCATACGACAAGGCGATGAGGGCAACAAGGTAGGGAGTAAGGTGTCATGCAAATAACAAGAAGAAAACTTCTGTTCGCAGGTGGTGCCGCCGCAGCCTTTACCGCCGGCATGTATCCGGTGCTCAAGCTCGACGCACAGGGTGTCGCCCCCATGACGTCGACGGGCATGAAGACGCTTGCCGACAAAAGACCGACATTGCATGCGGACGGTATTCGTTTCGGCGCATACGATCCGCACGGCGATTTCACCGGCCAGGCCGGGGTGGCGACGGAACATCTGTTCCTGCCCTGGGAAGACGTGGATCTCGACAGTCTGGCGCTTGCGGATGCCTATGCGATGGAACGCAAGCGCAACGTGCTGATCACGGTCGAACCCTGGTCCTGGGACGTAAACTGGCGGCTCACCTCCGACGAATTGCGCCGTAAGGTGATGAGAGGCGACTACGACCAGAATATGCAGGCGATCGCCGCGCGCATGTCTGCGATGAAGAGCCCACTGATCCTGCGCTGGGGACAGGAAATGGAGGACACGTCCGGCCGCTTCTCTTGGTCGGGCTGGAACCCGCGTGATTACATCGCGGCCTATAGACGTATGGTGGACATGACCCGTAAGGCGGTTCCCGGCGTCAAGGTGATGTGGTCACCCAAAGGTATGGATGGTCTGCGGGCTTATTACCCCGGCGACAATTACGCGGATCTTGTGGGTCTTTCGGTCTTCGGTCTCGAGGAGTACGATAAGATCGAATATGGCGCGCCGCAGACCTTTACCGACCTGTTGCGCAAGGGCTATGGACTTGTCGAAAACTTCAACAAGCCGGTCTGGGTTGCCGAATTGGGCTATGAAGGCGGCGATTCCTATGTTCGTCCGTGGATGAACGACGTGACGCTGAAGCAGGCGGATTTTCCAAAACTGGAAGAAGTCGTCTATTTCAATGACAAGGATGTTCATCCCTGGCCGCACAATCTCGGCAGACCTGATTGGCGCGTGGTCAGACCGGCCAAGGTTTGATCGCCATCGATACCAGCGAGCGGCGATGCCGCTCGCCCGCAGCTTCGATATTATTGATCCGCTGAAAGCACCGCCTCCGCCTCATATATGGCGCAGGCGATGTGATAGAAGGTGCTTGCCGGCGCCGGCTCATCGAGCATCGGCTTATCCGCTGGCCATTTGTCG